>JAGVGO010000199.1 GCA_020057085.1 Planctomycetota bacterium | reverse complement strand
AACTGTGAGTCAAAGATGTGGGTACAAAACAGCCCGCCAGGGGAGAGGTTATACTCTACCCATAATTTTTCTATCCCCCCGAAGTGTTAGATACGCCCATGGCAAAATGAAGGTCGTACAAGAAAACGTGGCCAGCGCCGCGATGGTTTTACAAAACGAGTGATCTATATCTATGTCAAATGTATATTTTCAAGCATTGAACGGCCAACAATCTGTGGCAGAAATCAAAAAAATTACCACACGGCTTCTTCAGGAAATCATTGAAAAAGAAACCATTAAACTGGAGCAAGAGATTCCATTGAAGGTACACTTTGGCGAGAAAGGCAATATGACTTTTATTCGCCCTGAAAACTTCGATGGCATCATTGATTTTCTTGCAGCAAGAAAAATACAAACAGCTTTCATTGAAACCAATGTCATGTATGGCGGCCAACGCTGCAATAAAACGCTTCACTTGCAAACGGCAAAACAACATGGTTTTATCAGAATACCCGTCATTATTGCCGATGGTGAGCACGGTGAGAGTTATTATGATGTCGAGATCAACCAGAAGCATTTCACTAAGTGCAAACTGGGTTGTGAGTTCGCCAAATATAACCAGTTCATTGTCCTGGCCCATTTCAAAGGACATTTGTTCGCCGGCTTTGGCGGGGCCATCAAACAACTGGCAATGGGTTTTGCTGCTAAAGGCGGTAAAATCGCCCAGCATACCGGTATAAAACCAAGAATAAAAAACTCCAAGTGCAAACGATGTCAGTTGTGTAAGCAAAGGTGTGCGGTTGGCGCAATCACCATTGGTGAAAAATCGTTTATTGATTATGGGAAATGTGTCGGATGCGGGGCATGCGTTTCCATCTGTCCTCATAAAGCCGCTACCATTTTTTCACTCAAATCTCTTCTTCACATAGCAGGTATTGGCAACCCATTCCATGAAAAACTGGCGGAGTATGCGTTGGCCGCGCAAAAAGGGAAAAACAACATCTACATGAATTTTGTCATGAACATAACCGGCGGCTGTGACTGTGAACCAAGGAAAATGAAACCTCTTCTGGAAGACATTGGCATTCTGGTGGCAACAGACCCTGTCGCCTTAGACCAGGCTTGTTATGATCTCGCCAAGCAAAAAGGGAAAAAATTCAGAGGCCGGCGTGTCTTAGAGTATGCAGAAGAGATAGGCTTAGGATCGCGAAAGTACGATTTGCAGGTTGTCCGTGACAGCGACTAAGCAGAACGCGACTGTTTTAAAAAACATCTTGCTTTTTTTTGCTCTGCGAGTATCATTGTACCTTTGATGCCTGTGTAAAAATTCCTTTTTAAAAAGAAACGGTTAGCGATGGATCTTGACAAAACCAAGATGGATTGTTTGATTTCTTCTCTCGATAGTAATGAATATTTTAACTCGATTAGCCACCTGTTGGGAGCTATTTTGACTTTAGCCGCTGTCATTATACTGATTGTTTTTTCTGTTAGAGATCATAAGTGGCTTCATCTAATAAGTTTCGCTATTTATGGAGCGACTCTTTTGTTATCTATGATTGCTAGTTGTTTACTTCACTTCTTTTTGCTCTTCAATCGCTACAAACGTCGTCTCGCTATTTTTGATCACTGCGCTATTTATGCGTTTATTGCCGGCACCTATACTCCTTTTTGCGTGGTCGTTCTTCATAATACGCTAGGATGGGTGATTTTGGGTGCGATCTGGGGTCTTGCCATTTTAAACATAACTTTGAAGATTATTTTTTTCTTACAATTTTCCAAATCGTTGTCGCAAATATCTTATATGGCTATGGGGTGGTTAGGTGTTGTACCTATTTATTGCATGTATCTCCGCTTAAACATATGGGCACCTTTATTGATAATGGCCGCCGGCGTAATTTATACTTTAGGTGCTGCCGTTTTTTTCCATGGTAAACCCAATCCTTTTCCACCTCATTTTGGCAATCATGAAATTTGGCATGTGTCTGTTTTATTGGGCAATGCGACATTATTTTGTGTGATGTTATTTTTTGTCTTGCCCTATCACGGATAACGCCTCTCTACAAGATCGTGAGCCAATATTTTGGGAAGTTTAAGCAAGACATTTCAAGAAAGGTTGGACATGCTCATTTTGATCTTTCTCTCGGCTCTGCTGATTTTTGCCCTGGCGTACCGTTTTTACGGGAGATTTTTAGAAAAACAGTATGGCATAGACGACAGCCGTAAGACTCCTGCGCATACGGACTACGACGGCGTAGATCGCGTACCTGCCCATGCGGCCATTCTCTTGGGCCACCATTTTTCATCCATTGCCGGAGCCGGGCCGATCGTCGGGCCGATTATCGCCGCTCTGGCTTTCGGCTGGGCCCCGGCTTTACTGTGGATCTTGCTCGGCGCCATTCTGATTGGCGGCGTACATGATTTTTCTGCGCTGGTGGCCTCCATACGACACAAGGCCAGGTCTATCGCCGAAATTGCCAAAGAGTATGTCTCGCCGCTGGCCTACAAATTGTTTTTAACTTTTATCTGGCTGTGCCTGGTCTACGTCATCACCGTCTTTACTGACCTGACCTCCGCCACTTTTGTCGGAGACGGCGGGGTGGCTACATCTTCCTTGTTGTTTATGGTGCTGGCCATCGGCTTCGGACTCTCGGTGTATCGTTTTAAACTGCCCGTCTGGCTGGCGTCGCTTATCTTTGTCCCGATGGTATTTGTCGTGGTCTGGCTGGGACAACAAATCCCCATCCGCGCCGAGCAAATGCCGCTTTGCTTTGGCAATGATCCGGCCAAGACCTGGGACCTGATTTTGCTCTGTTACTGCTTCGTAGCCTCTGTCACGCCAGTGTGGATTCTGTTGCAACCTCGCGATTATCTGTCATCCTATCTTCTCTATGCCTCGGTCCTTGGCGGACTCGTAGGTATTCTCGGCGGCGGTTTTGTCCTGCAATATCCGGCATTTATCGCCTGGAGTAACCCAAAAATAGGCGCGCTCGTTCCAATGCTCTTTATTACCGTTGCCTGTGGAGCCTGCTCCGGGTTTCACTCGGTGGTGGCATCAGGAACTTCGTCCAAGCAAATCAGCAAAGAGTCGGATGCTAGAGTGGTCGGCTATGGTGGCATGCTCATCGAGGGACTGGTCGCAGTCATCGCCTTGACGACGGTGATCATGCTGAGTACGGGCGACCCGCTGACCAAAAAAACGCCACTGGAGGTTTATGGCAGTGGCATGTCCAGATTCTTGAGTGTCGTGGGCATTCCTGCCAACATCGGCTTTTCCTTCGGATTGCTGGCCTTGTCTACCTTCATCTTGACGACGCTGGACACCACTACCCGCCTGGGCCGCTACATAGTCGAGGAGTTTTTCAATTGCCGTGGCAAGGCCGCTCGTTATGTGGCGACCCTGGCAACGCTGGCAGCGCCCGCGGTGCTGGTACTTATCACGTTGAAAGATGCCCAGGGAAACCCTATCCCGGCCTGGAAGATCATCTGGCCGGTCTTTGGCGCCACCAACCAGTTGCTCGCCGGCCTGGCGTTGCTGGTCATCGTCATGTGGCTAAAAAAGAGCGGCAGAAATGTGTTCTTCGCGTTGTTGCCCATGATTTTTATGGTTGTTATGACCGTCTGGTCTTTGGTGCTGCTGCTGGGACAGTATGGCCTTTCGGTAATCGGCATCATTGCAGGCGTTTTACTCGCGCTGGCGGTGCTGGTAATCATGGAAAGTATCCGCACTTATCGCAAAGGCGCCGACCAACTTCACGGGCATAGAGTGTAGTGGTTAAGATAGTGAATTATTCACCGCAAAAATTTTTTAGAAAGGAAATCATTGTGCTAAAGAGAACTCACAAATGCGGAGAGTTACACCAGGCGCACATCGGCCAAAAGGTTGTGCTGTATGGCTGGGCGCGCAATATCCGCGATCATAAAGACATTGTTTTTGTCAATCTGACAGATCGCTATGGCTGGGTGCAGGTTGACATGAACAAGGACCAGAAAGAGCAGATTTCACGCGAAGCTTTCCTGTGTGTTGAAGGCGAGGTGATCCCACGCCCGGCAGATCAGCTCAACCCCAACATCCCCACCGGCGAGGTGGAGGTGAAATGTGAAAGAGTGACGGTGACGGCCGAATGCAAAAAGCAACTGCCGTTCGAGATACAAGATCAGATAGATGCCAGCGAAGAGACGCGGCTCAAATTTCGCGTTCTCGATTTGCGCCGGCCGATCATGCTGGAACGTTTGAAACTGCGCAGTAAAATGGCCATGTCCATCCGTCGTGCCATGGAACAGAGAGATTTTCTGGAAGTGGAGACACCGATGCTGGTACGCAGCACCGGCGAAGGTGCACGCGACTTTGTCGTACCGAGCCGCGTCTATCCAGGTTCGTTCTTTTCACTACCGCAAAGCCCGCAGCTCTACAAACAAATGCTCATGGTGTCGGGCTTCGACCGCTACTACCAGTTTGCCCGCTGCTATCGTGACGAGGATCCGAAGCGTGAACGGCAGCACGTACATACCCAGGTGGATATCGAGATGGCGCTCATTACACCGGAAGACTTGTTCGATCTGGTGGAATTCATGTTGTCTACGTCGTGCCGGGAAACATTTGGCATCGCCCTCAAGACGCCGTTCCCTCGTTACACTTACGAAGAGGTGATGCGACGGTTTGGCAGTGACAAACCCGACATGCGCTTTGCTATGGAAATTCTCGATTTCGCTACGGCAGCAGCAGGCTGTGGCTGCGAAGTGCTGGAAAAACCTTTGGCCAACAAAGAAGAGGTGAAAGGGCTCGTTCTCCCTGGCTGTGCTCCTTATTCACGCAAGCAAGTGGAAGATCTCGAAAAGGTGATGCGCACCTACCATAACAACGGCCCATTGTTCGCCTTCAGGGTGAGCGGCGGTAAGCTCGAGGGAAGTCTCGCCAAGAAAATGAACGCGGAGAGCCTCGGCAAGCTTCTTGCTCGCAGCGAGGCCAAGGATGGCGATCTCATCGTCGTCACCGCAGGCAAGTCGCTGCCGGTACACAAAGGACTTGGTGAGCTGCGCCGCACCATGGGCAAACGCCTTAAACTCTACAAAGAAGATGACTTCTGTTTTCTGTGGATCACCGATTTCCCATTGTTCGAGTGGAACGAGGAGGAAAAGAAGTGGGACCCGATGCACCACATGTTTACTATGCCCAAAGAACAGTACGTTGACAATTTCGAGAAAAACCCGGGCGATGTTACCGGACAATTGTACGATCTGGTGCTGAACGGCGTGGAACTCGGCAGCGGTTCGATTCGTATCACCTCGCCGGAGTTGCAGAAACGCATCATGGAATTTGTCGGCATCAAGATCGAAGAGGCGGAACGCCGCTTTGGCTTTTTGCTCGAAGCCTATCAGTATGCATCGCCATTCCACGGCGGCATCGGCATCGGCTTTGACCGGCTGGTGATGACGATATTACACCTCGAAAACATCCGCGACGTGATGGCATTTCCGAATGCCGGCAATGGCACCTATCTGTTCGATGGCTCGCCGGCGCCGCTGGAACCTAGACAGATTAAGGAATTACATATCAAGATCGTGGGTGAAGAAAAAGAAAAAACGTAATTGCCCGTGAAGCCCCGCCAGTTGGCGGGCCGGTTTTTTTTCAAGATGAAACAAAGTGGCATTCGCGCAGCAATGCCTTCTCCACGAGGATCGGAACAACGAACGTTTGCACCAAAAACGCGCGGAATGTGGACAGCCGATCCTCGTTACGAAGGCATTTGCTGCGCTCATCATGGCCTGAAGTAACGATTCTTCAAGAAGCGACTCTGGAGCGAAGCGGTAAGTCTGCGCAACGACGATCGGCTGTCCAGCTATCGAGCACCGAGATTTGCAACCGTTCGTTGTTCCGGTCGTCGTGGAGCAGACTTACCGCGAGCGAAAGTCGTATGAAAATTTCATGTTTCATAGAAGGTGTCATATGAGCAATTCTTCTGATGATCTGGGGCGCTTGCATGGGTTAGCGCATGCCGAAGTGCTGCCAGGCCACATCGGGCGCTATGAAATCCTGTCGCTGCTCGGTCAGGGAGGCATGGGCAAAGTTTACAAAGCTTTCGACCCGCACCTCGAACGCGCGGTAGCACTCAAAGTTCTCACACCCGACGATTCTGTGAACGCCGCTTCTAACCAAAAGGCGCTGCTCAAGGAGGCACAACTTGCCGCCAAACTGCGCCATGCCAATGTGGTGCAGGTTTATGAGGTCGTGCAGGACGGCAGCCCGCCTTACATTGCCATGGAATACGTCGAGGGATGTTCGCTGGCTCAATACCTCAAGGAACAAAGGCCCACCCCCCAATGGAGTCTCGAGATCATACGCAAAGTGGCGATTGCTATCCATCATGCCCACCACGAAGGTATCATTCATCGCGACCTCAAACCGGCCAATATCATGTTGTGCGAACAGAACGAACCCAAGGTAACCGATTTTGGCCTGGCCAAGATGCTGAACACTGATACCTCGATATCCAGCTACGGCATGGTGATCGGCACTCCCTCCTACATCCCGCCCGAACAGATACGGGGCGATGTTTACCACATAGACCAACGGAGCGATGTGTATGGCCTCGGCGCTACTCTTTACGAAATGCTCACCGGCAAACCGCCGTTTCACGCCGATACCATTGTGCAAATTGCCCTGGAAGTGCTGCAACAGGAACCGGTAAGGCCTAGCCTTGAGTCTGCTGTCATTTCCAGAGAAGTAGACGCCATCTGTCTCAAATGCCTTGAAAAAAATCCGCGCAAAAGATACCAGAGTGCGGCAGCGCTGGCGCAGGATATCGAACATTATCAAAAGGCCGAGCCGGTAAGCAGTTACTCGTTCAGCCCGCTGTATCGTCTGAGCAAATGGCTGTATCGCTGCGGCAGAATAGTGCCCTGGTCAGGGCTACTAGTGATTCTTTTCTTACTTTCACTTACCGGCAATGCTCTGTTGTACCATCGTATGCAGCAGCACCGCATGCGACTAGCCTCTTCTGTGGTAGAACCCCAGAGAAAAACCGCTGACACACAACCAAACACTCGCACGATTTCTCCTTCTCTGGTGGCTTCTACACTGGACAAAACACTACGCGAAAACGGCACTTATACTTTATTTGTGCGTGACATGGCACGTGCCATGCATGAACGCAAAATATACTCCGAAACGCAGGAAAAATGGCGTGTGATGCAGCAACTGATCGGGGAAAATGGTGTGCTATACCGCTTGTGGGGGCAGTGTCTGTTTTTGCACGGGCTGCGCGAAAGCGATGCCAAAAAACGGCACGAACTGTGGCGTGAGGCTCTTTCTCACACACGTCGTGCCTTTACATTGTCTGCAAACGATGCCCATGCTCTCTACCTTACCTGGCAGCTTGGCCAAAAGATTTATGGAGAATCAGCGGATAGTGAATGCCGCCAGGAATATCAGACGTTGAGCGGCCTGCAGACGCAGGCATACAGCCATTATTTGGCAGCCGAAAAACTGTGGCGCAATACCTCGCTGGCTACCAACGAGAAAGAGAGTGAGGCCAGCATAGCCAAAGGGCTGAACTATTGCGACGCAGGGCTGGTACTCAATCCCGAGATGCCCGATTTATATGAAATGAAAGCAAGAATTTTGCTAAGAGCCGGTCGCCTACAGGAAGCTATGGAGAGTTCTAAACAATCGCTAGAAAAAGGGTATGGCATGCCTGCGCGCCTGGCGTTGCGGCCAGCCGAAAAAGGCCAAGTGGATTGGGAAAAAGTCGGGGCACACTTATTACCCCATCCGCGTTATAGTGAGTTCATTGCTTTGCAGGGAGAAATTATCGCCAGCCAGAAAGATTTTGTCGCGGCCGCTGAGGTGTATCAGCGAGCCATTCAGGAGAGCCCAGGCAATACAGAGCTTTACTACAAACGCGGGTACTGTTACAATGTGCAAAAAAAACATGTGGAAGCCGTTAGCGATTTAAGTAAGGCACTTGAAGGGCAAAATTCGTTGAACGAAAGCTATCTGCTGCGCAGCGATAGCTACCTCAGTCTCAAACAATATCAGTTGGCACTCCGCGACGCCGAGGTATTGGTTTCTTGCTATCCTTTGCAGCATGTCTCTTATGTGGCCAGGATGCGTGTTTACCAGGAACTTGGCCGCTACCAGGATGCGCTAGAGGATATTGACAAAGCGTTGCAACTTTCATCTGACAACCACAAGCTGTATCTGCTACGTGCCAATCTGTACAGCCTGCTGCAACAACCGGAAAAGACGATGCAAGATTTGAAGACAGCGGTCAAATTGCAGAAGTAGCCGTCATCTGAGAGTGGGCTTGTTGCTGGTTAGGCGACCGTAGGCGACTGTAGGCGACTAAAAATTTTTGACTTTTGCTGGCGAGTCAGGTAAGATAGATAGTTACTGCATTTCGTTACTACAAAGAATGAGTTATTGCTTACGGAGTACTTATGACAATCAAAACGGGACGTGCCCAAGGCCCTGCCAAAATCACGATTGATTACGACCGTTGTTCTACCTGCGGCCTTTGTGTCAAGGCGTGTTCAGCAGGGCCATTGTACATGGAAAACAAAAAATTACAGGCCGATGCCGAGCGTATGTTCGGCTGTATGGCTTGCGGCCAGTGCTTGGCGGTGTGTCCGCGTGGCGCTATCCATGTCGAAGGACGTGAGCTGCGGAGTGAGGACGTGGTCGCTATTCCTCCACGCGAGACACGTGCCAGCTACGAAGAACTGTACAAGCTGATGCTGGCGCGGCGCAGCGTGCGCCACTATAAAGAACAAAAAGTTGAGCGGGCCGTGATCGCCCAGATCATCGAAGCGGTAACTACTGCACCGATGGGCATTCCACCGTCGGATGTACAAATCCTGGTGCTGGACGGCAAAGAAAAAGTGGCCGAGTTCGCTCAGGATATGACGGCAGTGTGGCAGCAGACACGCTGGATGTTCGCGCCATGGACATGGCCATTGTGGCGCGTACTCATGGGCAAAGAAATGGTGGAGATGCTGCGCACTTTTATTTATCCGCTCATCAACTTCTTGCTCGAAAAAAGAGCCAGAGGAGAAGATTGGCTCTTCTACCATGCACCGCTCGCCATGTATTTCCACACCTCACCCTACTCCGATCCGGTGGATCCGCTCATCGCCGCTACCTACGCCATGCTGGCGGCAGAATCTCTCGGACTGGGCAGTTGCATGATCGGTTCGATAGCGCCTTTTATCAAGAGCGGCGCCACTAAACTTAAAGACAAATACCACATCCCACGCAAAAACCAGCAGGGACTGATGTTGATTTTAGGCTATCCGGATATCAATTACATACATGCCATAAAAAGAACCGTGGCCAAAGTTGATTTCTATTGAGGAGTTTTCGTTGCGTTATTTACCAAGATGTCTACTGGTACTGGCCGTCTGCCTGGCTTCTTGCAGCAGCCCCCAGCGTCTGGCAGAATTAGACCCTACGGCACTACCTGAACTGAGAGGTTATATCCAGCCAAGCAAGCTCGGCTACCAAGTGGGAGAAAAGATCGTTGTGGAATACTGGCTGGCAAATACCACAGACAAAGATGTCCGGGAAGAAGTGGCGGACGGTAGCCAAGAGGTTGGCAAACCATTTCAAGGTTACCATTTCAACGCCACCGAGAGGCAAAAGAAGGAACGGCATCTTGTGTTGCAGGAAGCGGGGATGCCTTTCCAGGGTACGCTTCAGATAGCAAACGGCGCTAAAAAATTGTTTGTCACCAACACTTTTTTAGCAGAAGAAGCTGGTGCCTACCTCTTGTCATTCGATTTGCGCTGGCGTGACAAAAAACGCATCGCGTTCAAACCTGTGACAATCGGCGTGCAGGCAGTGCAAGCCGAGCAGCCAAAGAGAGATCCAGCTTTGGAAAAAACCCTGCTCGGGCTGGCTTCAGCAGACAACCATACGCGCCTTCAGGCACGCGACGTTATCCGGAAAATGGGGATAGAGGCAGCGCCGCTGTTGATCGAGATGTTGGCCATGGACAATGTACAATTGCGGATGGAAGCAATGCTGCTGTTGATCGCCTTGCGTCAGGAGGCTGTGCCAATCTTGCTGAAACATGCCACGCATCCCGACCGGGAAGCGCGTATGCGCATTATCTATGCGCTCGGCGAAATAGGTGAAGTCAAAGCATTGCCGGCACTCAGCAACGCTTTGCTGAAAGATGCCGACACGCAAATCCGGTTCACCGCCTTACGCGCCATCACCAAAAATTTCGACGATCGTATCGCCATTCCGTTGATGATCATGGCACTCAAAGATAGTGAACGAGATATACGTGCTGCTGCCATGGAAGTACTCAAAACAAGAACCCCAGCCGAACTGAAACTGAGCTTCCCAGTAGACGCACCAGCCGAGGAACGCGAAAAGGCATGGAAAGAGTGGCAGGAATGGTGGCAACAACAGGACAAAGAAGGATAACAAAAGATTGGAGAAGTTATGTTAAGTTTCCAGACGCGGCAAGAGCCGCTCATTTACGGGCAGTCGGCACTGTTGGTTTCACCGAACGGCGATATTGATGATCGTTCGGTACACCAGTTCGAGCAGCAATTGCAAGATTATTTTAACGTCGGCTACCGTTTTTTGGTTTTAAATTGCGCCGCCATACGCTCCGTCAACAGCACAGGCCTCGAAGTGCTGCTGAAAATGATAGAGACTTTCCAGGAAGCGGGTGGCATCTTTTTGTTGATGCAGGTACAGGTGTTGCCGCAAATCAGCAAGTTTTTCGATATGCTGGGTTTTTCACCCATATTTACCTCCTTCACCAACAAGCAGGAGGCGAGCTCTTATCTCATTACGCAAATCAAAGCGGCCTTTGAAGCAAGTGGCGAAGCGGGTGAAAAAACGAGCAATACATCAGCACCGGCCACGCTCAGTCTGCCCAAGTCGAACCCGCCTCCGGACACCAGGAATATTATGACGCCGCAGCATCCGCCGACACCAGTGTCAGCCAGCACCGGCATAACCACGCCCACTGTAGCGGCCAATCCAGTAACAAGCTCGCCGGCACCGATTCAGGCAGCAGCGACTAATGCAGCACCGCTACATATATCCCCGGTAGCTGCTTCCGCCGACAGCAGAGCGGCCGGCTTCAAAAAGGAACCAAAGTTGGAACGCAGAATACTGGGCAGCGTCACCTTTGACACTCAGGTGGTATACTACCGGCGCATGTATCCTTTCGGCGTCTACCCTCTCACTGTGTCGGCGCACCCGACAACCAAAGGCGGGCAAAATACCATACAAATTACGCCTCATTTTCCGGGCTGTCTGGTGGTGCCGCCACTCCGCATTTTTCAGATGCAAGACAAGGCAGAAGCTAAATTTTGGGTGACGCCGCTTGCCTGTAAACCAGTGGAAGGTTGGGTGGAATTCGGCAAAGGTGAAGATGGCGGCTGTTATTTTACACTGCCCTGTAAAATCGGCAAGCAAACAGTAGCCAAATGGTTGGCGCTCTTTGCCGTAGTCATGGCAGGATTGCTGCAATGGCCCGGCTTCCCCTGGCCTCACGTTGTACAATACTTGCGCGACCTGGTCGCACCTTATGCCCCGCCGGAATACATGAGTGTGTGTGTCGGCAGCGTGCTGCTCTTTATCTCGGCAGTTGCCTGTTTCATCAATCTGCCAAGCAAGACCAAGGCGTTACGCCAAGTAGTGTTACAAAAGTGAAGTGCTGCAAAAGGGATCATCCATGAAATCCAAATTGCTTCTAGCCAGCTTCAGTCTGGTGTGCTTATGCGTGTCTTGCAGCCCTCCCGTACGCAATCTGACGGAAGAGCAAATCCGTCGGGTGGACAATTACCAGGAACTGATGTGGGTGCTGGGAACGGTTGCCGATCCGTGTTTTAAGTTGGCAAAGACAGTCACACCAGAGGCAGTGACCGACGCGCATTTCGCTGAGTTTACAGATATGGGACGCCGTGTTCACGTCACGGCGCAAAGATTGCCGGAGTTTTCCAAACAAAAATTGCCGGAGCTTGCCAGACGCCAACGTTTCGATGGGTTAACCCAGAATCTGGCGAGCGACAGCGAACGTCTGGAGAAAGTCGCCGCAGCGCGCCAAGCCCCAAAAACATTGCAGCTCGCGCTGCAAGTTCTGGATGCTTGCAAAGCTTGCCATCAGGAGTTTCGTCGTAATTGGAAATAGAGAGCGGCTTCTACAGAAAAATAGATGCTCTGCCATGAGACATGAATTTTTATACGACTTTCGCTCGCGGTAAGTCTGCTCCACGACGATCAGAACAACGAACGCTTGCAACTCTCTGTGCTCGATAGCCGGACAGCCGATCGTCGTTGCGCAGACTTACCGCTTCGCTCCAGTTTCATCTTGAAAAAACCTGGGTTGCTGCTATGAAAAAGTATCTGTGTAGCGTGGCGGCGATTGCCGTCGTTGTTGCCGTGGCGCTTGGCTATTGGTGGAAAGCACACGGCGAGGAGCCGTGCAATATACTCTTCATCACCATTGACACCTTGCGTGCCGACCGGCTCGGTTGCTATGGCTATGAGAAGGCAGCGACACCGAACATAGACCGGCTGGCGCGCGAAGGGATACGTTGCACGCGCGTTTACACCCAATCGCCGCTCACGCTGCCGTCACACGCCTCGCTTTTCACCGGCACGAGTCCCACCTTCCACGGCATTCGTGATAACAATTGGTTTCGGCTGCGCGACAACATCCCGACCATGGCCACCATCTGTCGAGATTATGGTTATCGCACCGGCGCAGTGGTGAGCAGCGCCGTGTTGTCGCGGAACAAGGGGCTGGCGCGCGGTTTTATCGAGTATGACGATGTGCCGCCGGTTAGCGAGGCATGGGGTGATACGCACCAAAAAAACGCCGAGCGCCGCGCGGGCGAGAGCGTCGCTCTTGCCTTGAACCAGTTGCAACGGTTTGCTGCCACCCCGCAGACGCCGTTTTTTCTCTGGCTGCACCTCTACGATCCACATGCCGAATACGAACCGCCATCCCCTTTCCGCGAAAAATTCAGCACTAGTTTGTATGACGGCGAAGTGGCGTATGTGGATTTCGCCCTGGGCAAACTCCTGGCGCAGCTTGTTATCCAGAAATCTTCCTACCGCACGCTCATCGTGTTCACCGCCGACCACGGCGAAGGGTTGGGCGAGCATGGCGAGATGAGCCACGGCTATTTTCTCTACCATTCCACCCTGCACATTCCCCTGATCTTCCACTGTCCAGGCCTCTTGCCGGCAGGAAAAAAGCTGGACACGGTGATGCGTAGCATGGATGTGATGCCCACTTCGCTCGCACTTTTACATATGGAAAATCACGGCTTAAGTCAGGGCATGAATCTCGCGCATTTCTTGCACACGCCGAAAGAGACCACCTCCACACATGAGATGCCGTGCTATGCCGAAACCTATTTTCCGCTCCATGCCTTTGGCTGGCGGCCGCTATCGAGCCTGCTACTTGGCGATTACAAGTACATAGCCAGCCGCCACGGGGAATTGTACCATCTGGCAAACGATGCCGGCGAAACTCACAATCTGCTTGCCGGCACGCCGACAGTGGAAAGTCTGGGCAGCGCCAGGCATCTACAGGAACGCCTGGCCCGTTTCTGCCAGGAGACGCAAGGCCAAAGCCACGTCGTATTGCAAGAAAAGAATGATGAGCGGCTGACGACACTCGGCTACCATTCGTATCCGACTTACCCCGGCGACAGCGATTCCCTGTCACCGCAACAGGAGACGACAGCACCGGAATCGGCCGACATGGTGGCCGTGATCCAACTCTTTGTGCGGGCGCAAACACTACTGTGGCTGGAGAGAGATGTCGAAGCCTTACCTTTGTTCGAGAAAATCTTGCAGCAAGACCCGGGCAATATCACAGGCATGGCGCTATTAGGCAAACTGTACACCAATCAGAATCGGCTTGCAGAAGCTCTCGCCACTTTTCGCGAGCTGTACCGGCGACGGTCGCATTTGCCCATGGCGCGCGACGCGGTACTCGACACGCTCATCCGGCTGCGACGACTGGACGAAGCCGGCAGCCTGATAAGCCAGGAATTATCCCGCCATAAAGAGGACGGCATGCTGCTGTCACGATTGGCCTATCTCAGGTTGAGTAGCGGGCAGTATGGCGAGGCTGGAGATGCGGCCAGGCAAGCCAGTATCCTGTCACCACAGTTGCCAAGCGGCTGGTTTTATCTCGGCAGTGCGCTCGTTGCTCAGGAAAAATGGAGCGAAGCGGCAGATGCCTTTGCCCATGCTCTGGTCGTGCGTACACCGTGGAACGAAGCCGAATATCAGCTCGGCCTTTGTTGGTGGAAGGCTGGGCAGGTCGCGCAGGCAAGGCAGTGTCTCATGCGTGCCTTGCCAACAGCGACGCCGGAATGGCGGAGCAAGATCGAAGAGCTATTGGCCAGGATGAAATAGTGGTTCGTGAATCAGAAAAAAGACCGCACCTTGGCCAGCAGCTCTTGCCGCACTTGTGAGTTGGCAGCAATGATCTCCTGACCCCAAATGTAGTCGCTACCTCCTTTGAAATCGCACACTTCGCCGCCGGCGCGTTCGACAATCAGCGCACCGGCTGCCACATCCCATGGTTTCAAGTTGTATTCATAAAAACCGTCAAAGCGTCCGCATGCCACATAGGCGAGATCTGCCGCCGCCGAACCGAGCCGGCGGATACCCTGTGATGTTTGCAGCAGTTCTGTGAGCAACGCAATATAGGGTTCCATACGCGACAGATCGACATAGGGAAAACCGGTGGCCAAGAGGCTTTCTTCCAGTTTGCCGACCTGCGACACCTGGATTTCCCGTTCGTTGCAGTACGCCTTGCTGTTCTGCCAGGCGTAGAAACATTCGTCCTGGTTGATTTCATGCACGACGCCGACGATCACCTCTTTGTCCTGCATCAAGGCCACGCTGATGGCGTAGAAGGGCACGCCGTGTACATAGTTGGTAGTGCCGTCGAGCGGGTCAATCACCCACTGGTAGGCGGCTGCGGTGCGTGATGTGGTGCCTTCTTCGGTAATGAAACCGGCCTCGGGACAAATTTTGTGTAGCCCTGTTACCAGTCGTTTTTCCGAAGTGGTGTCAACATAAGTGACGAGATCGTTCTTACCTTTGAAACGTACTTTGTCCTGGGTAAGTTTATGGTTTTCTTCGTACACGAACTGTCCCACTTCTTTGACCAGGGCGATTGTACGGCAACAAATTTGTTCTAAGTCCATGAATAATTGCCTTACCTGAAAAAAATCTGAGTCCCGCTAGATGGGGATTTGTCTGGCATATTTTGACCATGAGCCGCTATATTATTCTCCAAAGTCCAGCAAACCTTGTTTGGAAGAGCGATGCTCGTCGAGTTTCTCGGCGTAGACTAGTGTGTCGGGTAAAGGTAATCGCTCTAACGCCCGAGGTTCAACTTTGATGGCGTCTCCGCCATAAGATTTCCCGACTTTGCGCAGATTAGCGATGGTCTCTGGATGCGAGAGTACTTTCCACAGTTTTTCGACAAACTCGGGAGACGAGTGTTTGGGGTAGACGCATAGGAGACATGTCAACGGGACGACCTGAGCACTGTTTCTGATGAAGCGAGCATTTCTTCTTCCAAGATAGGCAAACATGATAGGCGGAGTCTTACGTGTCTCCATGCGATACCATGTCTTTCGCGTCTTGATGAGTGTCTTGTTGGGGAGGCCGCGCGTTTCGCCCTCCTGGAGATATTTTTGCACGGGTTGCGGGAGATGCTCAAACGGCGCACTGTTAACGTTTAATAGTCGCGTTGGCCTCCCCTGTGCTTCAAGGCGTTCCATGTCTTCCTGAGCGAAGTTATCCCCTTGGACATCTCTTGTCCTGCCGACTGCTTTTACCAGCAAATAATCAGGAATGCCTAACTCCTTGGCGCGTGCAGATGTCATGAAAAAGAAATTGTTATCGCCCGTGACAATGCCGCGCATGACCGTAGCAAAATCGCCCAGTGTGTATTGGTGCTTGGTTTCGTTTGACGGGGGGCGGGAGAAACCTGTCTCCAAAGCTTCAGTAAGCAAACGCCGGTGAACTTCAATCCCTTGATGTGTTATAGGTGACCGACCCAAAGCAAGAGCAATCAGTTCCTCAGAACTGCGAACAAAACATTTCACCCAGGCAAAGTCGCTTGTCGGTTTCGCATTTTGCACAAGGAAAACAAGAGCATTTGTATCAATATCTGGGAAGGGGGTGGCCGCTGGCGCGAATGCGATAACAGCGTCCAGCCTGTATTGGGAACAAATCCACTGCCATAGAATATTGGCAAAAACGCCTTCACAGATGTCGGCTGAGACTATGTACGCAAGCCGTCCATTGGGCGATAAAGTCTGTAGTGCTCTGATTAGAAAATACACATGTAGCCCAGCCCGCCCGTCAATATGCCTGCCTGTCACGCTCTCAGCGAATCCGCGTAAGAGTTGTTTTTGTGTTGAAGAAAGACGATGGTGGCGGATATACGGCGGATTGGCAACTATGGCCGGAAATGTTTGTGTTGGGGGATCAAGTATGAAATCTTTTATCATGACGTTGCGTAAATCGCTGTCATTTAACCCCGATTTCTTGGCTTGTTCTATTATGTTTGGGTCAATATCTCGCCCGAACAAAGCGACATCAAAACCATTCGCTTGTGCCCAGCGTTTGGCAGCGCGGAAAAAAACCCCATCGCCGAGAGCAGGATCAAGTAGTCGTGCCGGCTTGTCCTGTAACACATAGGCCACCATGAACTCAGCAGCCCAATCAGGTGTCCAGAATTGACCCCGTGCCCGCAGAGACTCCCTTTCGCTCCCGGATCGGGGAAGACTGTTTGTACTTCTGGCAACCATTGTTCTACCTCATCGCATCCAAAACAGCCAGCGCATTCGAAGACAATTGAGATTGCCCGCCAACAAAGCGTACGTAGGGAAGGATATGGCCATTTTTGTCAGTGATCGAGTCTGCAACCAATTGTGGTTCAGCGATTATGGTGGCGAGAGGGTAAGCGTACCGGTAGTAAATTTTATAGATCACCTTCTCGCTTGTTGCCCCGCCTGGTGACTGGAATACCTGTTTGGTCGGTTCAATATCGCCTTGTACAATCAGATTCTCCGCGTCTGCAAGCGATATGCCGTATGCCTCATCAAAAAAGGCGTGCCAGATGTGGATAGGAATTTTTCGCTCCTGTTGCCATGTCCGCAATGGTTTTCTGTCTTCCTCCTTGATGATGATGGTTGGCAAGACAGCGGCTTTCTTCAGTCCCATCCGTCCATTCAGCCGTTTTTGTGGTGTAAGAGGAGTAGCATAATTGGGCATCAATTTAGCGCGCCAGAGGCTATTTTCACATTCGACCGCGACGACGGCATGTTGCAGAATATTCTGCATCTTGGCGTCATTTTCTGGCGTGAATGGCAATTCGCTCAAACCATTCAGTTGCTGGACTACAGACTCAATGTGTGCTTTATCCTGAACGTGATATATCAGTAGGTCAGGCCGTTTGATAGTACCGAGTCCAGCTTTCTCCAATCGCTCGAAATAAAGCTCAAAAGCGCGGACGTCGTTATCAGGGGCTGTCCCACTTGGCCCGTATGGCAAAGCGAAGTATTTTCCTGTTGCATTTACTGCCTGCATCAGACGTTCTTCGCTCCACATCCCTTGAGACCAGCGCATGAGAAAGTCGCTACCTCGAAGACGACGCGGATTGAGCAGAAATTCCGCCCAAGGAGCCTTGCCTATGCCACGAAGCGTTATCTCAATATCTTCCCTTGAGACGGACAAAGCCCTCTCAAACGGATGTTCGGGGTGTCTGGTGTTGCTCATGTTTATTCCTTGAGCCAATGAGTTTTTTACCTATGAGAGAAGCACGTCTCGAAAAAAACGGACGCCCGTGCGGAAGCTATCGTTTCACCTGCACAATCTCTTTTTCCGGATAGCGCAGCGCCGCCAGGCTGCCGTCGTGGCCGGCGCCAAGATCAATGTCAACGGTGTTGTTGTGCCAGCGCGGCTCGGCTACCGGAATATGTCCGTAAACCAAGAGATGCGGGGCATTGTACTGACTCGTCCAGGCGAGCGGGTCTTGCGGCTTCACCGATGCAATGGCCGCTGGGCCGTACAGACAGCATTCGCACGCCTTGTGGTCCGTGCGTCCGATATAGCGCGGCAGGATGCCGGCGTGGCAAACGAGTAGTCGCCCGCGATCGAGCAAAAGATAAGGCGGTGCAGAGGCATACAAGAGCGAAAATTTGCTGCTCCACTGCTCGCGTTCCTGGTTGGAAACGGCAGCAAGTTCTGCCACCGTTTTGTCCATACCTTCGTTGATATTGACATTTCTGCCGTTCAGATAGCGGAACACTTTGTTGCAATGGTTGCCTGGCACATAGTAGGCGTTGCCGCTTCGCCACATGCGATAGACGATGTCGAGAGTCTTGAGGTTGCTGCCGCCGCGATCTACAATATCGCCCAGAAATACCGCCCGCCGGCGCTCCGGGTGGAAGTAATACCCCTTCGTCTCGTCTTGCCGGTAGCCTAGTCGGGTGAAGAGCTTCTCCAGTTGTTCGGCACAGCCGTGTACGTCGCCGACAATGTCGAACGGTCCCTTGTCGGCCCGTTCGATGAGCGGTTGTGTCCAGTAGCAGGAAAATGCGGCGATCTCCTCTTGTCTCTGGAACACCATGATTTCGTCATATTTTTCGTGCGCGATTTCGCCGCGCGCTTTGGTGAGGGATTTGAACTGCTGTTCCAGCACCTTGTCACCCACCGCGCACTCACGTTTCATGTCTTGTTTTTTGCACAGATCGAAAGGTAGATCGAAGAACACAAGGACGATGCGGAACTGGTATTTTCTGGCCATCTTGTACAGCCGGTCGCGGTACACCTGGCGCAGGGCTGTGGAATCGGCGACCGTGGCGTGCCCGTTGGCCATCCGTTTTTCTATCAAAGTGTAGAATAGTAGAAAGGCATCTTCCGATACCTGCTGGTTGCCGGCATAGTCAGAGATCATGGCGCGGCAATCGTCGGTGCTCACGCACATGGTGTGAGGGAAATGACGATGGGCAAAAGTGGATTTGCCAGAACCGGAAGGGCCGAACAAGATCACGAGAGAATGCCGCCAGATGGGCACGGCAAATTCGTTCCACACTACCTGGCGAGGCAACAACTCGCGCGTGTTGTCCATAATTTCTGTCGATCCTCTCTACCGCTTGCCCTTGGCTCCTACCATCTCCATCACTTTGGCGATGACCTGGCTCTTGCCGTATTTTTGCTCGACCGCCTGCACCTTGCGTAGCCCCTGGCCGTAGACATCTTGCTGCCTGGCAATGAGAGATGCTTGCTTGTCGTAGCCGTAATGCAGAAGCGTTTCATAAGCCACCCACTCGGCCAGCCCCTCGACCCACAGTTGGCTGGTGTTCTGTGGGAAACGGTCGGCCTGCCAGGCATGAGTGTACTCGTGGGCGAGAACTGCCACACAGAGCGAATAAGGCAAGAACGACTCGACGTAGACATCGAATTTGTCGCCTTTGCGCAGGAATAAACCCAAGGCGCGGCGGTCCTGGTCGCCATGTCCGCGTATACTCTGCCGCAGACGCGCCAGCGTACGGGCATCAACGATCTGTAGTTGCGTGCCAGGCCGGATGTGCAGGGTCAACTTGCCTTCCAGGTAATCGAATACCTGGCGCAATGCCTTTTGTGCCATAGCCGGTGTCTTCACTGCCTGTTGCATGCACTGCGCGCACATGGTGCGTCCGTCGCGGAGGCGATGGTGGAGCGTGCCAAGCGGCAGCGTGCAGATATCACAGCGGTTGCGCTCGCTCGAGCAGGTCTTGCAAAATTTACGATTGTCGTTGGGGAACTCGAAGTAGCGTTCGAGCAGGGGAAGCTGGCAGACGGCGCAGTGGTCTACCTCGTGGGCACAGGTAAAACAAAGTTTGTAGGATGCCACCAAGAGATATTCCTGGAGTGGCCTGTTGCAACGGCTGCAGCGCGGCAGATTTTTCTTGCAACCGGCACACACGAGCTGGCCGCCGATTTTGTAGTATTCGCCGAACAGGTAAGCGGCACAGAAGTCGCACCGTTCCGCCTTGGCAATGCACTCCTGGCAGAACACGCGGCCGTTCTGCTCGATGCCTTTTGTTACCGGCAGCCCACACGATTTGCAGGCGGGAAGGCTGTTACGGCAACGCAGACAGACGTTCCTGCCGTCTTCTGCGGTAAAATATTTGCCGTGGATAGTCGTGTGGCAGAAATCACAGCTCACCATGGTCGTTTCGCTTTCGTTACTCCCTCTTTCGAAGCTGTGGCAACCGGTAACCATATATGACAGGCATAGCGACACACACAGCAAGCTGAACAATTGAAATTGTGGCATGGCAGTGACCTACCTGGTTTCCAGCCACTGCGTTTTTTCGCGCCTCATGCTCCACCACTCCTGCCTTTGAAGCTAAACACCACAAACATGAGGCCGAACACTGCCATGAAGCTGCCCCACCAGAGTCCCGGCCGCAACTCGGCCAGCACGGTCTGTCGGCTGGATGCGAACAAGCTGCTGCCGACGACGATAAGCCCGTAGACCACCAGCATGATGCCGACGAACAGCCAGATCGGCAAAGGGCTTGCCCTCGTCCCGACGAAAGGAGGGACAGAGGGTTCTTGTTGTTTGTTTTCAATCATAATACACCTCTTACCAGAAAATGATGTTGAGTGCCACCAGCACCACAAATGCTATCGCGGCCCAGAAAGCCGGGCGTTTCAAAAGCGACACCCTGGTGTCATCCGGCTCTGGTGTGAGCCCTTTGACAAGGCCTGTGAGTTCGCTGAGCGGTTTGGGTGTGGTGACAAGGCTGATGAGGATAGTCATGACAAAGCACACGACCCACGCCCAGCTTGCCTGCCATAAGTTGCGTGACATATCGCTTGGATCGCTGCTGAAAGTGAGAATCCGTGCGACTGCGGGCGAGAACCATGCCAGCTTGAAACCCATGAAGATACAAAACGACACTGACATGCCGGAGATGAGGCCGTAGAAGGCGCCGCTACTGGTGGTGCGTTTCCAGAACATGCCAAGCAGCATGGTAGCGAACAAGGGCGCGTTGACCCAACTGAAGATGGCCTGGATGTAGTCCATGATGGTGTTGAATCTCATCGCCACATAGGCGGTGACTACCGAGAGTAGTATGCCGACGATAGTGGCGACTCTGCCCATCCACACCATATGCGCATCACTGGCGTTCTTGTTGAGTACCGCCTTGTAGATGTCATAAGTCCACACCGTGTTGAAGGCGCTCACGTTGCCTGCTTGCCCTGCCATAAACCCGGCAAGCAGTGCTGTGATGCCAACCCCGACCAGTCCTACCGGGTAGTAGCGGGCGATGAGTAACGGCAATGCCGTGTCGTTCCATGGTTCGCCGGTTTCTGGGTGCTTGAGCAAGGTAAAACCGGCGTCAACATTTTGTGACAGACGCCAGGCCACGATACCTGCCACCACGACGATGAAGGGGAGCGCCATCTTGAAAAATGAGGCAATGATCGGTGTCGTGCGTGCGGCGCGCAGGTCTTTCGAGGAAAAAGCTCGCTGCACCACAAGAAAATCGGTGGTCCAGTAGCCGAAGGACAGCACAAAGCCAAGCCCCATGACGATTCCTGCCCAGGTCACACCCATGGCATTTTTGCTCGCGTCGGCAGTGGTGGCCCACAGGTGTCCCATGCGTTCCGGTAGCCCTGCGAAAACCGCCTGGATACCGCCAAGCTCAATGACACCGAGAATGGATACCAGGAAGAGACCGAACCAGATGAGAAAGAACTGGACGATTTCAGTGAAGATGGCGCTCATAAGCCCGCCCAAAGCGATATAGCAAGCAATGGCTGCGGCCGACACAAACATCGAAACATGCCAATCCCAGCCGAGTATGGTGCGGAAGACAAGAGCCATGAGGTAGAGGTTGATGCCGGACATGAGGAGTGTCATCACGGCAAAGGAAATGGCGTTGAGGATACGCGTGCGTTCGTCGAAACGCAGCTTGAGATAGCCCGGCACCGAATGGATGCGGCTTGAGTAGTAGAACGGCATCATGTAAAGACCGAGGAACAGCATGGCAGGAATGGCGCCTATCCAGTAGAAATGGGAGACGAACATGCCATACTTCATGGTACCGCCGGTCCAACCTAGAATTTCCAAGGCACCCAGGTTGGCCGACAAGAATGCCAGGCCGGCCACCCAGGAACTGTTGCGGCGTCCGGCCAGAAAAAAATCGTCGCCGGTTTTGGTGAACTTTTTAAGATAAAGGCCGATCGCAATGATCGCTACGAAATAGAGGACGATGATGGCCCAATCAACGGGAGCCAGTTGAATGATATTCATACATGCCTCGTTGTGAAAAAATTACCTATTGTTCGGTACACTGATACTGGCCTTGACCGCTTCCGGTATTTGCCGTGCCTTGCTCTCGCTCTCACTCTGGATGTGGTCAAGGCAGATCAAGGCCACGCCAATACATACGACAAATGTTCCGGCCACCCGCAACCATGACAGATTTTCGTGCAAGATGAAGTGAGTGAAGACAGCTCCTATCAGGTATTCGATGGCTGTGAGCGGCAGCAAGAGACTCAAATCTGCTTTGCTCAACAGAATGAGCCAGGTGCCAAAAAAAATTGCCTGTAAAAACACGCCCAAAATGATGTGGTAGCTGGTAATGACTTGCCAGAAATAGGGAAGCCAGGTAGAGGGGGTGGAAAACGAAAATTCGCCGATTGCTTTCATGCCCATGCGCAGATACACATGGCCAAGAGCGCCTACGGCCAGAGCACCAACTAACAGCGTCAATATTCTAATCACGTGGAGGTTCTGCCTTTCTAAATGTGGCCAAATGTGATCACAATTAGATTTCTTGGTGTTACCCAAGTACATCGCATGTCGCAAGCAACATGTATGGCCCTGGCCGGGCAAGGAACCGCTAATGCGTTATTGTTCCTTAAATTATTTGGTATCAGTTGCTTCACCAGCAACTTCCGCCATAGCTCTTTCAGCCGATGAACAGATTAAAGATACCATAGCTAATGGATCACATTGTACCAAAGTTTATGTTTTTTTCAAAAACTATTTTTTGCTCTTTAAATATACTCAGATCGTCTGCCAAGCAGATCGCGGAAATTTATCAGCTGCAATTGCAGTTTGTCTATCATCTGGCGCATTACCGGTGACGTCAGGGCAGCCAACTCTTCCGTGTACAGGTAATCGGGCGTGTTCTTAGTCATTTCCGGACATCCTGGGAGCGCAGGATGAAAGTAGAATTCATGCACTCCCTGCCCCAATTGCGGTAAAATTGCCTCTACATAACTCTGTGTCATTCTACCGCTTTGCAAGAGACCGTACACCGAATCGGGCATAACCCAACCACTGCCGCCAATAGCGCGGCGGGCATAACGTCCCAAGATGCCAAATATGATAGCATGGCTGATTTTATACCCCAGATTGTGCTTGTCTATCCGCAATGTCTGCCAAAGAGATTCGCGCAACACTCTCACTGCGCACACCGGATAATCTTTTCCCACCTCCAGTAAGATTTTCAAGATGGTCGGGTGCAAATGGATGTTGAGATGACCATTGACATGGTCCAGAGGTAGCCCGGTAGCCATGAATTTGTCGAACTGTGCAACGATCTCGGCCTTGAGCTGCCTGTACAGTTTATGGTTGAAATAGTAGCGCATACCGGCCTTGGCCGGATTATCGCTAAAATTACCCATACCGTCAACCAGATTAGGAATCTGCTGGGACGACAAAGTAGCCTTACCCGAGGTAAGAACCAGGTGTAGTCCCACTCCCAACCGAGGGTTTACTTTGGCAATCTCCACCGCTTCGGCGTAACTATCGCCGTTGACCATCAGGCTGGCACTCGTCAGAATGCCTTGCGTATGCGCTTGGGCGATAGCCTGGTTGATGTGGTATGACCGGCCGAAATCATCGGCGTTGACAATCAAATATTTTGCGTACATACCTCTTGAAAATCGGGCATTTGATGACATAGTGATTACAATACATATACATGAATTGCATTATAATCTATTCCAGGAAATATTACAAGAAAAATGGTAACTAGCAACTACCATAGCCCGGCCAGCAGTGAGGCAATCATTTTCCACATTTCGAGCATCCGCTGGGATGACAGGCGCGGCAGAACTGCTTCTGGCAGTGCGGGCATCTGGCTAAACAGTTGCTGCACACGATATGCAGTTGTTCGTCGCACACATAATAGCTATTGCCATCCGGGCAGAAACAGGCTTCACAAGGCAGTCGATCCAACTGGTGCAGCAGCGGATTGTAACTCAGGGCAAACTTTCTGGTAGAGAGCCGCCGTTTGATGGCCATGTGGAAAATCAGTGAGCTTGTCTTGATACGCACGGCGGCCAAAGGCTGTATCTCTACCTGCAAAGCATATTGAGAGATCAGGTCCCGAATCTTCCACTCCTGTTCGCTGCCGATGGCATGAAGTTTGTCGCCGATCTGTTGTTCCAGGTTTTCCGTAAGGCTACCCCGTTTGCTCTCGGCTATCGCTTTTTTCTCCAGGCTTTTGCGTGCCTCCTGTTTCAGCGTTTCGTAATATTCACACACTCTTTTGACATCGCGGTTGAGCCTTCTTTCCAGGCTTTTCACCAAATCTTCGGTGCGTTGCTGCACCATGCCTTCCGCTACTTTACAGGCTATGGATATGTCCCGTCCCATGTCGTCGCCGGTGCATGGTGGGATTACCTCGCCCTGGCTCAATTTTTCCAGGATTTCTTGGCCGTTTCCCTGAATCTCTGCCGTTGACAGGCTTTTTTCCTGAAGCAGAACACCCACTATCCCTTCCTGCCTTTCGTCGGAGAAGGCTGCATACTTGAAGTAAACCAACAGATAGAAGATGTCGCCGCTTTCGATGTTGCCCACTGAAACGACGGCATTGGTAAGGGACAGACGCTCACGCAAGGTCTTGACGATCTTTTCTGTGCCTGGTTCATAAGGGGGAAAAGTGGCCGTTGCCCATTTTCCCTTTTCTTGAAAAAAATGGGCAATATTGGTAAACAAGTCGGAATCGTAGGAAGCGTCTATCGCCTCGCCAGCGATATCTGCATAAGTGAAGTTCAGCCGCCCGTGTTCGGCGATCTTAAGTGTCGCCGCCATTGCCGGCGGCAGCACAAATTCGAGCAATCCCTGCTCGCCATTCTCGACGAGTCCGCCGTGGTGCGTCAAAATATCGGCAACGAATTGTGGTAAATAGATTTCCTGTTTTTCGCCATTTTCCATAGCTTGTTATGCCTCATAATCATCGCCAAAGATTTTCTCATCGAGAGCCTTGTTATTGAAGTACTGCTGCTTGGCTTCGAGAAGGTTGTCGCCCAGTCTGGTAAACCCGGCCCTGGCTTCTTCGGGCGATGTGCTCTCCAGCCATATGTCCAGAACCATATTTTCGAAATCGTCTTCCTGCGAAATGTAGCCGAGGATCGGTTCGATTTCACCGATGACCATCTCGAACATGTTGATTTTGCGATCGAGTATTTCCAGGATGTAATCTTCGAGAGTGCCCAGCACCGCTAGGTTGAAGATGAAAACATCCCGCGTTTGGCCGATACGATGCAGGCGTCCGATACGTTGTTCTATTTTCATAGGGTTCCAGGGCAGGTCGAAGTTGATGATGGTGCGGGAAAATTGCAAATTTTTCCCCTCGCCGCCGGCTTCAGTGGACACCAATACAGCTACATCGTCACGGAAACGCGCTATCGCCTCGTTTTTTTCCCTGGCGCTCATATCGCCGCGAAAGCATACGTGCGCAATGCCGTGTTGGGTGAGCAGATCGCTAATATAATCCACGCTTTTGCGATACTGGGCAAAAATGATGATTTTTTCCTGCGCATTTTTGCTGAAAATTTCCATGAGAGCCTGTCCCTTGCAAAAACTGGGGCATTTTTCGATAGCAGCGATGATATCTTTGAGAGCCTTACTCTGGCGAAAACGCAAGAGGCTTTCTCTGAGAGCCTGCGGACTGCTTCCCGCCTCGCGCAGCAAAAGATAGGCCGTCGTCTTGTTGACATTCTTGCTGCGCAGATACTCTTGCAGTCCGGCATATGCCTCTGCCTCTTCGTTTGCCGGAGTGAGCCGCATGGTGGTAGCAAACCGTTTGGGCAGTTTCAGGTTGATGACGCTGCGCGTATTGCGAATCATCACGTCGCGCAAAAGTATGCGCAGCTTCTCGCGGTTGACTGGGGTTCTCGCGTCGCCGCGTTTGACATATTCTTTCTTGAACAGTGTCTCGGTTTTGAACTGGCCTGGCTTGAGCAGGGTGATCAGATTGAAAAGCTCCACCAGATTGTTTTGCACCGGTGTGGCGGTGAGCAGTAAAATGAATTTTTTTTGCAATTGATTGACCAACTTCCAGGCAAGAGTAGTTCGATTGCGCAGACGGTGCGCCTCGTCAACCACTACAATGTCGTAAAATTCACGTGTCACCACAGGCATATTTTTCTGAGCTTTGGCGAGATTGAGTGAAGCGATGAGCAGTCGCTCTTTCCATAGTTCGGAGCTATTCGCTTCTTCATCATCTTCGCTGGTACGAAATGCCAGGCCGAATTTTTCCAGCATCTCTTCTCGCCACTGGGAGACAAGAGAAGGCGGCGTGAGAATGAGCACGTTCTTCGCCATGCCACGCATCAGGTATTCCTTGATGAGCATACCGGCCTCAATGGTCTTGCCGAGTCCCACTTCGTCACACAGCAGTACGCGACCGCGGAAATATTTGAGAACTTTCTTGACCGTCTCCACCTGGTGCCAGTATTTTTCCACGCCGCGCATGGCGCTAAGGCACAACAATTCGCCGAACTCACGCTGGATAGTGAGGCAATTGTAATCAAGCCACAATTGCACATCCTTGAGCGTGGAGAGCGGCTGGGTCGTGAAGGTGGAAATATCTGCCGGCGCCACGGCAGTGAATTTTATCGGCAGATGGCAGATCGGGAGCGGCGGCGACGGCTCTGGCTCGGCTGGTTTGGCGGTGGTTTCCGCCGCCTCGGCTGGCGGGGCAGGAATTTCTTCGGCTTTGACAGTAGCGGGACCTGCAGCAACAACACTCTGCCCGTGGGTGGCCTTCTTTTTGCCAGTCTTGCCACCACGCCGTTCCTTTGCCTCGCGCAACTGCCTTCTGTGCTCTTGTGTGGTGGCGACAAAATTTGCCAATCTGTCGAGAGTATTGCCGACGTTGGTTCTCGTTTCAGCGGCGATTATCTCTACTTCAAGATTTTTTATCATCGCTTTGATGTCGCGTGCGTTATGTTTCATCCCACGTAATTTTTTAGCCTTTTCCACCGCCGCTTTGGCCGACTCCCTATCACCCAAGTTCAGTTCCATGCGCGCCAACAAGAGATAATCTTCGCAGTAACTACGGATCTTAAGAAGTTTGAGCAGCCATGGCTTGGCCAGCTCCGCATCGTGGCATTTCTCGTAACAGAGATTCACCATGTCTACCAAAAGCTCCTCTTCGTCGGGGGATAAAGTGAGCAAACGCTCTAGACACTGATAGGCCTTGCGGTAATTGCCCTTTTGGATAAATTTTCGGTAGGCTTTGTAATCGCACGTCGGGTCATAGTCGCGGTAGAAGTCCATGTTTTTCCTTTCGCTGACTGTCAAAACGCTACTCTAGCGATTGTACAGTAAAAAGATGCGCTTGGCAATGGATAACTTTTCTTCCTTGTCCGCTCCCCCATCTTTTGCTACAATTGTCTGGTGGTTTGTAGTAAAATACTTGGGACTTCTCGCGGTGTATTGTTAATCTTATGAAAAAATGTTTGCCAAAAATGTTTTTTAGGCACCTTGCTACTGCTGCCAGGAATTGTTGCAGAAGGCTTTTTTTCCACCTGTTTGCAAGCGATTCCAGAGAAGATGATTCGCAGCAAATGCGCGCACACATCGAACAGCGAAAGGCCGGCGGATTTTGCCTTACGACGGTGCAAGAGATTACCAGTCAAGATACCTATGCCCATAAAGGTAAAGTGAGATTGAACCCTGCCAATTACAGCATAACCAACATTGTAAATTTTTTCAAGGCCCTCGAAGCTATCGGTAAAGACCAAAGTGCATCGCTTGCCGACACTTTTGTGCGATTTGTCAGCCAAGAAGGCGCCATCTTCAAAATCATCAACCATGGCGACATTCCCGCTGCCAAAATAGACTGTGCTGTCAATGATGCAATCTTCGTGAAAGAGCGTTTCGATCCCACAAAATTTGAGCTGGCCATCCTGTACCAGGTGTTCATAAAAATTGGCATCCCGGCCTCCGTTCTAGGGAAAAAAAGCCTGCAAAAAAGCCTACGCGCGGAATATCTCTATTTCAAAAGAGGAAATCGAAGGTTCTGCCCGGCGAAAATCGTTGCCGCCATCAACCGCGGTTCCTGCGCAGAAAAGGACATCACCGCAATAAAAGAGCTCGTCAACATGGGCACTTTGAGAGACAGAGGGTGTTCATGTCCTGAGTGGACGGAGGAAAAGCCCGAAGAAAGACCCTGTTTACAAGATATCGTTGTGGCGGCCGAAAAAATGCGAAAAAAACACAAGATAAAGCCGGGAAGACTTTTCCCGAATCTTGTCAAATATCTCGGAATTTATGGCCCGCCGGGAAAAGAAGACAAAGTGATAGAAGCGCTCGCCGCTGACATGCTGGCTTACGGGGCCGAAGATTTGAGGATAGAACCGGTCTTGCACACGCCTTTGGAAAACAACGGCACTGGTTTTGCCACTGGCAATTGTTCAGCGATCGTACAGGCTACGGCGCAAAACCTGCCGACCATTCTTCTCTGTGCGCACGCGGATTCGTGGGGAGGCCCGTTCACGTATTGTGGATATGACCGCGACGCGGAAAAAATGATAAATCTGTCCGACAACGATCCCTTAGGTTTTGACAACCGCAACGGCATCGCGGCAATTATCGAGGTTTTGGAAATTATAAGAGAGGAACATGTGCCGCATGGGAAAATCAAGGTTCTTTTTACGATCCAGGAAGAAATCGGACTTGTAGGTGCCACGGCGGCCTGTAAACAAGGGTTTCTCAATGATGTGGATGTGGCCATCACTTTCGACTCGCCTTTCCGCTCGCACCGCCCGCACACGAATTACATCCAGAGCCATGTACGCCAAAGCGATCCCGTCCTCGAAGAAATTCTCCGTGCTTCGAAAAATTTGGGCTTGCATCCCGCAGTCTTGTACATAGATACGCATGGCGCAGACTCTGACGTGTTTGCCAAAGAGGTGGAATGCACCTTCGATTTCCTCAATGGCAGTGAAAACATCCATAGCCCTGAGGAAAACATGTCTGTCCGCTACTATGTCGAACAAATCGACTGGCTTGTGGAGTCCATAAAATGCCTGAATCGGCTCAGTGAATTTTCGGTTGGGCTGGCGCAAAAAAACGACTGCCGGAAAGTAGCGGAAAAAATGCTCGATGTCAGCGTGAGGAATACACAAATTGCCAACGGGAAAATTTTCACATCAACTGCGCTTCACGTGGAAGAGCTGGCCCAATATTGCCGGCAGTTGATAGACGCGCAGCAATTGGTCATCGTCAAGAACTTAAACGGGGCGATAGTCGCTTTCGCCGATTTTTGGATAATGGACGGCACGACAAAAGACAACCTGCACCCATCCTGCCAAAGTTGGCACGATTTCACCCCTGAAAAATGCACGCGCGGCGACCTTGCTTTGCTTCCCATCGTAGACGGGTTCGAGATGAAAGGAAAAGTCAGCGCTTTCCTGAAAAAGATGCAAAAAAACCTGTTGAGTCGCCATCCCGAGATAAAACAATTTTTCACATCCGGCAACAGGAAACAGGTCAATGACCCCGCCCACGAGATCCACAAGTAACGCGGCTTTCTGCAATGTTTTCTAAAACAGACGCTGTTTCCTGCGAAAAAGATTGGACACTGTTGTCTGTTGTTGGTATAGTATAATGCAAATGCGCAACGAATGCAATTTTCACAGTGAGCCGCTACAGGCGGCTGAAAAAAAAGAAAATACCAATTTTGCGCAGAGATTTTGGTCAAGAGCAAGGAGTGACGAACGCGGCATAGCCGTAGCTCTGTAAATGAGGAGCGACGCAGCTATTGACCAAAACATCAAGCAAAATGGTAGTTTCTTTTTTGGAAGTCGCCCAAGCAGAAAAGCTCGGTTTTGAAGAAAGGCAGTTGTATGAAAGTTTTACTGATCGGCGTGGGCGGAGTAGGCGAGATGATCGCGGTATTGGCTAAAGATCGCCCCTGGTTGGAAACATTAGTCTTGGCAGACTATAACGAGACTCGCGTGCAAGAGGTCTACAATAAACTGGGGGCACCTGCAAAATTTGTGGCGGCACGCCTGGATGCGAGCGATCAGCAGCAGATTGTGGCCCTGGCCAAAAAACATGACGCCGATCTCATCATGAATGCTGTGGCACCTATTTTTGCAGAGAATATTTTTGATGCTGCTTATCAGCGAGGCTGCATGTACATTGATACGGCGATGACGATTTCCCATCTCCATCCTACAGATCCATATCGGCAATGTGGCGTAAAATTAGGTGATTACCAATTCGCACGTTCAGCCGACTGGGAGAAAAAAGGACTCATTGCCCTTTGCGGCATGGGGGTTGAACCGGGCATGGCGGATGTGTTTGCCAAGTATGCGGAAAAGCACCTGTTTGATGAGATTGATGAGATCGGTGTCCGTGATGGCGCGAACATTGAGGTAAAAGGCTATGACTTTGCTCCTAGCTTTTCTATCTGGACGACGATCGAAGAGTGCCTGAACCCGCCTATTATCTGGGAAAAAGAGAAGGGCTGGTTTACCACTGAGCCATTCTCCGAACCTGAAATTTTCGATTTCCCTGAAGGTATCGGCCCATGTTGTTGTGTCAACGTAGAACATGAAGAAGTCATTCTCATCCCGCATTGGATCAAATGCCGGAGAGTCACATTCAAATACGGCCTTGGTGAGAAGTTCATCAATGTTCTCAAAACCATCAAAATGCTCGGCCTGGATAACAAAGAGCAAATTGACGTGAAAGGTGTCAAAGTATCACCACGCGATGTCGTGGCAGCTTGCCTGCCGGATCCTGCACATCTGGGCGATAAAATGGACGGTAAGACCTGCGCGGGAACTTTGGTAAAAGGCGTTAAGGACGGTAAAGCGCGCGAGGTATATATCTACCAGGTCGCAGACAATACGGTGTGTATGAAAAACTACGGCGTGCATGCCGTCGTAGCCCAGACCGCTTTTAATCCGGTCATTGCCATGGAATTGCTCGAAACCGGAGCATGGCGGGGCAAAGGCGTGTTGGGACCGGAAGTCATGGAACCGGAGCCTTTTATGGAAAAAATGGCCAGCTACGGTTTCCCGTACCAGATCAGGGAAAAACGAATTTGATACGTGTGTAAATTGGGCGTATCTAACACTTCGGGGGGATAGAAAAATTATGGGTAGAGTATAACCTCTCCCCTGGCGGGCTGTTTTGTACCCACATCTTTGACTCACAGTT
>JAGVGO010000101.1 GCA_020057085.1 Planctomycetota bacterium | reverse complement strand
TACACACGCATCAACCAACTGTCAACCGTGAGCGAACAATAAAACTGCCACGAAACTTGTGGGTACAAAACAGCCCGCCAGGGGAGAGGTTATACTCTATCCATAATTTTTCTATCCCCCCGAAGTGTTAGATACGCCCGTAGGACAGGGTAAAAAATTGGTACAACATAGCGAAAATTTTTTTGGGAAGGAGACAACTTTTTTTATATTTCCAGGCAAAGCCACCTGGACATAACCGACCTGCCAGCAGGTGGCTTTTAAGTTCAGTAAACGACAAAGCTTCTGGCATGGGTCAGAGGCTTTTTGATTGATCCCATCCTATCAGCTATTTTTGGATTATAACGGGGATTTGTTCAATCTCAGTTACTATATTTTCCATAAAGTAGCCGGTAATTTTCACCGGTTTCATCGCTGCCACCATTTCCTTCGGAGCGTCTCCGAAAATTTTGGTGGAATCTGTTGAACCTGCTTGCCGGCATTTCCACGTGTTGGTTTTGACTTCAAATATCGGAACCAGGTGTGAAGCTGAACTTGCTTTATCCTGTGGAGACCATATGAACCCGCCGCTGGTCAATTTTACAAATCGATACTCAACTTCGTTCACTCTGATGTTCGGCACATGCAAGGTAGATTCCTCATCGATTTTGACGCGTACCGGCAAATACTCAATGCCCCTATAGAAATCACCGCTGCCCCTATAGAAATCACCGCTGCTGTCTACTCTGTTAGTTTCTATAAAGAGGAACCTCTGGTCCAATTTTGCATAGCAATCAGTTGGGAAGTCTCGAGTTATCATCGGTGTTGGTGCTGCATAATGCACCGTGATTTTTCCTTGAAAGATGCTTATTGGTAACGTTCTAATCTCGCATTGATCCCCGGTCACTGCCAAGGCTTTCGAAATATAAGTTTTACGATTGCACTGCGCAAGCAACGCTTGATACTCCTGAGCCAGAGCCTGTTTCTGGCTCTCGGCTGTTACCAGCCTGTCTTGCAATTGCTGGTTTTGCTTGTCAGCTTGATCGATTTTCCACCACGACCACAGCGCGAAAAGCAAGCACGCCACGACCACGACGGCCAGCAGTTTACGGTACTTGCTTCCAATCTGGTGGATCGTGAAAACAGCGCCTGCATAAACCACACGCTCCTCTGCCTGGTACATTTTTTCGAGCTGTGCAACGACTTTGCCCATCGTATGAATCTTCGCATATGAACACAGTGTGAGTGCTAAAACCTTCTGCAAAGAGGAGGGCGCAATTGGGCCCTCAATGCAAGCGATTTTTTCGTTGCTATTCGGTAGGCGACCAGTCAAGAACTCGTAAATCATGCAACCAAAGGCGAACACATCGTGGCGGTGATCGCGCTTCTCATTGTACCAACCAAAAAGGCCTTCTGGCGGCCAATAATCACCGGTGCCAGTGCCATTCTTGGTCAGTGTTTCGCCTACTTTTGTGTGCATCGTGTCAATATCTGAAAGTACGACCTGATTCTGTTCGTCTAGCAAAAAATTGGCTGGTTTCACATCTCTGTGCACGAAGCCAAGGCGGTGGGCTTCTGCCAAACACTGCCCTGCCTGCCATAGCAGACCTAATTTTTCATGCAAAGTCAACTTCCGCTTGTACAAAACGTCAGCCAACGATCGCACATACAAGCGCATGGGAACGGCAAGCCATGCCTCGTCTTCCTGAGTCCGATCGGGGATGTGGACGAGGCGCTGTGCCTTACCAGACGCCTGCTCCTGTATGATCTTGGCAATATTCGCTTTGATTCGAGGGATACGATCTTCCGCTCCCGCCTCGTGTTTGTCGTTCACTTTGACGGCATAAACCTCCCCGTTTTTTTCGGCACGATAGACAACACCGTAGCGGCCTTTACCCAGATAGCTGACATTGATATAACCACAATTTTCCAAAAACTTTTCGTGGGTTGGCGCACCGACACCCGCATTATTACCGGAAGCCGAATCGCTGGTTGGCCCACGTCTATCCACAGCCAAACCTGACTCTTCGCGTTTCATAAAACTTTCTCCTTGATAAAGTCGAGAAATTTCTCCCGCACCGCTGCATCGTTTTCCAAAAACAGCAAGAGATAGCGCAACATCTTGGGAAATTGCCCTGGCGGCAATTTACACTCATCGGCGATCTCGAATAACAAGTCGAACACCGGAGTGTCGTCTGAACGCTTCTTTTTCCATGCCTCGCCAAGTAGCGACACCGCCAGGCGAATCAGCCGGGGCGGCGTAGACTTATAGTACCCGGCCGCCTCTTTGAACAGTGAGTACATCTCGTTGGTGTACAGCTCCTGGAGCGTCGGGTCTTTGATCGCCTCCTCCAGAAGTTTCGTGGAATACGCTGCCATGAACGTCTCAAGAGACCTGGTCCCCAGATGGCGGCTGTTCATCTCCTGAAAAAGTGCGATGATGCGGCCGATTTCGGCTGGATAGTTGATCGAGACGTTCTTGTCGCCTTTGACTGTCGTTGATGACGAGTCAGGCGTTCCCAAGTAACGGCATGAATCTACCATTTCTATTTGCTCCTGTCATGAAAACTGAGGTACGTCGCCCCCCATTGAGCAGGCTGAGAGGGGAGAGAACGATGCTTCCTCTGTTTGCTCACGTGCCTCTTGCGAATCCACCAGGCCAGACCACCGGCGAACAAAGACAGCTCGCCGATCAGTTGGAAATTCAATACCACCTGTATCTGCACGGGTGCAGGAGTGGCTTGTTGCGCCTCTATGCCCCTGGCAGCCAGTAACAGCGCCATGAACAGAATTTTTGCCATACAAACCTCCCGAGAGAACAAAAGATAAACAATTTTAGCTTTCGATAAAAATATACGCTTTTTATCATAAGTTTATCTTAAATTTTGCCCTATTGCAAGCAAAAAAATTTGGACATGGCAATTGATGCCTGTGTAAAAAGTCGAATTTTTCCCTGCCGCATCCGCGGCGACGACTTTTTACGCACGCATCATCCTTACAAAAATTTTGCTCATTTACCGGCAAAAAAAAATATACTAAATTAGAAAAAAATCTGGTTTACTGCTTGCTATTTTTTTTTCGCATGTTTCTATATAGGTAGAGTTGGTCCATACCAGAAACGCCAGGAACACAAAACGGCCACCGGCCGCCCCACATATGTTCTCTCGCTGAAAATCAAATTCACTGTCGCAGGACTGACCGCCTTCACCCTAAATCCTAATACATGCGTTTTACTTTGGAGAGCCACATACCTGTTCGCAACCGCAAGTGGAGAACCGAGCGAAGATGAGAGTAGATTGTAAAATTGTGAAAAAAGGAGTCGTGCTGGAAGTCAATAACCAAGCATTTCTGCTGGAATTTCCGGAAGCTGTGTGGAAGCAATACCCACAGTCGCTCAAAAAAATTTTTGCCGATCACTATGCCTTTTTTAAATGCCTGCACCTGCCGCAACTTCTCAGGAATGGCGCGAAGATCGAATTTGCCACTTCCGACCCGCTTTTCCGTGATAAGATTTTTGACTGTTTTTTGAAAACTGTACCATTTGCCGCTGACATGGACGGTGTTTCTACCCAGGAACGAATGCGTTCTTTTTTGAGAATGGAGTTCCAATTCAGCGACTATGATCAAAAGATACCTGACTATCGCCATAAACTGGAAGAAAAAGCCGTACTCAGCATGTCGTTTGGCAAAGACAGCCTGCTCACCTTTGCGCTGGCCAAAGAACTTGGGCTCAATCCAGTGGCAGTGATGAATGTGGAGGACGACGCCCCGCTCGAAGCCGCCTACAAAAACAAACTGGCCGAACGCTTCGCAGAAGAATTTAGCTGCCCGGTAGAACGCATCCACAACAACACCACCCGCATTCATTACGGCGATTACTGGCAAGAACCTTATAGTGAGTGGGGTTTTGCCCACATGATGACAGAATACAGCTTCAATGCTTTACCATTTGTACATTACCACAAAGCCAGATATATTCTGGTCGGCAACGAACAAAGTTGCGACTATTTCTATATCAACCCCGAAGGATACAAAAGTTATCCGGTGTACGACCAGACGAGCGATTGGCTGATTGAATTGACGCAGATGAGCAAAATGTTGACACACTACCAGACGGAAGTTTCCAGCCTGATCAAACCATTGCAGGATATGGCGATCATCAAGATACTGCACAAACGATATCCGCACATCGCCAAATACCAGATGTCTTGTTTCCCTGACAACAGCGAATACGGCAAGCAAAATTATTGGTGTCAACATTGTTCCAAATGCGCGCGCATCTATATCTATCTCAGAGCCAACGACATTGACCCCGCTACCGTAGGTTTCAATATTGACATGCTGCGGGGCGAATGCAAGAACCTCTATGCCTTATTCGGCGGCAGCAAGAAAGACACCATCTCGTTTGGCTATGACAGCAGCGGTGTAGGCCGTGACGAACAGTTGTACGCCTTTTATCTGGCCTGGAAAAATGGCGTACAAAGTGATCTGATCAAAGAATTTGCCCAGGAATTTTTGGCCGAGGCAAGAAGCCGTGAAGAAGAGTTTCATGCCAATTTTTTCGGCATTCATGCGACAGACGCAATTCCGGCCAAACTGAAACAACCGCTCTACGATATATTCCGTGCTGAACTTGCCAAATAATAATAGTGTCGGCTGGTGTAGGTTGTTCTACACCTGACCAGTCTCTATCATTTTACTTCAGGCAAGGGCACGACTAGAAGCTCGCCCGATTGCATCAACACCGCCAGATACCGGAAATTTTTGCTGATCTCACAGGTGACCACAGAATAACCGGCAAACAGTTGCAACGGATAAATCTGGTTTAAACTCTCACGCTGTGTTTCATCCTCCGTATCGGGGTAAATATAAAGGCCGTTATTGGTGTGCACCCAATACAAGTGGGCGCTTGGCTGGTGCCAGATACGCCGGACAGGCGCAAAAAAAGAAGCGATAATTTTAATTTTTTTGTCGTCCTGGCGTTCTTGTAAGTCATATACCATTAAATCGCCATTGTCGTATCCTAGTGCCAGGCGTGTGTCGCTAATAAAAGTGATGGCAGTGCAAAAATTCGACGCTTCCAAACGATCCAAACGAAGGGAAATCAATAAGCGTGCAGCCTCAATGTCCCAGATATTCAATATTGGCTGGAATGATTCCATGAAGGCCAATTGTTTGCCTGAGGGATGCATAGCGATGGCGCGATGATGCGGGACGGCAAACTCTTTTTCCATCATCAGGCGTTCTCCGACGGTGCGCCAGACTCCTATCATAGGCTGGCTTTGCCCTTCTCGAGAACTCACGAATCCGCCACGCGGGCGTGGCCAAAACATTTGTTTGGGTAATGTTTCGATAGGTAGCTTTAGTTTACCATTACTGGTTTGGAATAGGCGGGCACTGCCTTGCCTGGCAAAAAACAGGCATTCGTCTTTATCGTCAAAGGCAAGCTGCCGCTCTGTTCCGGGGTCTGTCGCTAAGTTGCCAGGCATATTTAGCTGTTGCAGGGTGTCATCTGCCAGGTGCCACAGATAAAGATCAGGGTGGGCATAAAAAGCAAGATACTGGTTGTTGGCAGAAAAGGCAAGGCACGCCATCACCGAAGCCATGTTTTTGATAATGTGCATACGCTGCATACCCTGGAAAACGGCAGCCATCTTCCGCGTTTCTGGGCGTTGCAAAAAATCGATTTTTTTGTATATCGGTGTTTTCCATGTGTAACGATGAGCAGAGCCGTTCGTCCATACCATTACCTGTTTTTTTTCTGGGTGTGCAATGAGCGTAGCTGCCCCGCGCAAATGCCCGGGCCAGGCAGATTCCCATATTTTGGTATACTGGAACGTGTTCCAGCACACTAAACGGCCGTCTTTGCCGGCAGAAAAGAGAAATTGTTCATCCCGACTGAGTGCCAGCTCCATGAGTTTACCTCGGTGGACCGCCAGCAGAGTGAGGCTATCTTCTTTGTGACTGTTTTTCATGTCTTTGCTGAGCGGGCGAACGAATAAATCATTCATATAGCCAGAAATGAGGTAGGCATCTTTTGGGCCAAAACAAAAATTGCCGGCAGGAAGGATTGTATTGTGAACTGGTTCAACAAGTTTTTCTCTGTTTTGCCGCAGATCGAAGGTCGCCAAACTATGGTCGCGTTGCGCCACCAGCAGCCACTCCCCGTTGCGGCTAAAGGCCGCAGCATAACTGTTTCCCAGATCATGGATTTTTAGTGGTGCGGAGAAGTTAGTCAAATCGAACAAGAAATTCTTGTCGCCCTTTAAGATGCTTATGGCTACAAAAAGCCATTTGTTGTCCGGGCTAAACCGCAGAAAGGCGATCCAACAGAGTTCGTTGGGGTTTATGTGGGTCTCTTGCACCGAGTCGTCTGCCCTATTCCATAACAGCAGCCTGTTGGCACAGCTTAACGCTACCCATTGATTGTTGGTGCTGAAAGCAACGCCCAAAAAAGCAGGCACGATGTTCAAGATTTTGATGCTTTTTTGTTGCTGGATGTCCCAGATAACGGCCTTCTGCCCACCCTCGCCAAGCAGCGCGGCATAATCGAACGAAGGCTGTGAGGGAATCAGCGGCGCCACGGGAAGCTGTACTACTTCATGGTGCGGCTTAAAGTAGACGATGACATAGCGCCGCATGTCTAATGCAGCTTGCTCCAGGGCTTGCTGCTGCGTACCCAGCTTGGCCAGTTCCTGGGGATTTTCTTTATCCCATTTGTTTTTGTTTTCCTTGATGCTACTGCTTACCTTTTGTAACAATCCATAAGCCGCGTCTTGTCTCTCTTCAGCACTGAAGTAATCTTTTTCGTTGAGCCAGGTCTTGGCCAGTATCAGTTCGGCTTTCGCCTGACTTAAATTGGCCTTTATTTCTCTCAGCAAAGCGGTCGCTTTCTGGCGTTCTGCTTGCCGCCAATTTTGTTCGGCCTCTTGCTGCTTTTTTTCTGCCAGGCGCCAATTTTGTTCCGCCGCATCTTTCAATTTTTTCTGCTGATAGACAAAAAATACCACAAACCCTAGCAGCAACAGTATCGCTCCCGCGATCAGCAAAGAAGCCATACGGTAGCGCCTGGCCAATTTCCAGGCACGAGTGAGCGCAGTGACCGGCTTGGCCATGATCGGGCGGCCTTCGCGATAATTGTTGAGATCGCTCGCCAGATCATGAGCCGTTTTGTACCTTTTGTCTTTGCTTTTCTCCAGCGATTTCAGGCAGATCGCTTCGAGATCGGGTGGCAGATGGGGCGAAAGGCGCAGCGGTGGAATGGGTTCTTCGCAGGAAATCTTGTACAGCACAGACATGGCTGTTGGGCCTGTAAATGGCGGCCTGCCGGTGAGCATCTCGTACAAAATGGCGCCGAGCGAATAGACATCGCTTTGCGTATCTACCGCACGTCCCTTGCCAGATGCCTGTTCCGGCGACATGTATTCAGGTGTTCCCAGTATGTCGTGGCTTTTTGACAACTGGTCTCCGCTTCTGGAAGTTTCTTTGGCCAGGCCGAAATCCATTACCTTGGGTTCTCCTTGCGTAGTCACCATGATATTGGAAGGCTTGAGATCGCGGTGCACCACCCCTTGCTGGTGGGCATAGTACACCGCCTCCGCCACCTGTACGAGCATCAACAACAGTTGCGTGAGCGGCGTGTTTTCTTTGAGCAAGGTGGCAAGGCTGTTGCCTTCCACCATCTCCATGGTAAAAAACATCCGCCCTTGCTCTTCGCCGGTGTCGAACACTCTGATGATGTGCGGATGGTTGAGGCGCGCCATGAGCTGTGTTTCACGCGCAAACCGTTTCTGTTCCTTGTCGTTCGACATCAATTGATGCATGATTTTGAGCGCCACGTGCCGTTTCAAACTTGCATCATAGGCATGATACACCACGCCCATGCCGCCGTGCCCCAGTTCCCTGACAATCTGGTAACGCCCGAAACTCTTGCTCTCTTCTTTATTTCCCGGCATATGGTTTTTCTCCCGTTTGTGTGTCAGTCGCCGTCAAAAAATCTACACCTGACCGGTCTCTATCATTTGACTTCAGGCAAGGGCACGACCAGAAGCTCGCCCGATTGTATCAACACCGCCAGATAACGGAAATCTTTGCTGATGTCGCAGGCTACTACCGAATAACCGGCAAACATCTGCAAAGGATAAATCTGGTTTAAACTCTCACTCCCATCTTCTTGAGTATCCGGGTAAATGTAAATACCATTGCTGGTATGCACCCAATACAAGTGGGCGGTTGCCTGATGCCAGATATGTTGGACAGGCGCAAAAAAAGAAGCGATGGTTTTAATCTTGCTATTGTCCTGGTGTTCTTGTAAATTGCATGACATTAACTCACCATTGTCTTTGCCAAGTGCCAGGCGTGTGTCGCTAAGAAAAGTGGTGGCGGTATAGATATTGGACGTATCCAACGAAACAGTAGACAATGCTCGGCCGGTTTCGATGTCCCAAATCTCCAATGCCGACGGATCTGACCGCACTAAAGCAAATAGTTTGCCTGCTGGGTGCAAAGCAATGATGCTGTAGGGGGGAACGGCAAACTCTTTTTCCATGATCAGGCGTTCCCCGACGCTCTGCCAGACGCCCACGAAGGGCTTAATATCCCTGCCTCTGACGCTCAAGAAGCCACCAGGCGGGCGCAGCCAGAACTGTTGTTTTTGATGCTGTGTGTGTATGGGTAGTTTTGGTTTGCCATTACTGGTTTGCAGCAGGTATGCAGCACCCGGCAAGGAAAAAAACAGACATTCGCCTTTATCGTCAAAGACAAGCTCTCTCTCCTCGCCGGCAAGCAGGACATTGCCAGGAGTGTCCAGTTTTTGTAGCGTATTTTTTAGCAAATGCCACAGATAAACATGAGGGTAGATATGGAAAGCTATATATTGATTGTCATGAGAGAAAGTGAGTTCCACCATCACCGAAGCCTTGTTTCTGACAAAATGGGTGCGCAATACAGTGCGGAAGGCTGCCACCATCTTCCGTGTTTCCGGACGCTGGGTAAGGTTGATTTTTTTGTATACCGGTGTTTCCCAAGTATAGCGATGGGCAACGCGGGCTGTCCATACCATTACCTGTTCTTTTTCCGGGTTGGCGATAATGGCCGCTTTCCTGCGTAACTGCTCGTGCAATGCCGATTCCCATATTTTTGTATAATTGAACGTGTTCCAGCACACCAGACGACCGTCTTCACCGGCAGAAAAGAGAAATTGGCCATTCTGACTGAGTGCCAAATCCATGAATGCACCGCGGTGGGCCGCCAGCAGAGTGAAACTATCTTCCTGGTGATTCCTTTTCATCTCTTTGCTGAGAGGGTGAACGAATATATCATTCATGTAGCCAGAGATGAGGGAGGCATCTTGCGGGCCCAAGCAAAGCCTTTCGGCATAAAATAATTTACGATGAACCGGCTCCACCAGTTTTTCTTTGCTTTGTCGCAGGTCGAAGACCGTTATCTCAGGCACAATGCCAGCTCCACCTTGAACGACAGACAACCACTCCCCCTTTGCGCTAAAGGCCGCAATGTGAGTATTGTGTACATCATGCAACGCTAGTGGTGTGGGCAAGTTGGTCAAATCGAACAATGGGCTTTCTTTCCTCAGGCCGCCAGTGCTGGCAAAAAGCCATTTGTTGTCCGGGCTAAACCGCAGAAAACTGATCCAACAGGGTTCGTTTGGGTTTACTTGTATCTGTTGCACCGAATCGTTTTCCCTATTCCACAAGAGAATATTGTTTTTATTCCCGCCTATAGCGATCCATTGATTGTCTGCACTAAAAGCGATACCAGAAGCGGCAGGCACGATGTCCAAGATTTTGATGGGCTTTTGTTGCTGGATGTCCCAGATAACAACCTTATGCCCCTGTTCGTCGAGCAGAGCGGCATAATCGAGTGAAGGCTGTGAGGGAATAAGCGGAGGCAAGGGAAACCGTAGTTCTTCATGCTGCGGCCTAAAGTAAGCGATGACATATCGCTGCATGTCCAGCGCGGCTTGCTCCAGTGCTCGCTGCTGCGTGCCTAGTTTGTCCAACTCCTGGCTATTTTCTTTATACCATTTGTTATCTTTGATGCTACTGCTTACCTTTTTTAACAATTCATCAGCAGCTTTTTGTCTATCTTTGGCGCTAAAGTAATCTTTTTCGTTAAGCCAGGTCTTGGCCAGTATCAGTTCGGCTTTTGCCTGGCTTAAATTGGCTTCTATTGTTTGCAATACAGCTTTCGCTCTGTCGCGTTCCGCCTTTTCTGCCAGTTTACCCCGATCTTCTGCCAGTTTACCCTGATCTTCTGCCAGTTTACGGTCTTTGGCGGCTATTTTTTTTTGTTCTTGCTTTTGTTGATAGAAAAAAAATAGTCCAAACACTAGCAACAACAGAACCGCACCTGCGCTCAGCAAAGAAACTACGCGGTAGCGGCGGGCCAATTTCCAGGCACGCGTGAGCGCCGTGACCGGCTTGGCCATGATCGAGCGGCCTTCGCGATAATTGTTGAGATCGCTTGCCAAATCATGCGCCGTTTTGTACCTTTTGTCTTTGCTTTTCTCCAGTGCCTTCAGACAGATCGCTTCGAGATCGGCCGGCAGATGGGGCGAAAGGCGCAGCGGTGGAATGGGTTCTTCGTAGCCGATCTTGTAAAGAATAGACATGGCGTTCGGGGCGGTAAATGGCGGTTTACCGGTGAGCATTTCATACAAAATGGCGCCCAGCGAATAGACATCGCTTTGCGCATCAACCGCGCGTGTTTTGCCGCCGGCCTGTTCCGGCGACATGTATTCCGGTGTACCCAGCACATCGTGGCTTTTCGATAACTGAGCGCCGCTTTTCGAGATTTCTTTGGCCAGGCCGAAATCCATTACCTTGGGTTCTCCTTGCGTGGTCACCATGATATTGGAAGGCTTGAGATCGCGGTGTACCACCCCTTGCTGGTGAGCATAGTGTACCGCTTCCGCCACCTGCACGAGCAGCAGCACCAGTTGCGTGAGCGGCGTGTTTTCTTTGAGCAAGGTGGCAAGGTTATTGCCTTCCACCAGCTCCATGGTAAAAAACATCCGCTTTTGCTCTTCGCCGGTGTCGAACACTCTGATGATGTGCGGATGGTCGAGGCGCGCCATGAGTTGTGTTTCACGCGCAAACCGTTTCTGTTCCTTGCCACTCGACACCAGTTGATGCATTATTTTGAGCGCCACATGCCGTTTCAAACTTGCATCATAGGCCTGATACACCACGCCCATGCCGCCGTGCCCCAGTTCTCTGACAATCTGGTAACGCCCGAAACTCTTGCTCTCTTCTTTATTTTCCGGCATATTGTTTTTCTCCCGTTGGTGTGCCAGTCGAGGTTCCACTGCCATACCACACTACCAGTTTCTCCAGTAGCGCAGGCGAACTGAGCATGAATGCGGATAACCGTCCGGCTGTGCCGCTCCAGATGTCCGAGGCATAACAGGCAAAATCGCTCAGGTACATAGCGTCTTTCACATCTTGCAATAAAGGTGTTACATGGCCGCGACTCAATGCGTAGAGGCGGGCGAGCATGACTGTGAGTGGGTAGGCCAACACCAGGAGATTCAGGCCGGCGACCAGCGGCAGCTTGAAACAGGCGGGACCGAAATAGTCGCGCGTCAGGAGTTTTTGGCGGAAATAGTAGTGTAGCAGAGCTTCGCATTCAGCCGTCGGCTGCCAGGGCGGGCAATTATGAAGTTGTGACAAGGCTACTGGATGAGTGAAACCGGGCAACTGCACGTGCCCGATGCCCAGAGCAAGACTGAGCTTGCGCAGCGGCAGGTAGAGAGAATGCCACACGGATCGTCTGCTATAGTGGGCAACTAAATAACCGAGAAACTGTGTCACCACGACTCGCTCTCCTAACGCAGGCCGGCGTTTTTGCATATTCTCTTGCAGCAGCTCGCACAAGATTTTCTGTGGATCGAGTTCGATGCCGAACGTGCCTTGCTGCCCCAGAGCCTCTATTTTACAGGCGTGGATAAAGCGCAGACACAACAGTAGTCGTTTGTAGAGCGGCAGATCGCCTATCTCGATGGCGGTGAACAAGGTGGCTTCAATCTGGGCGAATGCCGGCCAGGGAATGGCATAGTCGTGGTAAAACATGACGGCTGACGGCACTTCACACTGTATGCTCTGGCAATAGTCGCCGAACAATTTACTGAGCTGTTTGTGCTGCTTGTTGAGCGGCTCACCTTCGTTGGCAATCACTGCAGGGCAATGGAATTTGCGTGCTACACGGATACCATCCGGCGACGGAATGAATTTGAAGGGAAAAAGTTTACACGCCAACGCCTTGTAATCATAACCTTTTGCGCTATGTACCAGACAAAGGTTGTCCGGCTGTAAAAACACACAGCCATGGACGGGATGGTGGGCAAAGTAACAAACCTCGCCTTGCCGCTCACGTCTTTTGTCGAACAATTTTTTGCTCTTGTGCGTGAGATTCTCCAGCCAGGTGACGGCACTGTGCCTCTCGTAATCTGCGGCGGTAAGAGGTATGCGTAAATCCCGGCAACATGCTCCGCATTGCACGCAGGTAAATCTTGCGTCGTCCGGATATTGTAATTCTGGCATAAAAACTCCATATTATTGCGACTTACCACTCTTTATCGTCAGTACCAAGTAGGGAGGAGTAAAAGCGATTGCACAGGCGATGAGCGGCGGATTCGTGCGCCCGTACATGGCCAGCAGCGCAAAGAAAAAAAGGGCAGCGGGAATACGTAGCAACATCTCCATGCGCGGTATGTTACGAGCAGATTCTTTGGTCCATGCCAGGTATGTCAACACAAGGGAAATGGTACAGACAATGGCCACCATCGGCGCTGCAGAAATTGGGCTATTTACCCAGCGCAAGCCGCCCCACCAGGTAAGCAGGAGAAAAAGATGGGTCAGAAGAGGGGGAAAAACAAGCAGCAAGGCGTCCCAGTATGCATGCCGTTTTGCTCTGCTGTTCTTTTCCATGATGAAGATACAGCAGCCTGCGAAATAAGCCCAGCCAAGGATACCAATGGGTGGCACCTGGAAAATACCCGGCTCGTGCCACTGCCACAACTGTGCTTGCACGGCAATGGGTTCGATGAGCGAAGCATCGCTCAAGACGAGCATGCCGCCGGCCAGGGTAAGCCAGCCGGTGCGCGCGGGAAAAAGGTAGCCTACCAGATGCCAGGCAGAAGCGATGACCACCGGCCAGATGAGGACGACCAGCAAAGGCACCCGGTCTAAAAATATGGTCCAGCGTGGTGCGTAACTGTAAAAATGGTAGGCATGGATAACGGTGTTTTCCCCCAGCCAGGAAGCGATTGCCAACAGCAGCAAGCGCCACAGGAAACGCGCCGGATCCTGGCGGTATTTCAATTGAAAAACGATAAATAAAAATACAATAGCGAGACAGATGATTTCCAAAAAGTTCATCATTTTAAACCCGCCCCTGGCAGACCTGTGATGTACCAGATATGGTAGACGAACAAAAATCCGGCTCCCAGCCAGGTAATGTGGATACAGTCTGCCGTAGTGATGCCGCGGCGCAGCCAATGTTTGTAAAGAAAAATTTGCACTATCGGCGCGGCTCCCATAATGAAAATCCGCCAGGGGAGCCCGCCGGCCAGGTAGCCGATCAGCAGAATCAGGAAAGAGGCAACAATGAGAGAATCAATGATATAAATTGCGCCTCTCTCGCCATGTACTACCGGATATGTCTTGATGCCGGCCTGCCGGTCGCCAGCCTGGTCTCTAAGATCATAAATAACCTCGTAGCTGATTTCAAATAAAAAAAAGAAACCGGCCGTAAGCAGGACAGTGCAGAGAGTGATTCCCGGCGGGAAAATCCAGCCGTTTCCTTTGCCATACGCCAGAGCCAGAGGATAACAAAAAAGCGTAAGCAAAAAACCGATGGCGGAAGCGGTGTTTTTCCAGAAATAGAGTTCTTTGATGCGGCGTTTGCCCGGCAGTAAGGGCCAGTTATAACTCAACCCCAGAGCATGGTAGACGAGGCGGAAGATGGTGATCTCCGGTAGCAAGAAATAGACAGCGATTAACGACAGCAGCAACAATGAAAATCCCGTCCACAGCAAAAGAGGCTTGTGGCGGGAAACGAAAGGTGTGCCGAAAATTTGGTTGGCCTGATCTTCCTGTAAATCCACCACGCGATTGAGCAGGTTGACAATGAACCAGTCGAGCGCGCAAATGAACGAGAGCAACCAGGGGTACTCTCCCAGGAAAAGCCAGCCAAAAGTGAAGGTTCCCAACGCTGCTATCGTGACGATATGAAAACGGCTGATACTTAAAAATGTTTGCACAACAGATTCTCCACTTTTTTGGCGACTCCTAATTTTCATTCCCTGAGGCGCTCCAGCACCCGTAGTCTCACCCACGTTCCGCGCGCCGGGTTGAAGCCTTCTACTATGAGCTGGCGATAGCCTTGTGCCTTGAATCTGCCGATGAGACTGGCGAGGTCGGTTTCCTGCGTTGCCGGCAATGTCGTCGGCAAACCGCGCAAAGATTGCCATAGCCACGGCGCCAGTTTCATTTCGCTATCTTTGATGACGATCAGTTGCCGGCCGCTCCGCTGTAACAATGGACGCAATTCCTGGCTATTGCTGGCCATCTGCCAATAGTGGTTGCTGTAGAACACGAGCGATGGTTCGTTGAACTTACAAGCCGTGCACTGAACCTTGGCCGGTAATTCTGCGAACTGCGGGAAAAGCTTTGCCGTCACCAGGCTGTGGCGCAGTCCATCAGCGATGAGCCAACCGCCGGCGCCCACGCCGAAAAGCGCCAGTACAACGGCAAAACCGTGCTTTTGTCCCCGCCATAACTGTATGCCGAGTCCGTTCAGCGCCAGCAGAGCCAAAGCCACTCCGCTCATGGCGGGTATCAGCCCCGCAGCCTCAGCGGGCAGATGTACGCTATATGCCATTGCCAGCATAGCGAGCGAGAGAAGCGTAAACACCGCTACCACTGCGACAAACCAGTAACGTGCCAGGGAGGAAGTCGCGCGCGGACGTGCGAGCAGCTCGCCCAAAACCAGACAGAAGGCCGGAAAGGCCGGCATGACATAATGCGGCAACTGCGTGGCACAGCAGCCAAAGATGAGATAAGGCGCGACAAACCAGGCGGCGAGGTAGGCCAGCTTCTCGTTCCATTCTTGTCGCATCATGTGTGCCAATTGCCCGGCAAAGGAGCTCCAGGGATAAAGGCTGAAAAAGAAAGTCGCCAGGTAGTAGACGACAGGCACAAAGACCCGTCCGTTGAATGTTTCAAGTCCGCGACTGATGACATGCTTGCCTATGCCTACCTGCCAGAACATACCTTGTGTCATGATGAGAGCCGGGATACCCCAGAGCGAGACGAGTGCCAGGGTGAAGCAAAGCCCAGGCACGAAGCGGAGCTTTGCCCAGGCAAGCGGCTTACGCCAGAAAACAAAACGCAAGAGCGCGAGGGTGAGGGCAACGACGCAAGGAGCTACCGGCCCTTTGGCGAGAACGCCAAACGCCATGCCGCCATAGCAGGCGAGAAAAGGCAGCCGGGGAAACGGCGTGGCCGGATATTGCAGCAGTGCGTAACACCCCCACTGTGCCATCACGACACCCAGCACCATCGGCATGTCGGCCAGCGCACAGCGTCCGTGGATGAGCGTTTGCACCGCGGTCAGCCAGGAGAGCGCGCCCCACCATCCGCTCATCGCCGAAAACCAGGCGCGACCTATGGCGTAGATGGCCAGTGCCACCAGTATGGCACAAATTACGGCGTGCAGACGGGCACCCATCTCGTTAAAACCGCACAGGGTGTAGGCGACACGCATCAGCCAGTAGGTGAGAATCGGCTTGTCGAAACGATATTCGCCGTTGAAGTACGGGATTGCCCAGGTGCCACGCTCTATCATCTCTATCGTGGCGCGGGCAAAACGCGGCTCGTCGCGGTCGAGCAGCGGCAAAAGAGACGTGCCTGGCAACAGGGTGAGTAAGCCAGCCAGGACGATGGCAGAGACATGGCAAAAAAGTGTGCGCGCACGCAAGTAACGAGCGATACGCGAGATCATTGGCGGCTCTCCTTTGTGCAATGGGCACAATGGGCGCGGGCGATGAAAAAACCGCCGCCGAGTCCGACGACGATATCACTCAACCAGTGCCTGTTGAGGTAGAAGCGGCTCATCGCTACCGCGAGTGCCCACACCAGCACTAGCCATTTTCCTGCTTTGCCGCTCTTCTGATGCCATACATAGGTGGCAAACAGTGCCGAGGTGAGAGCGTGGCCGGAAGGGAAACTGTGGTATGCACTGTTGAAGTAAGGACCCTGCCAGCACCACGGGTCCATGCCAATGTAGGGGCGTACCCGGCCGGCCAGCAGTTTGCATATCTGGCCGAGCACTACCGTATGTAGCACCAGATATGCCAGATCACTGTAAATTTTGCGCTGGCGATTCAATTCTTCCGGTTCTTTTTTGTACTTTACTTTGACACGCAGATAGCATATGATCATCATCAGGAGAGGGTATTGCAACTCACCCGAGCGAGAGACGAGTTTCATAACAGGAGTCATCCGCTCTTGCTGTTCGGCCTGTGTTCGGCGGTATGTCGCGACTTGCATGGCGAGCTGTTTGTCGCACGTCGCCATGCAGCAGACGACAAAGAGCAATACCCCCAGATAGCGATATTTATGGCGTATCATTTCCTGGCCGCCGGCGAGTGCCAGATGGCGGGAAAAGGTCGGCATGTGGAGGAAAAATTGTTTCATGTTCGGTGTATCCCGTAAATTTCTGATGGCGGCATTGCTGGCAGGACTCATGTTCTGGCTAGTACCGCAGCTTGACCTCGCGGTTTCTTCCTGGTTTTACTGCGGGCAAACATTTTATTTGAAAAAATTCCCGCCGTTCGTGGCGATCTACTGGCTGGCTCCCAAGTGCGTCTACGCGGTCGGCGTGCTGGCTGGAGCAGCCTGGCTTTACCTGTTACTCAGACGCCGTGCGAGCATGTGCGGTCTTGCGTGCAGGGCTTATCTCTACCTCATTTTGGCGATTCTGGCCGGGCCGGTGCTTGTGGTGAATACCCTGCTAAAAGACCACATGGGGCGGCCGCGTCCATCGCAAGTCAAAGAGTTCGGCGGCCACAAGACATTCCAGCCGGCCTTTGTCGCTTCGCAGGAATGCGAGAAGAACGGCTCGTTTGTGTGCGGACACGCCGCCTCCGGTTTTTATTTCATTGCGCTGGCCTTGGTGTTGCGTGGACGCGCACGCAAAATCGTCTTCGTGGCCGCAGTAGCGACAGGTTACGGCATCGGCCTGGTGCGCATTGCCCAAGGCGCGCATTTCCTGAGCGATGTAGTTTTTTCTTTCGTGTTTGTCTCGCTGGTGTGCCGTTGGCTTCATTATGCCATGTTTGCGGACAGCCGCACGCCAGATGGGTCCCTTAAAATCCCGTCTTGTCTTGCAAAAATTGCCTGTGCGAGGGGGGCAATTCATTTTGTTTGAGCAGGAACGAAATCGTGCCAACCGCTTTTTCGTGGTGTCTATGATAGCCAGTTACCAGGGCATGCAGCACGGCAGAAAGAGGCTCCGGCGTCAATGTCGTGTAGTTGAGCAATATCTGCCCCAGCGCCTCGTAGCTGCCGCCTGCCACTTCATCCTCGGCAAGAGAGTCGAGCAGATTTTGTAAGAGTGCCAGACAGGCATCCCTCACGCCAGCGATGTCGCTTGTCCACAGTGGCATGAGTGTGGAGAGTATCGCGGCGGGTGCGAATTGCTCGCGCCGCGACAAAATGGCAGCGGCCAGGCTCTCTTGCTCTTTTGGGCTGTGAGAGGCGGCCAAAAGCTGGCCCATGGTCTTGAGGAAGAGCGTGATATTGCCCGGGCTCCACACCTCTTTCCAGGTAAGTACCGCCTGCCATTTCTGCAATATGGCCTGGTGCAAAGCCGTACGCACAGGATTGCGACGTGGCAGGCTGAGGTAAATCCTGGCTGTTCCTTGCAGTATCACCGGCAGCCAATACAGGTGAATTTGCACATCTGTCGCTTCCTCTATTTTATCGAAGTCGTAGCCGGCCACATCCCAATTGCGCTGGAGCAGTCCGTGAAAAAGCTGCGCCACTTGTTTTCTACTTGCGGGGAGTAACAAGGGGAACATCTCAGCCAGCACGTTGATCAAGCTACCGGTGGCGGGGAATTGCCACAACGATTCCAACGCAAATTGCAGCAGCTTTTTCTCCATGCTCTTGTTCTGGAATAAAGGCATAGACACGAGACGGTAGAGGAAAACCACCCACTCTCCTACCAGTTGCTGTTCGGTTATAGGCACTTTGGGCTGGCTGGCGATCTCGGCCAATTGTTCCATGCTGCGCGGCACAAATTCCTGCAATACCTCGCCCACCATGTTGCCGCTCATGTTACGTGTAAGGTCATGGAGGCAGCGCATCAGTTGCGCTCCGGCTTTACGTACCTGAGTGCGGTACTGTGTGCCGAATAGCACGGCGACGATGGCTTCTACTGCTGGCGTACCCAGGCGACTCAAGGCTGTGGTCATCTCTTCATAAAATTCCGGCACGGATTTGTGATTGAGGATAGTCAGCACGATCTCTCGGGCAAAGGCCTTGCGCCATACGGATGGGAGTTTCTCATTGTGGAACAGCGTGCCCCAGACGATGCACTCCAGTGCCGGCACACCTGTTTTTTGCGCAACAGCAAGTATCGTCTGGCAGCACTGCCGCATCAGGCTTTCGTCATGGTTTGCCTGACACAGAATGCGTTCGAGCATCTCCAGCAGCACCACGGCGTGTGCGCTTTGCTTCTTGACCAACTCGCACAGCATGGGAACCGCCCGCTCGCTACGGGTGGCCAGATCTCGCTCGAACACATACAACGTCTGTGCCCGCTCCAGGTATTTGTCAAGCTCAGGGCCACTGATGTGGCAAAAAAACTCTTCTTCGTCAGCCGGCCGGATACCAAGCTCTCGCAACACATGGAGCAGGAAAGTGCGCTTGTCATCGGCCTGGCGCAGCCGCAATTCCTGCCATAAAAATTGATAAGCGACATCGCTGCAGCCGCGTCCCAGGGTCACGAACACTTGCCACAAGAGGCGAGCTGTTTCGCTTTGTTGTGGCCAGGGTGCATCGAGCAGGAGGCGCAAAAAACGCACTGCTAAGGCGGGCGGTAGTGGATATCTGCCAGAAACATCACGCAAGAAGAGCAAAAGGGAATGGTCGCAAGTGAGTTTGCCGTTTTCGAGAAGTTGCAAGAGCAGCATGAGGACGGCGACGGCGTCGAAATCGTTGAGTGCCGCCATGATCTCGCAGAGGGTGACAAGGCCTTGCCTGTTGCCCTCTGCGAGCTGACGCAGAGGCATGAGCAGGCGATTGTTCAGTCCCAGACATTCGAGGCCGGCAAACACCGCCTCACGCACGGCAGCGCGTTCGTCGCGTAGGGCTTCGAGCATAAGGTAAATTTTGTATTCCGGCAAGAGCTCGGCGCGGTAGATATCCTGGAGTGTCGTGAGCTTGTGTTCCACCAAGTCGCTAGTCAGAAGCTTGAAACGCCACGGCGCGAGTGTCTCCAGTTGTTCCCACTTTTGTGGTAGTTCTTGTGACTCTCTTTGCGGTAGTTGCGGCGTTTGCATAATCTGTGATTCCTAAATCGCTAAAATTTCGGCTTTAAGCCTGCCTGTTTGCATAACTCGTTGGCAGTGATGCGATCAAATACAGTATGCCTTTTGATCGGAATCGTTTTCTCGCCGTTGGTGTAGATAGAATGGGGCGTATCTAACACTTCGGGGGGATAGAAAAATTATGGGTAGAGTATAACCTCTCCCCTGGCGGGCTGTTTTGTACCCACATCTTTGACTCACAGTT
>JAGVGO010000009.1 GCA_020057085.1 Planctomycetota bacterium | reverse complement strand
GCGCGGCAATGCCTTCTCCACGATGATCGGAACAACGAACGGTTGCAATCAGAGTGCGCGTAAGCTGGACAGCCGATCCTCGTTACGAAGGCATTTGCCGCGCTCATTGTAGATTTTACTACCCGCTCTGGAGAATGAAATGACCCTGCCCAAAATCATTGAGATGTGTAACATCTTCAACAAATTAACCGCAAAGGAATTGTCTCAACACCAGCCGAGATTCGCTTGATTTCTGTAAAAATCGTGCGAAAATGGGGTGTCTGGCAAATGGAACTTTTGCATTCAGGAAGGAAGTCTTATGAAACACCATTCTTATCAGGCGATGCAAGACAGATACGCAGTCGATCGGCGTGATTTTTTGAAAATCGGCGGCGTGCTGAGCGCCGGCCTCGTTCTCGGCAATCCGCTGGCCTGGGCACAAGACCAGCAAAAAAACGTGCCGCCGGCCAAGCCGAAAACCAATATCGAAGAAATACTGAAAATCCCGCGTACCCCCTCCTCGCTGCCCGGGCTTTTCCCCGCTAAAGTGGTGGAAATAAAGAACGACAAGGCGATGGCGGACGACAAGCCGGTGGCCGAAGTGGTAGACGCGATGGTGGCCGAGGGCATCGCTAAACTGACCGGCAAAAATTTGCGCGACAGCTTCGGCCTCTTCTTCAGCAAGGACGACGTTGTCGGCATCAAGGTCAATCCCGTGGGCGCCGGACTTATCAGCACGCGGCTCGAAGTGGTGGATGCCCTCGTCAAATGGCTCACCGACTGTGGCCTGGAGCGGCGCAACATCGTCATCTGGGATCGCTTCGACTACATGCTCAAGGATGCCGGTTTTACCGCGCAGCGCTACCCTGGCATCGCTATCGAAGGCTTGCAGACCATGGACGAAGCGGAAGGCGAGAAGCAGGACAACAGCCGCTGGCTCGACAAAGACGGCAAACACGTGAGCGCCGGCAGTTTCGACATGGATGTCTACTATTGGGCCGACGTCGAAGGACCAAAGGACAACGCCTACCTCAACCAGCACGTGTTCAACGGCAAGTATTCCTATTTCGGCAAGCTGGTCACGCAAAGGCTCACCAAGATCATCAATGTACCGGTGTTCAAGAATACCGGCAATGGCATTTCCATGGCCACGAAAAATCTTGGCTATGGCGCCATCTGCAACACCAACCGGCTGCATCGTCCGCTCTTCTTCGACGTGTGTACCGAAGTGCTGGCGTTCCCGGCCATCCGCGACAAGCTCGTACTCAACATTACCGACGGCCTGCGCGCTCAGTACGATGGCGGGCCTATGCCGGCGGCCAAGTTTACCTACATTTTCAACACGCTGTTTTTCGCTACAGATGCATTCGCCGCGGACACGATCTGCCACAACATCATGGTGCAAAAGCGCAAGAGCATGGGTGTCACGGTCAACGAACACCCCAGATTCAGCGACTACCTGCGCTATGCCGAGCGTCTCGGACTCGGTATCAGCGATGTTGCCAAGATTGAACTGCTGCGGGGCTAGACAACAGAAAGGCGGGATAGTTCTGATGAAACTGCACTGGAGCGAAGCGGTAAGTCTGCGCAACGACGATCGGCTGTCCAACTATCGAGCACAGGGATTTGCAACCGTTCGCTGTTCCGATCGTCGTGGAGCAGACTTACTGCGAGCGAAAGTCGTATGAAAGTTGTGCGAAAAATTCATGTTTCAGATATTCATGTTTCATAGAAGGTAAAAGCTGTGCGTGGAGTTATTTTGTGCTTATTGGTCATGTTAGTGTGTGTCGCCGCTGATGAGGTAAAATTTCCCGACGATGGCTGCGCGCCTGGTTGGACCCGCGCCGGCCAGGTGGTGGATTTCATCGGCGACGAGCTGTTCGATTACATTGACGGCGGTGCCGAGTCGTTCCTGGAATTTGGCTTCGAGCGCGTGCTGGTGCAGAAATACAGGAACAACAGCGCCGAAATCGCCATCGAAGTGTATGGTATGCAGAGCGGCGAAGCGGCGCTCGGCAGCTACCTCATGTGCTGCGGTAAGGAAACTCCGGTGGCCGGCGTCTCCTCTCGCAATTCTGGCGACAGATACCAGTTCACCATCCTGCACGGCCGCTATCTGGTGCGTGTCAACAATTTTCTGGGTAAGGCGGAGTTCCTGCCGGTCATGGTAAAGTTGACGCAGCAGATACTGGCAGAGTTGCCGACAGCAGCGTGTCAGCCTTTGCTAGAGGTGTTGCCGCAACAAGGTTTAGTCGTCGGCTCGGAACGTCTGTTGCGCGGCCCGGTCGCCTTGCAGAGCATCTTCACTTTGGGCACGGGTGACATCTTGCAGCTCAAGGGCAAGCTATTTGCCATGAGCGGTGATTATCAAAGCGATCAGGGCGAGGCTTATACCTTGCTCGTCGTGCCTTACCCTGAAACACAGCAGGCGAGCGCGGCCTATCAGCATCTTTTGGCGAATCTGGACTCTTATCTCCAGGTGGTGTCGCAAGCCGACAGGCGTTTTGTGTTCGTGGATTACCAGCAGAAATTCGGCCTCGTGGAACTGCAAGAGGCCGTGCTCACAGTTCGGCTGCATCTGGGCAAAAAACCTGACGCGGGAAAATGACGGACAGCGTGCAGGCTGCCCTTTACGCCACCGCACATATGGATTACAAAGCCAGGATCAAATCATTGCTATTGCAGGGAAAAGAGTGTATAATGCAGAAAAACTGGCAGAAGTAATACGAAATTTCATGGTTCAGACAAAAACACCGGAAAGAAACGATTATGTACTTTAAATATCTTATCAAGCGTATCTTGAATGGATTGCTTATCTACATTATCCTGATCTTTATCTATTCCCTTCTTTTCAATACCACCAGCGATTCCACGGCCCGTTATAAAATAGATGAAGAAATCCACCAGGAAATTAGCAAGCTGAAAAACATGCCTCCGGCTCAGGTACTGGCTTTTATCGCCGAGCGGAAGAGCCAGAAGATCAAAGAATACTGGCTGGACAAACCCTTCATGTACCGGGTTTACTATCGTACGCTGAAAATTCTTTGCTTCGATTTCGGGGACTCCACCATCATCAGATCCTCGTCCGGCGAGCGCAAGGTCGCGGCCATAGTGTCGGAAACCATACCGAGGACCATAATTCTCTTCAGTACCACGATTCTTTTCGAGGTCGCCTTTGCCCTTTGGCTCGGCTTGAAAAAAGCCCAGAAGGCCGGCAAAATGCTCGACAAAGCTACCTCGCTTCTCACCATGATTGTCTTTGGTATGCCTTCCTGGTGGCTGGGCATGCTGATGATCATGTTTTTTTCGTATGGCATCCCGATTTTCCCTTCAGGAGGGCTACACTCGGTGCCGGCACCTACCGGCGCCATCGCTTCTCTGCTAGATCTCATCTATCACATGATGCTGCCGCTACTCACCCTCTTCATTATGGGTTTTTGGGGCATGGCCTTTTTGACGAGGAACATTGTCCTCGGTATTTTGCAGGAAGACTATATTATGGCCGCCAGAGCACGGGGGATTCCTGAATTCAAGGTCCTTTATGGCCACACCTTGAGAGCCGCCGCTCCTCCCATCACCACAATGGCACTGCTCGCCCTTTTGGCCTCGATCGGCGGCAATATCGTATTTGAAGGCATTTTCAATTGGCCTGGCATGGGGAACCTCTACTGGATCGCGCTGGAACAGAACGACATTCCGGTGCTGTTAGGACTTTTGGCCGTTACCACAGGCATTTATCAAGCCGGCCTGGTTTTTCTCGACTTGATATACGGGTTCCTTGACCCAAGAATTAAGGTAGGTGGAAAAGCATGAGTGCTCAAGATTTGACATATTGGTTAAAAGATTTCTGGAACGAATTTAAAAAAGTGCCATCCGGCATCATCGGCGTGGTCATCTTGCTCTTGGCCCTCGCCATTGTCTTTTTCGAACATCAGATACTGCCCTTCCCTGATGGCAATACGCGATGGCGTGATATCACCTATTGGGATGACAACCCGAAAAGCGCGCCTCCGGTATGGACCAATATTTTCCGGAGTAAAAAGCTGGCAACGTCAGCACGCCTTGCTCTGGGCGAAAAGAAAATGAACGCTATGGAGGGTCTACAGTGTGTCGAGCAGACTTTCGATTATGACTACCAGTTCGACAGCCCACCCCTCGACATCATCATTCGCGTCAAGGGGAAAAGCTCGGTACTTCTCGTCATCAAGCTGGCACGCCCTGACAATTTTGGCGTCGAGCTGCTGCAGGCGCAGTTCGATTTTCTCGGTGACGAAGAAAAGCGGCTTTCCCTGGATAGTGATGCCAGAAAGTCCTTGCCGGACTTCTTGAGCCAGTTCGCTGCACCCGAGGCCGTAAGAACCATAGACCCATCCACCATCGTGCCGACGAGGGTACTGTTTGCCAAGACGCAAGATATCTTGACAAATCCCCAGCCGCTCAAGGGGAAATACCGGTTTACGGTGACGGCGATCCTGATGCAGGAAGATAGTAAAATTCATGACACCTCGATAGTGATTTCCGGAAGCACTGCCGGTCTTTTGGGAACGGACAGTGGCAAGCGAGACATCTTCACCGGCATTATTGCCGGAACCAAATGGGCACTCCTATTAGGCATCCTTACCGCCCTTATCTCGGTCGGTATCGGTGTGGTGTACGGCGTAGTTTCCGCCTATTTCGGGGGCGTAGTGGACACGATCATGAGTCGGGTCTTTGAAATTTTTGTGAGCGTCCCGCTCTTGCCCGTCCTCATCGTTATGAGCGCCGTGTTCAAACCCAGCATCTGGGTACTCATCCTAATGATGTGCTGCTTCTTTTGGACCGGCCCGGTGAAAACCGTTCGCTCGATGGCACTGCAGCTCAAAGAAGAAACCTATATCGAAGCGACGAGGGCGCTGGGCGGATCCCACTTGCGTTTGATCTTCAAGCATATGGTGCCCATCCTCATCCCCTATTCGTTTGCCTCTATGGCCCTCTCCGTTCCCAGTGCCATCGTCTACGAAGCTACCATCAGCCTGATCGGGCTAGGCGACGCCACGATCGTCACCTGGGGACAGATACTCCACGATGCACTCACGGGCGGGGCTGTTTTGAGCAGCATCTGGTGGTGGGTGATTCCGCCAGGGCTAATGATTTCTCTCATGGGTATGACCTTTGCATTCATTGGATTTGCGATGGACAAGATCCTTCATCCCAAGCTTAGAACAAGGTAAAAAGTATGACCAATGTATTAGAAGTAAACAATCTGAAGCTCTATTATTACACTAGCAAAGGGGTGGTGCGGGCGCTCGACGACATCACCTTTAGCTTACAGGAAGGTGAAACTCTCGGCATTGTCGGCGAATCCGGCTGTGGTAAAACCACCGCTGGCCTCGCTCTGCTAAATATGCCGATGCCGCCCGGCAAGATCGCCGGCGGGCAGATCATCATTGACGGCCAAGATATCGTGCCCCTTGCGGAAAAAGAGATGCGCCGCCATGTCCGCTGGCAGAAGATCGCCATGGTATTCCAGGGTGCCATGAACTGCCTTACCCCGGTTTTTACCATAGGCAAACTCATGATGGAGACTATGCTGGAGCACAAGACGATGAAGAAGGAAGAAGCCTGGCACATCATCGAAAAATACCTCGGCTACGTCGGACTGCCTGCGGGAGTGACCAAACGGTATCCGCATGAACTTTCCGGCGGGATGAAGCAAAGAGTGGTGATCGCGATGGCGCTCTTCATGAACCCCAAGGTCGTCGTCTTCGATGAGCCGACCACGGCGCTCGATGTCATCGTTCAGTGCCAGATTCTCAACCTGATTAAAAAACTGAAGCTGGAGAAGGCTCTCCTCTCGTGTATCTTCATCACCCATGATCTCGCAACCGAGGCAGAAGTTGCCAACAGGATCATGGTGATGTATGGCGGAAAAATCGCCGAGATCGGCACCAACCAGCAGATTTACAGCGAGCGGGCAGCCCATCCGTACACCAAAAAACTGCTGGCAGCGACGCCGCGTCTTCACCAAAAGGTAGACCATCTTTCATTCATCCCCGGTGCGCCGCCGGATCTCCTCGCTCCCCCGACAGGATGCAGGTTTCACCTCCGCTGTGAGGTCGCTATGGGCAAATGTAGCGCGCAGGAGCCGCCGCTCATAGAGATTGAGCCGGATCATAAGGTCGCTTGCTGGAAAGTAGGATACAAGGAATAAAGCTATGCCGGACAATATATTGGAAGTAAAGAATCTTACGAAATGGTTTCCCTTACGTCGGGGCATCTGGCAGTTTTTACGAGGACAACAGCGTTATGCCCGGGCCGTAGATGGAGTCAGTTTTGTGATCGAACGTGGCGAGATACTCGGTCTGATCGGTGAATCCGGTTGCGGCAAGACCACGACCGGTAAGCTCATTATGAAACTTATGGAAGCGAGCAGTGGCGAGATCATTTTCAACGGCGAAAATGTGACCCACTTGCGCAGGCCAGAACTGCAAAAGTATCGCCGCTCGGTGCAGATGATTTTCCAAGACCCCTACGCTTCCATGAACCCGCGGTTCAAAATTCGCAGTGTGCTGCAGGAACCGATCGTCATTCATAGCTTGGGTCGTTCCTATAACGAACGCGAGGCAATGATTACGAAAGCGTTGGAAGAAGTCAAACTGATGCCGGCCACAGATTTTATGAGCCGCTTTCCCCACATGCTTTCCGGCGGGCAAAGGCAACGGGCCGCAACCGCCCGCGCATTGATCCTTACGCCCTCGATGCTCGTGGCCGACGAACCAGTGTCCATGATTGATCTTTCGACCAGGGCCGAGATCCTGCAAATGATGAAAACTCTCCACAAGGAGCTGAACCTCACTTATCTTTACATTACCCACGATCTTTCCACAGCCCGTTATTTTACGGACCGCATCGCGGTCATGTATCTGGGAAAGATAGTCGAAATCGGTGCCGCGGAGGATGTTGTCGAGAAACCAGGGCATCCTTATACCAGAGCCCTGATCGAGGCCGTGTGTGAACCCGTGACCGGCAAACTGGATTTAATCAAACACCTGCCAATCAAGGAAGGTGAAATACCATCGCCGGCCAACATCCCCAAAGGGTGCCGGTTCCACACCCGGTGTATTCATGCAAAACCGGAATGCTGGGAGCAGGCTGAACCTGATTTGATTGAGATTGGCAACAAACACAAGGTCGCTTGCCGCAGGTACAACGAAATCAAGTAAGGCTCGGACAGTTGCAAATATGAGTGGGATTTGGGATTTGTCAAAATATCTGCAAGAAATATTAGTAAAATGGGCATACAATTTCCACCCGCGAAAACCTGCTCCACGACGATGCGAGCAACAAAAGCTTGCCAATACTTTCGGGCGATGCGGGAGGATGTGCCGGCGGTGATCGTCAACAAATTGGCCAAACTGCACCGCAACCTGGATGCTTATGCCGCAGCCTATCGCTTTCGCAAGG
>JAGVGO010000011.1 GCA_020057085.1 Planctomycetota bacterium | reverse complement strand
TGTGGGTACAAAACAGCCCGCCAGGGGAGAGGTTATAGGCTTGTACTCTTGTACTTATTTCAAAAAAGTTACTATGCCCCCTAATTATTGGATACGCCCATTGGCGTTGCTGTATTTCGGCAAAGAAAATAAGGCGAATAGTTATCCCGCGCGTCGAGCGCACACGCAAGGTGAAGCTCATTGACGACAAACGGAAAGCGAAGTAACTGTCCAATACATATGCAAGGCACGGTTTTTGGTAGCGGCAAGGGTTTTTGATTTCAGGAGCGGCTACAAAAAACTAGTTGACAACATACCGACAGTATGGTTAAGTGTGGAAATCAAATATTTTGAGAGAAGGAGAAAATCGTGAGCGATTGGTATAAGCTCGAACCTGTGGAGGCTCTGCACAAACTCGGCTCCAACCAGGAGCAAGGTTTAAGTGAGGCGGAAGTCAATAAGCGCCTGGCGGAAGGCGGCAACAACGAACTGGTGGAAAAACAAAAAAACCGTTGGCGCATGATTTGGGAGCAACTGACCGCCAGCATGGTACTCATTTTGATCGCGGCCGCTGTCGCCTCGGCCATCGTCGGCGACTACAAAGACAGCGTGGCCATCATGGCCATCGTCGTATTCATCGCCACCCTTGGTTTTTACCAGGAATACAAGGCGGAAAAAGCTATCTCCGCGCTCAAGAAAATGTCGGTGCCAACCGTCAAATTGCGCCGCGACGGACGCATGAGTGAAGTGCTGGCAAACGACATCGTGCCGGGCGATATTCTACTGCTTGAAGCGGGCAATGTCCTGCCTGCCGATGGTAGAATCATCGAAAGCGCCAACCTGCGGGTACAGGAGGCAGCACTCACCGGCGAATCGTTGCCTGTAGAGAAAACGGTGGCCAAATTCGACAAGGATATGCCTCTGGCCGACCGCCGCAACATGGTGTACATGGGCACGATGGTCACTTACGGCCGTGGTGTGGCGGTACTCACGGAAACCGGCATGCGCACCGAACTCGGTAAAATCGCCCACATGATCCAGAATGTCGAAGAACGGCAGACCCCGCTCCAACAGAAGCTGGATCATGTCGGCAAAGTGGTGACACTGGCGGCGCTTGCCATCATTGCCGTTGTCGTTACGATCGGGCTTATCCGCGGCGGCTTGACTGAAAAGAATATCGAGCTCATGCTGCTCACCGGTATCAGTCTGGTGGTGGCGGCAGTGCCCGAAGGTCTGGCGGCGGTGGTGACCATCACCCTGGCACTCGGCGCCCAGCGCATGCTCAAACGCAACGCTCTCATCCGGCGACTACCGGCAGTGGAAACTCTCGGCTCTGTCACCGTCATCTGTTCGGACAAGACCGGCACCCTGACCGAAAACCGCATGACCGTCACCGCGCTCAGTCTGCCTGGCGAAAAAACAGTTGACCTTACCCAGCACGTACGTCATAGCGGCCGTCTGTGTCGTTTCGACAAAATGACATCCAAGCTGTTCGACAAGAGCGATGCAACAGCTATCCTGCTCGCCGGCGGCACACTGTGCAATGATGCAGTCCTGTCGCTCAAGGAAGGCAAGGAAAACGACTATCGTCCGGTCGGCGACCCTACGGAGACTGCGATAGTCGTAGCTGCCGCCAAAACGGGGCTGTGGAAATTCGATCTCGAAGCGGTCATGCCGCGCGTCGCCGAAATACCTTTCGATTCGGCGCGCAAACGCATGACCACCTTTCACAAACTACCCGATTCGGGCAAAACGGTGCCTGAACCTTTGCAGTCGCTGGTGGCATGGGCAGAAAAAAACAACGCCACCCACATAGCCTTCACCAAGGGCGCGATTGACGGCTTGTTGCAAATAACCCACGAAGTCTGGGTGGATGGCAAGATCGAGTCCATCAAGAAAAAATGGGACAAACGCCTTGCCAAAAGCAACGACGAGATGGCGCAGAACGGCATGCGCGTGATAGGTGTCGCTTTCCGGCTGTTCCAGAAACTGCCAAAACCTGAAGAAATCTCGCACACCGAGCAGAAAATGACGTTCGTCGGCATGGTTGGCATGATAGACCCTGCCCGTTACGAAGTGAAAGATGCGGTCAGGATTTGCAAAACCGCCGGCATACGCCCGGTGATGATCACCGGCGATCACCCGCTCACGGCTCTCAGTATCGCCAAAAACTTAGGCATCACCGACAACGACCGTGTCATCACCGGTCAGGAACTCGAAAGCATGAACGTAGACGATCTGCAACAGCATGTTGATGAGGTGGCGGTTTATGCCCGCGTCTCACCGGAACATAAACTCAAGATCGTCGAAGCACTACAGAAAAAAGGCCACATTGTGGCGATGACCGGCGACGGAGTCAACGACGCTCCGGCGCTCAAGAAAGCGGACATCGGCGTAGCGATGGGTATTACCGGCACCGAAGTGGCCAAGGAGGCTGCGGCCATGGTACTCGAAGATGACAACTTCGCCACCATTGTCGCCGCAGTCGAGGAAGGCCGCGTCATCTACGATAGCGCGCGGCGTTTCATCAAATATCTGATGACCTGCAACTCGGGCGCCTTGTGGATGATGTTGTTCGGTTCGATCTTTGTGGTTTCCAGTAATCCGGGCGAGCAGCTTTTGTTCCTGCTGCCATTACAGATTCTGTGGATCAACCTGATGGGCGACGGGCTGGCCGCGCTGGCTCTCGGCATCGAAAAACCGGAGCGCGAAGTGATGAAATACCCGCCCTACCGACCAGGCGAAAGCGTATTCAGCCGCGGCATCGGCCGCCATGCCATCTGGGGCGGTGTCGTCATCGGTATGGTGCCGTTTGTCCTCGGCACCTACCTCCACTTGCAAAGTTATGCTTATGCCACCTGGCAGACCATGGTATTCACTACCTTCATCATCTCGCGCATGTGCCATGCCATGGCGATTCGTTCGGGCACGCAATCGGTGTTCAGCCTCGGTTTTTTCACCAACAGGGCATTCATTGCCGTGTTCCTGCTCACCTTGGCGTGCCAACTGGCCTTTATTTATGTCGGGCCGCTGCAGAAAGTTTTCCTTACCACCGCGCTGTCGCTCAAAGAACTGGGAGTTTGCTTGCTGCTCAGTACGGTGATTTTCTGGGCCGTGGAAATCGAAAAATGGTTGCTACGGCGTAAGTTGCTTTAATCAGTACGCTTAGGAATCCATTTTTTGATGGCGAAGTAGGTGACTACGGTGGCAATGACAGTGGAGCCGACCATGAAAGAAATGTACCACCATCGGTCGCTAGGGCCGAGACTGAAAGCTCCACTGCTCATGATGGTAGCCAGCGTGTTCGGGACGAGGAGGGCTGTGCCGAGAATCGTCAGCCAGGCGACGACAAAGGCCATGCGGTTGTTGAGAATCTGCAGCTGGTTGTTGTAGATGCTCTGCATGACCTCCAGGCCGGAGGCGAGGACCTCGGACATATGCTCGCTGAGGGATATCTGGCCCGTAACATCGGTGACCAGCGATTCAAGGCGTGAGAGAATCGCTGGTTCGTCGGTGATGGCATCGGCATCGCCATAGCGCAGGGACTGGATTACGTCCAGGATATTCCACAAGGCGTTGAGGTAAACGATGAGGGCGTGCTTCATCTTGTAAATTTCCATCCCCAGCTTTTCGCGGGGTACATTGGGGTTGAGTAGGTCCTGGCTGATAATATCTGCCGACTCCTCAATGCCTCGCAGTCCATCGAAATTTCTCTCATTGTTCTCGGCGAGGAGTCTTGCCAGCACCAACGACAGCTTGTCATTCCACTTGCTGTCTTGGGGGATCTTTTTCATGAAGGTTTCAGCGTACCTGGCGAACTTCTGCAGACGGGTGATCTCCTCGGGGTGTATCGTCAGGATAACGCCTTTCTTGATGAGGATGATGAGTGGATAGACCTTGACATCCATCTGGTTGATCTTTATCCCTGGCACTTTGAGACCCAGCTCTACGTCCATATCCTCGTACGCGGAAGCCTTATCCGTCAAAAGGCCATTGAGCAGAGAGGGGTTAAAATGCAGGCTTTTGGCGATATCGGGTGCCTCTTTGGCCACATCCTTGACCGTAATATTTATCCACATTATCTCGGCATCGGTGTACTCCGCTACCAGATCTTCTAGCTTGTCTTTGAATATCTTGATCGGCTGGTTGGCGGCATTGAGGCCTATGCAAAAAGCATTGGCTGTTGTAAAACCATTAGCTGGCTTGCCGTTAGCAATGGGAGGCTGATCTAATATACATATAGCCACACTATTTGTTCCTTTAACTTCTTCTTTCTTCTTAAGTTGTCTTTTTTTCAAGCTTGCGTTTCCTTGATGCAACATGTTAGGCTCTGTCTAAAAATAAATTTACATTATTGTGGAGTAATTTTATCAATATACGAGGCGCGACGAGCGCCGCATAGCCTAGCTCTGTAAGCGAGGAG
>JAGVGO010000130.1 GCA_020057085.1 Planctomycetota bacterium | reverse complement strand
TAAAGCTGCCTGGGGAGAGGGAACCGGTTTCCACTGCCGCCTTGCTCCACCACGTAGCCAATAACTACATGTTTACGATTCGTTACTCTTCATCTGCACCAACACATAATTTCTTAAAAAGTCAAGTTTCAGAAAACAAGGAGTTCACATGAAAAAAATCGTTACATTGGTCGCACTCATAGGAATGGGTGCCGCCATCTATTTCCTGTATATCGCCAGACAAGAGCCTGGCACCAGGCATGAGTCTGTCGTGAACAATGATCAGCCTGTCCTGAGCCATGATCAGGTCTGGCTGACGACACTGGCTGCCGGCAAAGCAGAAAGCGCACAAACGAAGAAGCCCTTGCTCGCCAAAGTCGGCGCCTCGTGGTGAGGCGCGTGCGTTCAACTGGATGCCGTGCTGCATACCAACAAAGAAATCCAGACCATTCTCAAAGGCTTCGTCTTGACCAAAATTGATGCCGCCCACGCTGACTCTCAATCTCTTGGTACCAAATATATTCCGCTCATGGTGTTCTTTTCCCCTGACGGCAAAGAGCTGGAACGTAAGGTCGGTTTCACCTCGGAAAACGAGCTGCGCGAGCTGCTACGAAAAGTGCTGGCCAAATAGGCGCCTAATGCGTTTACTCTTGTTACAACCGCCGATCGAAGATTTTTACGACACCGACATTCGTTTACAACCGATCGGCCTCTGTTATCTCAAGGCTGTGGTGCGTAAGTATCTGCCCGCTATCGAAGTGACGGTCAAAGATTACCACCACGGTCACGGCCGTTACACCATCCCGGTGCCGGCGGAACTGGCCTATCTTAAACTTTTTTACCGTTGGCCCGACAAAAGTCCATTCTCTACCTTTTATCACTACTACCATTTCGGTGCTTCATTTTCTAACATCGCCGCAGAAGTGGCAGCAGCGATGCCCGATATAGTTGCAATCTCCTCCTTGTTTTCGCCCTATTACAGGGAAGTGCTGCGCTGCGCAGAAGAAATCAAGCGCGTGTGGCCATGCGCCATCGTCGTCGGCGGCTCTCATGTGTCGGCACATGCGTCCAGCATCCTGAGCCACAGTGCTGTGGATTTTGTCATCCGCGGCGAGGGTGAACGCGCGCTTGTAGAATTCCTGCGCGAGTGGTACGGCGAGAAGCACTGGGAGAACGTCTCGAACCTGGGCTATAAGCGCGCAGGAGAGCTTCGCTTCAATCCACTTGCCGAGACTCTGCCGTTGGCAGACATCCCGCTCCCGGATTTTTCTGATTTTACACCCGACGACTACACGCTGGGACAACGGCCGCTCAGTTTTATTGTCGCTTCGCGCAGTTGTCCGCACCGCTGCGCCTTTTGTTCGGTACACCTTACTTTTGGCCACAACTACCGCCGACGCCAGCCGGAAGAGGTAGTTGCCGAAATCGCCACCCGCTACCGGCAAGGTTTTCGCGTGTTCGATTTTGAAGACGACGACCTCACCTGCATGATGCCGGCAATGAAACGGCTGTGCCACCTTCTCATTGCTGCTTTTCCGCAACGCGACGTGCAGTTTATGGCAATGAACGGTGTTTCCTACCACAGTCTGGACGCGGAACTACTCCAGCTCATGAAACAGGCAGGTTTCAGTCATCTCAACCTGGCTCTCGTCAGCAGCGACGAATACTCACGCGCAGCGGTCGGGCGGCCGCACACGTTGGAAAAATATGTCGAGGTGGTGAGAGAAGCATTTCGTCTGGGCTTTGCCATCGTCTCGTACCAGATTATCGGCCTGCCGCACGAAACATTGGACAGTATGGTGGAGACGCTTGTCTTTTCGGCAGTTCAGCCGGTACTGCTTGGCGCTTCACCCTTTTACCTCACACCCGGTTCGCCCATTGCCGCGGAATTTCCAGAACCAACGGCAGCCGACATTGTCAAGGCACGTCTCACGGCCATGGCTATCGAAACCACTTTTTGCCGGCGCGAGGACATCTACACCTTGCTGGTGACGACGCGCATCCTCAATTTTCTCAAGGCCATTCCCGTGTGCGGCGAGGAATCCTCTTTGGCGGACACGTTAAACATAGCACGGCAACAGGGAAGACGCGATGCTCTTGGCGTCGAACTGTTAGAGCGGCTTCTCACAGAAGATCGCCTGTATGCGGCCACCGGTCGAGATTACAAAACTCTCGACAAATTCGCGCCCGCGCTGTTTCGCCAGGTGTGGCAAGGTTTGTCCTATGTCACCACCCTGCAAGGAAAACACATAAAAATATTCAAAGACGCCCAACAAAAAAAACAAGCCAAGTAGACAGACTGCCAAGAAGCAAATTTCTGCTGCAACTTTTTTTCTTTTGGTGCGTAATGCAAAAGGAAAATAAAATTCACTACGCAAAAAATTAAGGAGCCAAACTATGCGTAAACTCTCTTTGTTGTGTCTGCTTTTGTTCGTAGCCGGCCTTTACCAGGCCTATGCTTGCCGTATCGTGCCACGGCGTCCGGAGACGGATGTGATCGCGCCGAGCCAGCCGCCGCTGCAGGCAATTTCGGTAAAATCGCACAGCTTCACCACCACCATCAAGAACGGGGTGGCGACGACGGTGCTCGAATCATTGTTCTACAACCCGAACCCGCAGGTACTCGAAGGCACTTACCTGTTCCCGCTGCCGCGTGGCGCCTCGGTGTCGCAATTCTCGATGTGGATTGACGGCAAGGAAATGTCGGCAGAGCTGCTCGATGCCGACAAGGCCCGCAATCTCTACATTAGTATCGTGCAGCGCATGATTGACCCCGGCCTCCTCGAATTCGTAGGCCGCGAAACATTCAAGCTGCGCATCTATCCGATTCCTGCTTACGGCGACAAGAAAATCAAGCTGTCTTACCAGCAGGTGCTGCCAATGGACGGCAATCTGATGCGCTACGTGTATCCTCTCACCACCGTGGGCAACGGCCCGCAGGATGTACTCGGCAGCTTCTCCTTCGACATCAAGATCACCTCGGACATCCCTCTCAAATCGGTGTTCTCGCCTAGCCACAATACAAAAATCGTCAAGGAAGAGAACAGTGCCAGCGTTTCATATGCCGCCACCAACGTGCAGCCGGAAAAAGATGTGGTACTCTATATCTCGCGTTCTATGGGCAAGGTAGATCTCAGCTTCATTCCGTTCCGCAAAAAAGGCGAAGACGGTTACTTCCTGCTCATGCTCGCGCCAAAAACCAAAACGGAAGGCAAAGAGGCCAATCCGAAAGACGTGGTGTTCGTGCTGGATACATCGGGCTCGATGGTAGGCGATAAAATGAAACAGGCCAAAGCGGCACTCAAATATTGCGTGCAGTTGCTGCGGCCTGAAGATCGTTTCAACCTGATTCCGTTTGCCACAGAAGCCTCACCTTACAAAGATGCGCTGTTGGCTGCCGGCAGCAAGGAAATCGAAGGTGCGGTAAAGTACATCGAAGAAGAGATCGAGGCGCGCGGTGGCACCAACATTGAAGAGGCGCTGCGCTTTGCCCTGGAGATGGCGCCCAAAACCGGCGAACGGCCGTTCATGGTGGTGTTCATCACCGACGGCAAGCCGACCATCGGCGTCACGCAACCCGAGGAAATTCTGGCCAATGTCAAGAAGATCAATGCGCAAAACTTGCGCTTGTTCACTTTCGGCGTGGGTGAAGATCTCAATACCAAATTGCTTGATCTTTTGGCCGAAGAGAATCACGGCGTGCGCGAATACGTGGCCACAGGCGAAGACATCGAGATCAAGGTGTCGAGCTTCTTTGAGAAAGTGTCCTCGCCGGTGTTGAGCAACTTGCGCATCCAGTTCCCGTCAAGCGAGAGTTTGCGCACCACAGAAGTGTACCCGCGCGAATTCCCTGATCTCTTCAAAGGCGCCACCGTCACCCTGCTCGGACGTTATACCGGCACGGGCGACCAGGCCATCCGCCTGACTGGGCTATTGTCGGGAAAAAACCAGGAGTTCGTGTTCGAAGTGGTGTTCCCTGAGGAAAAGACGGAAAACGACATGGTGCCCCGCCTGTGGGCAGTGCGTAAGGTAGGCTTCCTGCTCGATCAGATTCGCCTGCACGGCGAAGAGTCTGAGCTGAAGAAAGAGGTGGTGATGCTGGCCAAAAAGTTCGGCATCGTCACGCCCTACACTTCGTACCTCGTGGTGGAAGACAACATCCAGACACAGAATATTCGCCGCGATGTGATGAGACCCCAGGATAGGCCGCAGAACGTACCGGCGCCACCTTCGGCCTTCGCACCGAATGAAGAGAGATCGGGCAATGCTTTCGATAAAGAAGCGGCGCCGCGTGCCATGAAGGCGGAATCGGGAGAGAAGTCGGTACAGGCTTCGCAGGAATTCAAGAAAATGAAGGAGGCCGAAGCCGTAGACGAGGACGACCGTGGTAAGGACAAAGGCAGAGCAGGCAAGGCGGATATGCGCAAGGTCGCCGACAAGACATTCTATCTGCAAAATGGCGTGTGGTATGACAGCGAATACCATACGGTGAAGATAGACAAGATGGCGAAAGTGCGCATCCAGTACCTCAGCAACGACTATTTCAAGCTGCTCAAAGAAGAAGCCGAGATCGGCAAGTTCCTGGCGGTCGGCACAAAACTGGTGTTGATCTGGAAGAATAAAATCTTCGAGATTTATTAAAGTGTAGTTTCGAGATTTTTCAGTCCCGTAGGGACGCAAGTTAATAGCCAGGGGCGGCAGCCCGAATGGCACTAAGTTAAGATATAATTTATTACTTACCAATGGGTTTCGTCCCTCCCCTGGCGGGAGGGACCGCCCGGAGCCGTAGGCGCAGGGC
>JAGVGO010000271.1 GCA_020057085.1 Planctomycetota bacterium | reverse complement strand
GACCGAAGGCGCATAGCCGTAGCTCTGTAACTGAGGGCGCGACGACGCCATTGGTCAAAAGATCAAGTAAGTTGTAAAGGTTATTTTTTTACAGCGACAAAGCATATTGGATTGCGCCCCGCCATCCGCAAACAACTTGACATTGCACATGATCTTACAATTGGATGTCGTTCGCGGTAAGTCTCTTCCGCGACGATGCGAACAACGAACGCTTACACTATACCACGCCGTTGTGTCCTGCAAGTAGGCGTATGTGTAGCAAATGCCATATTGGCTTTGTACGTAGCAGCTCAGACAGGGAGACATTTTACTCCAGAACAAGCACATGGAGGAGGTTAAAACTTCTTAAGGTAGTCTACAAATATGAGAATTCTAGTTACAGGCAGTGCCGGACACCTTGGTGAAGCATTGGTTCGCATTCTTCAGGAAAAGGGTCACGAAGTAGTTGCCCTCGATATAGTAGCGTCACCTTTTACTAACAACGTCGGATCAATCATCAATCTTATGCTTGTTAAGCGATGTATCAAAGGTGTGGACACCGTTCTCCATACTGCGGCCCTGCACAAACCTCATGTTGCCACGCATACCCGGCAAAGCTTCGTGGAGACCAACATCACAGGTACCCTAAACATTCTGGAGGAAGCCGTGGCGGCCGGTGTCAAGTCGTTCATTTTCACGAGCACAACCAGCGCCTTCGGCGCGGCTCTGGTGCCGTCGGAGGGAGCGCCTGCGGCATGGGTAACCGAGGACACCAGACCGGTTCCGAAAAATATCTACGGCGTGACCAAGACGGCCGCAGAAGATTTGTGCGAACTATTTCACCGCCGCCAAGGGCTTGCCTGTCTTATTCTGAGAACATCACGTTTTTTTCCGGAAGAGGACGACAGTCAGCTGATCCGTAACGCGTACGAAAACCACAACGTTAAAGCAAATGAATTCCTCTATCGCCGTACAGATATTCAAGATATCGTCGACGCTCATTTGCTTGCCATTGAAAAGGCCCCTTTGATCGGCTTCGGTCGTTACATCATAAGTGCAACCACTCCTTTTAAACCAAACGATATGCACTATTTGCGGACGAATGCGCCGCAAGTCGTGAAAGGATATTTTCCAGATTATGAGGAGGAGTACACCCGCCGTGGTTGGAAGATGTTTCCCAGCATCGAGAGGGTGTATGTCAATGAGCGAGCCCGGAACGATCTGGGCTGGCACCCCCGCTACGACTTCCGCTATGTACTTGATCTTTTGCAAGCAGGAGCTGACTTCCGCAGCCCGCTGTCTCGATTGATCGGCGTGAAAGGATACCATACCGAAAAATTCAAAGAAGGCCCGTATCCAGTGCATGATGTATAGGACTTGTGGGCACTGATCCCATTTAGCTGTAGGAAATATCTTTGGCGAGCAGTTCCTTGATCTGCGCCTCTTTGCCCGTTAATTTGGTGGTGGTCGAAAGCCGGCCTTTCGGCCTGCCCAGTTTCTTCCCCTCGTTTTTCTTCCGTGCTAGGGCTTCTTTTGTCCTTTGCACGATCAGGTTCCGCTCGATTTCGGCGGACAGGCTGAACGCAAACGCCAGTACTTTCGAGTTGATATTGTTGCCGAGCTCGTATCCTTCTTTTACGGTGAATACCTTGACCTCGCGATCCATGAGTTCGTTCAGGATACTCATCACTTCCATGAGGCTCCGGCCAAGCCGGCTCATTTCCGTAGCGATCAGGATATCTCCCTTTTTGAGTTTCCCAATAACCTGGCCGAGTTTCCGGTCTTGCATTTTTTTTACCCCGCTCACCGTTTCCTCAATCCATTCGTCGATCGCAAGTTTTTTGGCATCTGCGAACTTGAGGATCTCGAAGCGCTGGTTTTCGGTAGTCTGGGTATCGCGGTTTACGCGGATATAGGCGTAAATCATTGTATCATTCCTGCAATTTAGCTTGGTGCGGACCTTGTAACCGGACGACAACGCCATCTTTGGCCGCCAGGACGACTGCTACGCGTGGCGCCGAAGTCAACGGCACGATCTCTTCGGGTGGCCCGGCGCCGAAATCGAGCTGCGCCATCGGAACACGCGACAGATTGGTCACCAGAAGACCGTTCTGCGGGTGAGAGACATGGAACTTCGAGAATGGATCAAGGCCGTGCAAGCGGTGGATTTCCGCCAGACAGGCACGCGAATCGTTGGCAGCGGCTTCGTCTATCGCTTCAGTTGCTTGTCGGATTTGTTCGGCCAATTTGCTCAGCGGCAGGGCAATTACGTCATCCCGATCCAGTGACGCGGCTGTGGTGCGCACGGCGTTCCCGAAGAACAGCGGCGAAAGTCTGGAATGGATACGGCGGTAATCGAAAGCGCTCGAACAACAGAGCCTGCGATCAGGGGAAGGCCATTTTTCGGCGACCATTTTCCACAAACGCGCCGTAAGGACGTCGTGCCGGGACAGTTTTCGACTGCAAGTCTGGCTGGCCTCCGAGAGAATCGCCTGCAAGGTCGCTTCGCTGAATGGGATGAACTCCCATTGCGAATCGCGTATCGCTGGAAAACGGCGTGGTTCGGCAACGGTCAACCCCGTTCTGCGGAACACGTCTTGCGCGTCAATGCCTTGCGCGTGCGGGCTTGTGGCAGTATTGATTTCAGTCGGGATGAGTTTGGACCGGTCAAAATCGGGCTTGAGCAAAGCTTGACGGATATTTTGCCAGAAAGCGAACTTGGATGTGCGGTATGCCGCGGCCAACGCGCCCAGAAAAAAGAAATAACTGTAGCCGTCAACCAGACAGTGAGAGACGTGTAATCCCAGAGCGCTGCCCGTACTGACTCTGGCGTAACGCAAACGTGCGAGGGGTTCTCCTGGTAGCGAGTGGATGGGTTGGCTGAACACCGCTACATCCTGCGGCCACGTTCTACCGAATTTTGTGGTAATGGAAATATCAATATAGCAAACTGTTGAGAAAAACTGTAGAATGGTTATCTCAGTCCATTTGATTAAATTTT
>JAGVGO010000177.1 GCA_020057085.1 Planctomycetota bacterium | reverse complement strand
ATGGCCCCTGCCGGGCAAGGAACCGCAATTGCGCTATGTTCCTTAAATTATTTTGGTATCGGTTGCTCTCGCAACCCCTGTCATAGCTCTTTCAGCCGATGAACAGATTAAAATACCTGGTGATCACATCTTACCATAAATTGTAATTTTTGCAATAGTGATAAAAAGCTGTTGCAAAATCGCAAAAATTCCCTTATAATCAAAATCTTACGTCGGCTACCTGAAAACCAATACTTTAGGCGGCTGAGAAAAAAGAAAATACCAATTTTGCGCTGAGATTTTGGGCAAGAGCAAGGAGCGACGAACGCGGCATAGCCGTAGCTCTGTGAGTGAGGAATAGGTGTCAATCTTTTCCTGATCTTTTGGCCTCAAAAAAGTTCTCGCCCTCGTCCTGAGCGCGTTTGCTTTTTCTGCTAACATTTCACTGGTTAGGGCCTATGCATTTTTATCCAGAAAATTCCAAAGTGACGATTGATGCTGTACGCGGTAAGGGCGAATTGAGATACATTTTGGTCGTACCTTTCACCTCTCTCATCGCCTCCCAGGATATTACGCTGAAATATGCCTTTGGCGCAACCTGGAAGACCAACTCCCCCGTACTCAAGGACCGCATCCGCGAGATATTGGTCACGATCCTCGACATTGCCCACTTCCAGATTCAAATCGTCTCCAGCCGCGTTTATATCATTGTGCCCGTCAAACCTCTGGATAATCTTCTACTGTTGCCGAAGCAAGGTGTAATAGAAGTACCGCTGGTGGTCAAGCTGGCCAAGAAAAGCCTGACAGCGGAAGAAAACTTTGAAATCAAATGCCAGCAGACTATCTGCCTCGACACCGATGCGGCAGAAACGGCAAAGGAAAGCCAGGAAGAATACCTGGATCTGCCTGAAGAAAAGATTGCCACCCGTCTTGCCTCTCAGGCCAAGACGGCCAAAAGTGCCGCCGAGATGGTGACTCCAGCCATCATCGCCCTGCCGGCGATAGATACGGTCGTAACCACTCAGTCGGGCGATCTTGAAGTTTTCAAGCGCCGAAGAATCCTCACTGAACCTATGCCGGAGATGTCATCCAATATTGCGCTCGAGGCCAAATCACCTGAAGCTGTGCGTCATCTATATCGTGGTATCATGGCCATTGATTTCGGCACTACCAATTCGGTGGTAGTGGTGCACGATCCGCGTTATGGCGCCGAGGAAATCCGCAACGAGTTGAGCCAGGAACAATGGGCGACGATCAATAAGTGGTTGGAAATCTGGCTTAGCGACCATCTGTCACAGCCACATCCTTCACCTGCGGATAAGGCATTGGATGGCCTGACGCGGCAGGTGAAAGACTTAAAACTGCCGCTGGCAGGCAGTCTCATTATGGAAATCGAAGAAGGTCTGCACCTCGCTCCGCTTACGGCAAAACAAGAACTCCTGGCCAAGACCATTTCCTATATTTCTTCTTTCCATGAAGAAGTGGCAACAGAAGAAAAGCCGTCGCTAGAAATCGTGCAGCAACTGGCCGCCGAACTGCTCGACAATTTCGAGAAGGCGATTTACACAAAAAGCCTGGAGTCGCAGCGTTATTTCGTGCTGGAACTGGATCAGAACGCCGGGCCGGGGCCGGTTTCGAGCGCGCTCCAGATTGTCGCCGCGCCCTGCTCTGCCGACAAGGAAAAACTTGAGGCGGAAAGCGAAGTGGAAATGGGCGTGCGGGTAAAACTCCTCATGCGCAGTGCAGTTATGCGCGAGGCCGATATTCGGCAATTTGCCCTCACCATCAAGCGTTATTTCGGCCAGCACGAAAATATCGAGCTGGTGCCGTCGGAAACCGCTTCCGTGCCCATCAGCTTTCCAGTTGACACCTTGTGTCGCCTGGCTTACAAAAAATTGATCGAACGTGCGCTCGACGACATCAAACGTCGCTTTCAGTTGGGCAGCCTCGATTATGCCGATTGGGTGAGGTGCGTCGTGGCAACTTTCCCCACCACTTATCCGGCATCGCTACGCCGCAAGCTACGCGACATGTTGAACGAACTGGAGATTGACGAAATAGACACCCGCTTCGACGAGGCTACCGCGTCAGCGATCTACTATATCTGGCGCGATGTGTGCGCCGATCCGATCTGCGGCATGGACGGAATCATCGCACGCTGTCGCCACGACCGCCACCGGCGAGCCTACCAGAATGTCCTGCTCTATGATCTTGGCGGCGGCACCACCGATGTGGCACTCATCCAGTTGATTTACGAAGAGATTCCTATCTTTGAGCCGATTGACAAAAAACGCTATGAAAATGGCCGCTATTTTCGCATCACGCCGCGTCTGCTCGGCTCTACAGGCCACCGTTACATCGGCGGCGATCTTATCACTCTGTGGCTGTTTCGTCTGGTGAAGACCAAACTGGCGGACAGATTACTCTCGCTCATGGTGGCCAGACATGTCGAACCGCCGCCCAAGAGTCCTCTCGCCAATCTGCTCAATGAATTGCCGGACGAACTCTGCCGCGACGGCCAGTACATCCCAGGGAGCCTGCTCGATTGGACTTATACACCGGCGCAAAATTTTCGCACTTACGAAAAATGGAACCATGAGGTGATCAACCACATCGTGCCGACCATGTTCGACAAGGATACTTCCTGTACTCCCAATTTTTTTACTTTATGGGAGCTGACCGAAGAAGCCAAGAAGGAGCTTGGTTCACCGCTCACTACCTACATCGGAAGCGGCATAGGCCGCGCGTGGAAAGAGAAAATACGGCTCGACCACGGCCAGATGTGGAAATTGTTGGTCAACATCCATCCGTTTCTTGAAACCAGTAGTTTGCGTGGTGATGATGTCTCCATTACCATCAGCCAGCAGGAACTCTACGAGTTCGCCAAAGTGCCGGTGGTAGAATCGCTCAACATCGCCGTAAACTTAGTGAAGGCACGTTTGCGTACGCAGGAAGTGACAGACATCCTGGATCGCTTCATTCTGTCCGGCTTCTCCTGTAACCTCAAGGTGGTGCAGCAAGAAGCAGAGCATATTTTCCACAAATACGAGGGATTGTTCGATTTTAGCCTGGCCAATGTGTTTTTCGATCAGGAGGTGGCCAAGACATCGCTTGCGATGGGCGCTTGCATCGGCCGTTATCTCGAAGCAGTGCGCCTCGATCCCTATGACGAACGCACGCGCCAGATGTTGCGCGAAGGGTACGACCAGGTGGAACTGGTGGTGGAAAATTTGTTCAACTATCTGGCGTGCAAACTCGTCTATGGCTCGCTTGTCGCCGTAGTTCCGTTTTTTGACCATGGAGAACCTCTCAACAAACGTTCTTACAAAGATGGTAAACCAGTAGCCCGCACCCCCATGAATGAACTGCGTCCGGTGCAGGAAAAATTCTGGATTTATCGTATTGATTACGAGGGGGCTTCGCCACAATACTTGGGACTGATAGACGCCGAAGCGGTGGCCTATGCGCACGAACTGGATTTCCGCCAATTCCGCGAGGGATATATGGTAGGATTCGAGGCCGATGCCGAGCTGTTTGTGCGTGCATTTTTCCTACCCAAGGGTCCGCGTAATATTTTAGCCACTCAGTTTCTCGAAGACAAGACTCGTTTTTACTCTTTGCCAAGGCTGGTGGATATTCCTCTCGCAGGTAATCCCGTGTTGCGTTACGACATCACCAGCCAGGAATTGTTCAACCGTAAGCCTGCACTCAAGGCCGACACTGTGATGGAAAACACCATCCAGTATCCGGATGGTTCGCGTTATCGCTGTGCCGTGAGTGCACCTCTGCCGGTACGTGAAATTTATGATTTTTATGTGGAAAGCGGTGACACTGCCGCTCCCTATCCGATTCTTGCCCATTTTTATCTTGCCAATGAAGAGCCGGAAGAACTTGCTTTGGCTTGCGACGAAACCGGCAGAATCGTCTTGCTTTTTTCGATTATATATGATATTAAAATCTGGGCAGACATTGATTATGTTCCACAAAAAATAGATCCGCAGTACGATCCGTTTTGTGGGCAACATTAATTTCGTAACCGACAAACACTCATGTTAAGGAGTCTTCTGTGGCACCCAACTCTTCATTGGAAGTGTTGTTACGAACTCTTCTCAGCACTGCGGAGGCGGAAAAAAAGAGGATCCTCCATTCGATGCTGAAAGCGCTGCGTGAAGCGTGCGCCATTTTTTATCACTCCGATTTTCCCGGCCATCAAGAGATGGCCAAAAGAGTTCAGGAGATCATGGATTCTATTTTGGTGATAGCCCCGGCCGAAGCCATTCTTTCTGGCAGCCAGTCAACCAAGGCTGCCGCGTCGAGCGATCCCGATTCCAGTACCAGCGAAGTCACCGATGTGATTGAAGAGGAGGAATGGGAAGAAGAGTTTGTCGAAAGCGGGACTTTCAATGAAAACGGCGAAGAGGAAAAGACACATACCTCGGTTTCCACCGAGAAATCCGCTCCCGCCAAAGTGGCTCCCCAGGAAAATACGAATACACCGCAGGGACAACTCAATCGTCTGCTGACCAAATGGAACAGCAGCAACGCCGCCTGGGTCAAACTGCCGACAGTCAATTTGACCGACAACAACAGTGTGATAGGTTTCGTCTCTGCACTTGGTGCTGTGCGTGGCAATATGATCAGTAACACTTTTGACGGTCAGGCAGAGATAGTACAAAAATTCGACGCCAATTGGCAGCAGGTTTTACCTATCCTCAGAGAAGTTGGTTTTCATATCGTCCCAGAGAATTTTGCCGACAAGATGGCGCAGCCGGCATGCAAGATCATCTATACTTGCCGTACACGCAACGCCGAGACAGAAAAAGAGATGATCACGCCAGGCATTTTGTTGCAAGACGATATCTTGCGCGATCCGGTATGGGTGATCGCGGTACCCATTGATGGCGAATACGCCGCAGACCATCCGTATGCCGCTCTGCCATCGCACTGGCGCGGTATCTTCGGTGAAACGGAAGTGCTGCTGGAACACCTTGCTATCCAACCACAGGCATTTTGCGCCGTAGAAGGCATCAACAAGAATCGTATTGATACGCTCGATGAATGCCGGTCAGGGGTAGTTGCCGAGTTGAATCGTCGGCTGGAAGTATTACACGCGACAATCCAGAAAGGCGAGGAAGAGACTGCCTATCGGCTGGCCACTGATTATTGGCGCGTGGAGGAATTTTTCTGGTCGGTGTTCCATGATGATGACCGGCCTTCCGGTTGTTCTTATTTTGACCGGCTGCGCAATCGCCTGCAAGGCTGGCGCACGGTAATGCGCCGCGTTCTGAAATTTCATATCCGTGATTTCGCCTGCGGCAGCGATTCTCTCGCCTCGATCAACAAATATATCGGCAATATGATTTTGCAGCCGCAAAAGAATGTGGCTGCCGGCATGGTCACACGCGAGCTACGTCCGGCCATCGTTATCAAGGATCAGGGCACCGACCGTCTGCTCAAAGGCAGGGTAATCGCTACATAGAAAGGAACGACCTATGACGCAAGAAGCAAATACCCCCAAGCTAGAAAAAGAGGCTGCCGAAAGCAAGAAGAGTGGCAACGAAGGTACGCCGGTGGCGGCGGAAGCGAGTAAAGCCAAAGTTGTAGCCGAACCGCCCAGTGAAGGCAAAAAGAAACGGGCGGTGATTCACCGCATGCGTAGTGAAGAACAGCAATATTTTAATGCCACGGCGCAAAAGTTCCGTGAAGAAAACACTGGTTTGCTCACGCTCTCTTTGTTTTTGGCAGGTTGCAGCATGATTTCGCTTTCGTTGTGCATGCAGTGGAAAACGGCAGAAAGTTATGTCGCGGTTTTCTACTACATAGCCATGTTTGTGTTCGTTTTCGCTGAAATTACCTTGTTTGGTTCGACGATGCTGATACTCCTCAGCAACGCTTTGTTCGCACGGTTTCTCGTGCTGGCCAGCCAAGAGACGAGACTGGGCGACAAAAAATATTTACAAGACTTGTTCAGTGGCGGCTATGCTTACAAGCAAGCGGCCAAGGTCTCTGCCATGTCTGGCGTTGCCGCATTGTGCGCGGTCGTATTGCTGCTACTCGCCTACTACAACATATTGCTGGCGTTGTGCCTGGTACTGTTGTGCGGACTCTTCGCTGCTGGCATCTACTCTTACATGAGTGCCATCAAGAAAGCCGGCAAGGCCTCGCGCAAACCGTTGCCCCTGTTAGAAGAAGATGTGTCCAATGTATTTCCGGGTACGCTGCCGCGTGAACCGGAAGAAAAGCCGGATTTGGACGAACGTCTGCAGCTCGCAAGCCTCCTGGCCATTCTCAAGAGTAGCGTGACCAAAGTGCGGCGTGACGCCATCAAAATGATCGGCAAACTGAACACCTCCGAAGTCATCACAGCAGTAATTCCAGCACTCTCCGACCCTGCTCCCGAAGTGCGTGCACAGGCTGTTTCCGTACTCGGCAAGACAGGCGAAAAGAGTATGCGCGAGCCGCTCAAATGTTTGCTCTATGACGAAGCACCGGAAGTGCGAGCCGCGATCGTAGAAGCGCTGGGGAATCTTGGCGACGAAGACGCTTTTGACCGCCTGGTACAGTCACTCGACGACCCTGCACCCGAAGTACGCGGTACTGCTGCCGAAGCGATGGCCGAGCTTGGCCACAAAAAAGCGGTAAAATATATCGTCCCAAAAATCAAGGATAAAGATTGGTATGTCCGCCACAAGGTGGTGATTGCGTTAGGCAAGATCAAAGGTGATTTGTCGCTGGATGCACTGGAGCAGCTTATCGAAGCGGTCAAAGATGAACACCAGTATGTCGCTTCAGCCGTCAGACACCTCTTGCGCAAGATCCATCACGAGATGTCGCCGAAAGACACCATGTACGATGAAATCAAGAATATTTTGGCGAAAGCGGGCGAAGACAAAGCCGGCCAGGACAGCCCAAGTGTGGAAATAGGTGGTGCAGAAATGCTGATAACGCAGGCGTCAGAAGGCATGCAAGAAAATGCCGGCGAAGCGCCGCCGGAGAGCGGCAAAACGGACGAGGAAAAGACATGATAGGGCGTATCTAACACTTCGGGGGGATAAAAAAATTATGGGTAGAGTATAACCTCTCCCCTGGCGGGCTGTTTTGTACCCACATCTTTGACTCACAGTT
>JAGVGO010000059.1 GCA_020057085.1 Planctomycetota bacterium | reverse complement strand
CCTGAAGCACAGCGATGAGCGTCGTGCAACGACAGGACGCACTAATGCGTGCAAACTTATCAATGCAAGCAATCGTTTAGCAGATCGTCGGCCTGCGCCCCAAGCGAGATAAGCTGTACTTGAAGTGAAGTAAGATTTCTTTGCAGGGTGCGTGGCTCGGAATTTATATATCTTGATGCATGAGTTCTCCATTATCTATTCTGTATAGGGATGCTGTCCTGACACAGGGTTTTGGCTTTCTGATGCAATGGATTGTTGGGATGGAAAACAATATGGTCTCTAAACAATTTGCGCATGTTGTCGAGTGGCGGCCCATAACCGGGTGCAAACTCTGCGCTACGGATAAACAAAGGGAGGGCCCGTTCAAAATCTCCCTCAAAAGCCGCCAGCAGTCCTTCATTGGTCAATAATTTAGATTTGAGATCGTCGGATGGATTCATCGCCAGGCTCTGTGTACAGACGACTTTCGCTTCTTGTAGACGATTGAGATTAAGCAACGCGTTGCCAAACAAGAACAAATGATTGGGCACAGCGGCGAGTCTGGGGTTATGTCGGATTCTCTCACAATCAAACGGATCCTCGCGCATCACTTTTTCCGTAAAACGGCTCTCCTTGCGTCCCATCACAACCGCTCCTTCGTCGGCATACAGCAACACCCAATCAGGGTCTTTGCCGATTTGTTTCAGCCATCGCCAACCTGTCGAAATGTTATGGAAGATGACGAACACTTCGATATCGCATGCTACCACAATCGGCCATAGCATTCTTTTTCCTGTATAGAGATTGTAATAAAGCTGGTAATGCTCAGGGCTATAGGCTGTGAGACCCAACGAGTTGATAAAGATACGACACTGCGGATAAAGAGAATAACCGACATAGCCGCCGGTGTCATGGTCGGTAAAAATATTGCCTGTAAATTGATGCCGCCGGAGAAATTTTACGGCTTCTACCGGGACATATAGATTCGACGGGGCACACCATCCGTCGTAAGTATAGTAACACCAAGGTATAAGATTGGCAAACAAAAGGGCCACCAGAAACGACAAAGGAGCCAAAGCATGATGGCTGCGACGTTGACACCATCGGGCTAACGACAGATTGGTGCAATATTTTTGCCAGATTCGCTGACAATAGATCGGGATTAGTATACTCGTAGAGATCGCGAAAATGCCGATGAACCGGCAGTGCCGCCAGGAAAAGTACGCCACCCCGGCGAACAACAACCAGTGATGCCACAGTCTGTCCCGATGAGTGGCCAGAAACGACAAGAGCAGCAGGATCGTCATTCCCCAATAGGCATAAATCGTCGTCGCTGAGAAGGTTTGGGACAGAGAAATAAATTCGACCGTATGCTCAAAGACAAAGCGTGCTTCCGGCGGCAAATCGTAAAGCATCCTGAACGGTTCGCATAGTTGTGCATAACCGGAAATATTGCAAAAGGAGACGGCCAAGTCAACCACGAACAGAAGGAGTAAAGTACGGGCCTGGTTTGTTTTTTTTGCCAAGTAACAGGCTGCGGCATATAAACCGATCAGACCCAACCCCATGATCGCCAACTGGTGCATGTTCGCCCATATCAGTTGGAGTAATGCCAACCACCAGATGTATCTGCCAGGCGCCTTATAAAATCTTTCGAGTAGAGCGAAATAGGCTGCCCAAAACAGCATCGTGAAAGTATCTCCCCGCATCATGAAACGAGAGGAACCCATCAATATAAAAATCAAACAGGCTGGGATGGCATATCGTAGCGGGATGGTGTAAACTCTCAAAGCCTTCACAATAAAAACACAAGTAAGGCCAATCAACATCATCTTGCTCAACATCACACCGGGATAGCCAATATAAGTCAGCAGCAGATAGATAAAAATCTGCAAGCCGCCATTGAAATGGCGTGGTATATGATCATCGGTTACACAACTGTAATCACTGAATTGCGGTAGCCGGCCTTGTTCAAAGATGATGCGGCCATGTAAGGCATGCCCCCACAGATCGTTACCTACGGTATAAAACAGGCAGAAAACAATCACATTTATAGCTAGCGCCGTGGCTAATAGAGCGACAAATATCACGTTCCTGTTTTTTATAGACTGAGGGCCGCCAATATCCATAGTAATAGTTTCCTATGCCTGTCTTGCCAGCTACATGTCTCACTTTTTCGCATTATCCCAGATGCCGGGAATTTTGCTGCCGCAACGCGGGCAGCGACCTTGTGTCATGCGGTTTTGTAAAATCTGGAAAGCCAGCCTTTCGATGAGTAAATTTTTGCACGACGGACAGTAGGTGTTGTTGCCGATGTGCGGCGCCACGTTCGACAGATAGACAAACTTAATCCCCATCGCCTGCGCAATTTCTTTGGCCTTTTCCAGCGTGGGGATCGGCGTACTCGGTAAATTTTTCATTTTGTATTCAGGGGAAAAACGGGCGAAATGGAGCGGCACCTCGCTGCCCAGGTTTTGCACAATCCATTTGCACATTTCTTTGATATTTTTCATGTTGTCGTTGTAGCTGGGAATCACCAGGTTGACGATCTCGAGCCAGATGCCACTTTTCTTGATAGTGACAAGCGATTCCAGTACCGGCTTGAGCGGCCGGTCGCCGCATATCTTGCGATAAAATTCTTCGCTAAAGCCTTTGAGTGTCACTGTGATGGAGTCGAGATTCTGGCACAATTGCAACAAAGGTTTTTCCTGCATGAAGGCGGCGCTCGCCGCCACATGCCGGATGCCGGACGGCCGCGTATGTTTTACCAGGTCTTTGATGTACTCGAAAAACACCACCGGATCAGTGTAGGTGTAGGCGAACGTCGGAATCTTTTTGTGGAGCGCCATTTCTTTGGCCTGCGCGCCATCGAAGGGAAATGTTTTTAGCTTTTCCGGCGGCGACTGCGACTGTTCCCAGTTCTGGCAGTAGAGACAGCGCATATTGCAGCCGCCGGTGGCTATGGACAGAGTGGTGGTGCCGGGCATAAAATGGTACTGAGGCAGTTTTTCAATCGGGTCGGTCTTCAGGATGCACGGATTGTTGAAGGCATAGGTGTAGAGCACTCCATTTTTATTGTTGTGTGTGCGACACTCGCTCTCTTTGCCGGGTTCGCGTTCGCACTCAGTGGGACACGTATGGCACTTGGTCTTGCGATTGGGCAGCTTCTCGTAAAACTCCACTTCTTTAGGCAATCCCATGGCCGCACAGGCTTCCTCAGAAATCATGCCGAGGGCATGCATGGCGGCCGGTACGGTGGCAAACGCCGTACCGTAACGCGCCAGTCGTTCGAGAAAAACTCGCCGCGACAAATCTGAGAGCACCGGAGTGGTGGGCGTGGCATCGTATTTCTCCGCGCTCATAATTGCTACCGCTCCTCGGTGCAACTGCCGTCCTCGCAGTGCGACTCGGCCTGCCAGCGTTCGCTTTGTGTATTACAATTGGGATTCTGCAACATCAGATACAATCTGTCGCGCAACAGCGGAATGATTTGCGGATTGAGCAGGAATTGAGCCGTCTTGCCCGGCAGGTTGTGCGTTTTTATTTCGTTGCTGATGATCTTCTGGAGTTTTTCTTTTTTGTCCGGCGGTTCGAGGTTTTGCGCCAATTCTTCCTTGGATATTTCAAATTCGGCATCCGACATGGCGCGTGCCTGGGCGACACCCTTTTCCCATTTGTCGAGGATAGTCTCGCGTTCGTCCGCTTTGTAAGATCCCTGGTGTTTTTCTGCTTGCTTCAGTAAATGCTGCAATGCCAGGCGCAGGCTGTAGCCTTCATGCTTGCTGTTGCGTATGCGCGTCAGCCACTGGCTGAGATGCGAGTTGCTCTTGGCCTGACCTATGCGCACCGGGTTTTTGAGATTTTTCGGCGGGATCAGGCAAGGCTTGAAATCTTCGATCACTTGCTTTTGCGCCGGAATCAACACGTAGTCGAGTTCACTCTCCAGCCGTTTCAGTTCTTGTTGGTAATGTTGCATGTTGGGCGGAGCGGCAACAGCGGCCCGCTTGGGACTCTTGTTGGGGCGCAGATGGTGGCGTTTGCCTTTGGGCGTACTTGCCGGCACATTTTTGCCCTGCTCGGCAAATTGCTTGAGCCGCTCCATCTCGTTCAACTCTTGCTGCAGTGCCGCAGCGTTAGCGTCGTTGCCCTTGCCGAGATAGCGCTCACGCATCTCTTTGGCCTGTTGCGCCAGCGTAACGATCGCAACGATTTGCTGTTTGGTCAGATGTAGTCCATTGATCAGGTTGTACAGGCTGATTTCCTCGTGCATTTTCTGCATTTCACCGTGGCGCGGAGCAATTATCTTGTCAACCCACGCTTCCTGTAACTGGCTCAATTCATCCGCCGGCAAACATGGCGCGATGACTGCGAACATCAACATAAGGCAAATAATTTTACTTGGCATGGTATTCTCCTTGTTTAGTTTTGTTTACTCAGTGGCAAAGACTTCAGCGAGCTTGACCGCCAGTGGCATTGTCTTGAGGTTCACCGTGTCCGCAGCCAGATAATGGCCGAGTTGCTGGTATTTTCCACCTGTGAGGACGTATTGTATCACCCGCTGTTCTTCCGGATAAACGATCAGGTATTCGCACACCCCATACTGTTCATACAGCCCTTTCTTGAGCTGTTCGTCGAGCTTGCGCGACGAAGGTGAGACAATCTCGACTACGAGATCGGGTGCGCCAAAGATACCTTCCTTGCGCACCAGATGCAGCCTGCTTTTGGAGACGAACAGTAAATCCGGCTGCACAATATCCGTGCTGTTGAACACCACATCCATCGGCGCATCAAACACTTTGCCCAAGCGTTGTCGTTTGACGAATTCCCAGAGAATGAACTCAAGGTTACGCGAAATATCCTGATGCTGAGAATTGGGGGAAGGGGTCATATACAACACTCCTTGTATCACCTGATAGCGTTTGCCGTTCTCCGGTAGTTCCTGATAATCCAGGTAGGTCCAGATGGTATTGGTTAAAGCGGTTGCCTCCATGATTTCAGCCATAGCATTGCCTCCTCAAAAAATTGTCCCTCAACATAAGTCTAATATCTAGTGTACAACAAATTCCAGGTCCAGCCACGAAAAATTTTTCACATCGCGTGGACGGATGCACGCCGGCCGCCTTGTCAACAGTAAAAAAATACGAATGATATTGTAACTATTTTATTTTACTTATAGTTATATTATTTTAAAAAACAATTGAAAAAAAAAAATACATATAAAATAGAAAATATCTTATCTACTAGGGATCTACTGGGGCGGATAATGGTTATGCTTGATCGTATCAAACACGATGTACCTTTCACCAACGATTTGCTGGTCAATCTACGATATTCAACCGCTCTGCCATCCCATCAATCTGCCCTTTGGGGCAAAACACCTTTTTTCCAAATTTAGCTTAAGGAGAGAAGCGATGTCTAAAAGGAGAGAAGCGATGTCTAAATGGTGCTTACTTGTGCTTGTCGTGTGCCTGATCTTTGTCGGCTGCGATCGCGACAGAAAAAGCGACGACCCCACGCCGAACACGCCGACTGTTTCCGGCACTGTAGCTGCCGGCGCGCCGCTGGCCAATGCCCAAATCACATTCAAAGACAAGGCAGGCAAGACGCTAACCGCCACCACCAATGCCAACGGCAAATACAGCGCGGACGTCTCCGGTTTTACCGCGCCCATCTGGATTCGCGTGGGCAGCAGTAGCCCATACCTGTACACCATGTGTTTTGAGGTGGCGACCGGCACCACCAATTTGCATCCCTACACCGATCTGGTGGTGCGCAAATATTACGAGGCGCTTGGCATAAGCGACATGGACGACTTTTTTGCCAACCTTTCCACCTCCTCCCTGACGCCAACCAAGGCTGAACTCAGCGCCGTGACCTCAAAAGTGCTCAATGCCCTGGCCGCGTTCCTGCAACAGAATGGGATAGACTACCAGACCTTCGACCTGTTCTCCACGCCGTTCAATGCCGACGGCACCGGGTTCGACAAGATCCTCGACAGCTCGGACTTCACGGTCGTCAATCAGGTTACCATGACCGACGGCAATCTCTCCCAGGTTGTCACGTTCACTGCCAAACGCAGGGCGATTCCGACCGTCAGCCTTTCTGGCACTATCACCAATAACGCCTTGCGCACCGCCGACGGCAGAGCGGTCGAGAGCGGCTACGAAGACGAAACCACGGTGACGGTAGGCAGCGCTGAGGCGGCGCAGGAAGCCGAGGCATTCCTGAACGACTTCCTCACCTACGGCAACCAGCAGGCGGAAAATATCTCGGCCAGCGACGATACCTGGCGGGACATGTTCGACGACGACTACCTGTTCCACGGCAAGAACAAAGATCTGGAACGGAGAAAAATTGCGCAGGAGGTGCGCTACGGCACGCCCAGGCCCAATCCCCCGGCCGTGGTGACGAAAACTTACTATTACAACCCGAACGACAACGGTTTTCCGATGATTGACGTCGCGGTGACCGCCGGCGGCGTAGACAACGGTTCGCGCGTCACCTTGAAAAAAGGCGTGGGCGACAAGTGGCGCTGGTGGTGCATGGGACCATACGCGTACCACAAGCAGTTCGAAGCCCGTATCACCAACTCCATCCAGCGAAAAATTGATGCCGCGGGCGTCAATACCGATACCCGAAATTTCAAGATCGAGGCAAACGACCAGGCACAGAACGGCCTGTCGAGTCAGGTGAATGTCACTTCACCCCTCATTCTCGCGTTGACGCTTCAACCCCGCAACGAGGATGTGCAAGATGAGCCGGAACCTGCGACGCCTTTTGATCACGTCTTTCAATCGTATTGGTATGGCTCCACCACGGACGACTACCCGGCAGGAACTCTTTTCCACGTGGTCATAAAATATAAACCCCTTGATGCATCCCCAGACTATGAGGAAGACGTGGTCCTCGGCGCCACCTGCAGCGAGACGATGGCGGGACTGGTGTGCAGAGTAGGCAGCACCAACATTGGGCACGATCTGGTCCAGGCTTTAGGCCAGACGGTGGTGCTGTCGTTCGACTCGCCTACCACTTACGCTCTGGCGCCGGACCAGCTCGAAAGCATCGAAGGCGATGTGATATGCTGGTACAACTTATCGGATCCGCCTCAACCTAATGACTGGATGAGTACACGCATTGAAACCAGAGTCTACACCAACAACTCGATGACCTACCAGGTACCGACGACGGTGACGGTAAATAAGGCCACCTATCCCGTGCTGGCGGCACAACTGCGGGTGAGAGTACCCGGTGTGCATGGCGAACGCATGGAGACTTACTGGGATTTGGGAACTCCGCCGTGGCTGCCATTGCCGACTAGGAAATAGAACGACGCTCCTTCAGAGGCTGGGCATCTAAAACGCTCATTTACCTATAACGCTGTAAACTTAATTTTGATGCGCGTGTAAAAAATCCTTGCCGCGGATGCGGCAAAAGAAAATTTGACTTTTTACACGCGCATCAATTTTAGGCGAAATGGAAGTTTTCAAATTACTCAGTGGCAAAGACCTCGGCGAGCCTGACCGCCAGTGGCATCGTCTTGAGGTTCACCGTGTCCGTAGCCAGATAATGGCCGAGTTGCTGGTATTTCCCGCCGGTGAGGACGTATTGTGTCACTCGCTGTTCCTCTGGATAGACGATCAGGTATTCGCACACGCCGTATTGCTCATACAGCCCTTTCTTGAGCTGTTCGTCGAGCTTGTGCGACGAAGGCGACATAATCTCGACTACGAGATCGGGTGCGCCAAAGATGCCTTCTTTGCGCACCAGATGCAACCTGCTTTTGGAGACGAACAGCAAATCCGGCTGCACAATGTCGGTACTGCTGAACACCACATCCATCGGCGCAAAAAACACTTCGCCCAAACGCTGCCGCTTGACGAACTCCCAGAGAATGAACTCCAGATTGCGCAAGACTTCCTGGTGCTGAGAATTGGGGGAAGGGGTCATATACAACACTCCTTGTATCACCTGATAGCGTTTGCCGTTTTCCGGTAGTGCCTGATAATCCAGGTATGTCCAGATGGTATTGCTTAAGGCGGTTGCCTCCATGATTTCAGCCATCGCATTGCCTCCTCAAAAGGAAAGAGTCCCCTTAATATATCTAGTGTACAACAAATTCCAGGTCCAGCCACGAAAAATTTTCCACATCGCGCGGCCACAGGCGCAACACCAGATTGCCGCTGCAGTTATCAAGTTTCGGCAGTGGCATATGCAATAGTTTTTTTCTGGCCAGCCTGGCCGCCGGCAGCTCGGCGATAACTTTCGCCTCATCGTCGCCCCACACCGGCAAACGCCCACACACCCCGGTGACAACGAGGGGCGGCAAAGAGAGATCGCTATCACTGACAAGCCATACATAAGGTTTTTGCCAAAGAGGCCGGCATACCCGATAGTGCACGGATGAGCGAAGCGTTTCCTGCATCTTGAGCGGATCTTCGGCGAACAAGAGCTGCCCGGCAAACAGCAGTGTCGGCCAGACACACACATAGGCAGGCGCGGCCAGAGGCAGGTACGCGCCGTGCTGTTGCAGGTAAAGGTCGCGTGTCATCACGACACTATGCCTCGCTTCTTCCACATCCTCCGGTGTAGCGGGGAAGCGATCGTGACGGGCCGCTACCGTACACAATACGAGCTTTGGGTTACTCCATTCCCAGCCGATATACAAAGTGTTGCCTTGTCGCCGCAGGCCAGGCAGAGTCAGTGGGCGCACGGCCAGCTCTGTCAGATAGTGCCGCCGCATGGCCAGGCGTATGCGTGCAAGCAGGGGGATCACTCTGGCCATGCCGGAGAAGATAGCTTCATCCCACAGCGCACAGATGCCGGCATCGTCACCACGCTCTACAAGCTCACTCAACGATTGCCACTTGGCGATGCGCTCACGCGCCTTGTACAATAGAGGAACGAACGAACGGAAAGCGGTATGCCCGCGACATATTGCGTCGTCCCAGGTTTGCAGCAAAGCGAAGTCGTCGAGTGGTGTGCACGCCACGATGGCGCGGAGACTTTGCAAAATGGCCAGCCGTTTAGCGGCCAGCGCGGCGCGGTCGGCTGGGACAAGTCCTTGCATCAGTGCATTGGGCCGGCGCGCCGCCGTGCACTGGCTCAGACCCGGCTCTTTTTGCCAGATGGCAGCAAGCGTATCCTCGTCCTCGCTATTCGTTTGCCAGGAGGCGATGAATTCGCGCAAAACACGCATCTGTCTCACCGCCGTTTCAGCCGCCTCTCGATAAGCCTTGGTCGGGGCAAAGTTGACCAGGAGAGAGCCGTCACCCCATGCCTCGGCGATGATTTCCGTGTCGTGCGTGGCAATGCCCTTTTGCAGCAGTTCCCAGCTTGCCATGCGCTGTTGCGCCGCGTCCAGCCGGTCTTTATATCTTTTGCGAAAGAATGCACTGCCTTTGCAGAGCGCGGCGTAATTCCGGCCACACTCGGCTAGCTCGCGTTCTTCGGCCTCGCCAAGGACGCCGAGACTCCTGCCGTGCTGCTCCTGTAACAGCAGTGCCTGCTGCATGCACTGTAGAGCCTTGCTGCGATTGTGCGCAAGTTCAGCACGCGCCGCCGGGGTCATGCCGCCAAGACGTGGAGTTGGCTGTCGCGCCAGACGGCAGTTGGGCAAAAGCTGGTCGCACAACCACAGATTCCACAATTTTTCTTCATCACTTTCCGCCTGTTGTGCCAGGTTGACAAAAATTTCGAGGCAGGCCACTTTTTTGCGCGCCTCTTTGATGAGCGGTATGTACGGTTGGACGGGAGCGAATTTTTCCAGGAGTCCGCCGCTCCCTTCCCAGGCTTCGACGATTTTGTCCTCTTCCTCTTTGAGCTCGCTGCTGAGTTGTTGCCAGGAGGCGAGCCTCTTGCGAGCCTCTTCGACGCGGGTGATTATGCAGGCAAAGGGATGCGCGTTTTGCAAGACAGCACCCTGGTACAGTTGATAGGTGGAAACAATGTTCTTTTCGCCCTCTTCGTGCAATAAAAAATCAGGCGCCAGGGGATAGGAAATAGCTTGTTCCAGCCTATGCAGCACCTCGACGCGACGCTGCAAGTTCTGTGCTACATAAGAGATCGGCAGATTGTCGAGTTTCTCGAACTGCGCCGCCCGGCACAAAGCAAGGCAGGGGTGGCTTTGCCAAAACTGGCAAAGTCCCTGTTCGTCCGCCGGATTTTGCCGATAACGCTGGATGAACTGCTCGAGCAGTTGCAAAACCGGCACGCTGGCCTCGATATTCTTCTGGTGTTTCCGCAGAGGCGCATGATGTGCGAGAAACGGATGTTGTTGCCACAATGTCAGCATCTTGCGTTCATCTTGATTCATCAGCGCCTGCTCGAATTCACGCAACTGGTTCAATGTTTCGCTGTGTACCTCAGCACGCGCGGCAAACGGATCCGCTTTGCCGCCGCCTTCGTAGGGCTGGTTCTTGAGCTGACACCAGCAACACTGCCCATAGGCGGGTTCATAGTAGTGACGTGGCTCCTGTATGCCGCACCAGGTGAGGTTTGCCATGGCAGCCTCGAGCGCATTTTTCCATTCCTGCGCACTTGGGCGTAGTGCAGGGTTGCGCTGTCCCTCGTTAAAGGCACGCTGGAAACACCGGCACAGTTCAGGGTGCAAGGCAGAGAGCGGGATGGTCACTGGCGGCGGCTCTATCGGGCTATTGGCGGCATAAACCCACCATCCTTGCTGTACGGCCATGTTGGTATCCGGCGGGTTGCCGGGAAGCGTCCATTTGCCTTCAAACGGATGGTGGCCGAACAAGAGAGAGTAGACCAAGAGTGCCAGGCCGAAGCGATCTTGCGCCTCGCCCAGCTTCTGGAAAACCGCTTCTTTTTTCAGCAGCTCGGGCGGCGTGTAGCCTGGGAACTCTACCGTGCAAGTGTACACTTGCCCACTAGCCGGATCGCTTACCTGAAACGAGTCGCTGTCTATCACCGCCACGAGGAAAGGCGACGGCTCGTGCGTGCAGACGAGGAAGTTTTTCGGATTGACATCGCCCACCACGTAATTCTGGCTGTGCAGCGAGTGCAGTAACAATGCCATATCCCGCGCTACGCGGTGTAAGGAAAGCCAGGTAAAATCAGGCATCTGGCGCGTGCGTTGCTCCGGATTACAGGCGGTGAAGAGCGATTCGCTTTGTTCGATGCGCGGCATGACAAAGCCCACCCATTTTTTGTGGCTGTCACGGAGTAGGTCACTTGGCCAGGCAATCGTCACCTGTCCGTGCGTGAAGAGCGCCTGATCGTCGGGCGGATTGGCGAGCATTACCTCCAATTTTTTTAGACGCAGACCATCCAGGGAGTGGTAGACCTTGGCTACGAGGCCGTCCGGGTGGTCGCTTTCGTAGATTTTACCTTCCCCTCCCGTTTTCAACAGTCGGCCGAGCGTAATTTTGATACCGCTTTGGCTACACAAGAGTTGCGTCATGCGTATTTCCTAAAAACGACCGCCTGGCGCTGACTAGCGACTAAGCTACACCTGATGTTTGTACTCTGCCGGGGAGAAGCTGTCTACCGCGACCACCTGATTGCGCATCTCTTCGAGCAGAGACATTGAGCTTGCCTCGGCTTCACTGATGACGCCCTTGGCCAGCGCCTGCGCTATCAGCTTGTCGGGCGACATTTTTTCCAGGGTACGATTCTTTACCGCCTTTTCCACTCTTTGCTCGATAGCCCTGGCGCTACAGGCAAGAACGAAAGTCTGCTCCAGTTTGGCCAAAGCGCTGTCGGGTGAACCGCCATAGATATTCGTGGTGTAGCGGTCTCGCTGCTCGCCTGCAGTTTGTATTAACCTGGCGATTTCTCTGTCCAGACGGTCATCCGGCATGCTGCCAAAACTGTTCAGGCGTGCCCACCAGTGCACCGGTCCGTGCAGCAGAAATCCAAACATCGGTAGCGGCAGGTTCTGGTAGATCGGTTCAAAGGCGCTTTGCATCTGGGCAAAAGCAAACTGCATGGCCCAGTGCAGCATAGGCAAATCTTCCTTTTTTTGGCCTTCGGCTTCGTAGCGGCGCAGCACGGCAGTGCCGAGATACATCCAGGCCAGGATGTCGGCAAAACGTCCGGCGAGCTTTTCCGCGAATTTGAGACGGCCACCGAGGCTCGTCATGGCGATGTCGGCAAGCAGGGCAAAGCTGGCCGAACTCCACGCCAGTTTGCGGTAGTAACGGCGGCTGTGGCGATCTCCCGGCACCATGGCAAAACGACCGCGCGAGATGCTCAACAACACGCAGCGGAAGGCATTGCGCACGACGTGTCCGACGTGCTGCCAGAAATAATTGTCGAACTGGCCAAGGTCGTTGTCCGTTATGGCGGTAAGCTCACGATAGGCAAATGGGTGGGCGCGCATGACGCCTTGTCCGAAGATGATCATGGTACGGGTCAGGATGTTGGCGCCTTCCACGGTAAGCCCGATGGGCGCGGAGAAATAGGCGTGTGCCAGCAAGTTGCGCGGCCCGCACACAATAGCGGCCCCGCCGAAGATATCCATGGCGTCACCCATCGCTCTGCGTGACAGCTCGGTACTGTAATGCTTTATGATCGCCGTCACGACCGGCGGCTTAATGCCTTTGTCGAGAGCGCCCAGCGTGTATTTGCGCGCTGCTTCCAGCAAGTAGATAATCCCTGTAATGCGTACCAGCGGCTCGACGATGCCTTCAAACTTGCCGATCGCAACGCCAAACTGTTTGCGTACCGTGGCGTAGGCACTGGTCTCTCGCACTACGCATTTACCCATGCCGACGACCTGTGCCGGCAAAGAAATCCCGCGGCCGGACGCCAGACACTCCATGAGCATCTGCCAGCCCCGGCCGACACCTGCCATACCGCCGACCACGCAGTTAAGCGGAAGCTCCACATTTTCGCCATAGGTCGGACCGTTTGGGAAAGGCACACCCAACGGATCGTGGCGCATGCCAAGCTGTACCCCTTTAGTAAGGGCAGGTATGAGCGCACAGGTAATGCCGAGTTCTTCACCTTTGCCCAGAATGTTTTGCGGGTCACGCATGCGGAAGGCAAGCCCAACCACGGTCGCTACCGGAGCCAGCGTTATGTAGCGTTTGTGCCAGTTGAGGCGCAGCCATGGCTTGTTGTCGGAACCAAGAAATACCGATCCTTCGGCGGCCATCGCGCCGGCATCCGAACCGGCCTTGGGTTCGGTCAGGGCAAAGCACGGAATTTCCTCGCCGCTGGCCAGGCGAGGCAGGTAGTATTCTTTTTGCTCCTTGGTGCCGTAGTGGATAAGAAGCTCGGCCGGGCCGAGGGCATTGGGTACCATTGCGACGATAGCCAAAGGTATGGAGTGGCTCGACAATTTCATCACCACTTCACTGTGCGCCAGCGCCGAAAAACCAAGCCCACCGTATTCCTTGGGGATGATCATGCCAAACACGCGGTGTTTTTTAAGAAGCCGCCACACCTCTTCCGGCAAATCGCGCTCCTGCCAGATGTGCCAGTCGTTTGCCGCACGACATATTTCTTCAACCGGGCCGTCGAGAAAAGCCTGTTCTTCAGAGGTAAGCGCAGGGTAACTTTCGTGTTGCAGTTTGCAAAAATCGGGTTTCCCGGAAAACAGATTCGCTTCGATCCATACGTCGCCCGCTTCAAGGGCTGTGCGCTCGGTTTGTGACATCTTGATCGCCACTTGCAGCCAACGCATCAGGCGCAGGATAGGAAGAGAAACGATATATCGTCGCAACGGCCGCACATTGGCGATTGCGGCAACCACCGCAAAAATGATCCACGACGTTTGCCCGGTGCCGAGATGCAACAGGCAGAAGGCGGCCACTAGAGTCCACCAGCAAACTGGCAGGCCGACAAATCCTGCGACAAGGATGAGGGCAATATCTATGCTCAACCATACCGGATATGGCACAGTGGTCAGAACACCCGATAAAGAGTCCCACATAAAACTCCTCCTCTTTTTGCTTTACATATTTTTTCAATTTTTGACATTATATCACAAGCGGCATGGCGATGGCAAGAAATCTTCGGGCGCATCTAAAAGTTCGGGGGGGGGAAAATAAAATAGATATGGCATTGAGAAAAAGTTATTTGATCCATTTGTTTTTCTGCCATCGAATGTCTATGCTTGCTTATATGAATGCTTCTTGCTACAATGGGCGTATCCAATAATTAGGGGGCATAGTAACTTTTTTGAAATAAGTACAAGAGTACAAGCCTATTACCTCTCCCCTGGCGGGCT
>JAGVGO010000283.1 GCA_020057085.1 Planctomycetota bacterium | reverse complement strand
GCAGGCAGCGGAAGCAATCCGGCAGGCCGAAATCAAACGCCAGCAGAAAGAAGCCGCAGGCCAGGCAGCGGAAACCAAGCGGCAGCAGGAAGAAGCGGCACGCATCGCCCGCGAGAAAGAAGCGGCAGCAAAGCAGCAGACGCGCTGGGCAGAAACTTCGGACGATGGCCGTTACAAAAAATCGCGTGAGGGCGTGATCCTCGACACCAAGACGAACCTTGAATGGTGCGTCGGCCCTGACCAAGAGACGACATGGAACGCGGCGAAATCGTGGACAGACGGACTTAACGGTGGCTGGTTCAGCAAAAGTTTTGATGGCGGTGGCTGGAGAATGCCAGGGCGTGAGGAACTGAAGGGGATTATTGCTGATAGTAAGAAATCAAGCTGGAATGGCGACGGGCTTTATATTGATCCGATTTTCGAGATGACAGGGTCTTGGGTGTGGTCATCAGAGCTACGCGATGGTTCTTCCGCGTGGCTCCCTCCACTTCCGCAACGGCCTCGAGAACTGGCACCCCCGCAGCGGGCGCCTCCTTCTACGCCCGGGCTTTTGCGGTGCGAGCGCGCAAGTAGTCGGAACTGTGATTTACAGGATACAAGGACGCGCAGGATAGGCTATCCTGGCAATCCTGTCATCCTTCCACGCATCGTGGTTCAGACATTTGGAACGTGGCGACATTCTGGAGGCGAACAATGGCAAAGGTGGCGAATAAAAGATTGGCTATGAAGTCTGGCTTGATTTACGATAGCGACTACAAAGTTTGGCTTGCAGATATAAAGTCCAAAATTCGTAATGCCCAGCTCAAAGCGGCAGTGAAGGTCAATACTGAGCTGCTTACACTGTATTGGGAGCTTGGTGCCGATATTCTCGCAAAACAGGCTCATGCTAAATGGGGCGATGGCTTTTTGTTGCAGTTGAGCAAAGATTTAACGACGGAGTTCTCTGATATGAAAGGGTTTTCCAGGCGGAATCTTGAGCTTGTTCGCCAATGGTATTTGTTTTACAGCGACGGAACTGCACGTGGGCAGCGGGCTACTACCCCAATTACGAAACAGCCTGTTTCGCAATTGTCGGGAAACCAGATTTCGCAACGGATCATTGCCCAAATAACTCAGATACCATGGGGACACAACATTGCCATAATTGCAAAATGCAAGAATGTGAAGGAAGCGATTTACTACGTGCAAAGTACAATAACTCATAATTGGAGCCGCAGTGTTTTGGTTCATCAGATAGAACAGGGGCTTTATGAACGGGAAGGCAAATCGGTGAATAATTTTGCACTCACGTTGCCACAACCCCACTCTGATCTTGCCAAACAGACGCTAAAAGATCCATATATTTTTGATTTTTTAAGCATGACCAAGGATTATGACGAACGTGAACTGGAACATGCGCTGGTAAGCCATGTGACACAGTTCTTATTGGAACTGGGCGCTGGGTTCGCTTATCTGGGTCGGCAAGTACCTCTGCAGGTAGGAGAGCGGGAATTTTTTATTGATCTGCTGTTTTACCATACCAAACTGCACTGTTATGTGGTCATCGAATTGAAAACGGTTGATTTTGAACCTGAACATGCCGGGAAATTGAACTTTTATCTGAAAGCAGTTGACAGCCAGTTGCGCACCAAGCAAGATAAGCCGACAGTTGGCATCCTCATATGCAAAAAGAAAGATAAGATGGTTGCCGAATATGCGTTGAGTGACATTCATAAACCGATTGGCGTTTCGGAGTATCAATTGACGCAATCATTGCCAAAGAAACTAAAATCGAGCCTACCGAGCATTAAAGAAATTGAGAAAAAGTTGGGTGGAAGGGATGAGAGAGTGGAAGATCGTGAAACATGAGCATTTGTTCGTGCAAACGCTACTCCGTGTGTTAGGTTAAGCCTCTCGTCAACGATGCACTCGAACTGTAAGCCCTGCGCCTCACTCGTCTTGGGTAAAGCCTTACGCAAGAAGTACGGGAGGGCGACGCGCCTGCCGAGCCGAATTTGTCGCCATGACAGGCGCACTCTTCCAAAACGAAATCTTTAACAAAAGGAAACTTTTATGACTACCGACTGGATCATGCTGGCATTGCTTGTCGTAGTGGTTGGCATTTATTTCAAAGACAACCCAATGAAACATGCAAGCGATTATCGCTGGCGTTGTTTTTTCAACTGGTTCCCGCTTGGCATGACCTATGCCTTTCTCTACATGGCAAGATACAATCTCACGGTAGCCAAAACAGCCCTGGGCACGCTGATGTCCAAGGAAGATTTTGGCATCATCTTCGCCGCCGGCACCTGGACCTATGGTGTCTCTTTTATCATCAACGGACCGCTCATAGACAAGATCGGCGGCAAACTCGGCATGCTCATCGGCACGGCCGGCTCGGCTGTCAGCAACATCTTGATGGGTGTCGCCCTGTACATGTTTCTGGCCGGCGGCACCACGCTCGATCTGACACTGACCTTTGCCATTCTTTATTCGATCAACATGTATTTCCAGAGCTACGGCGCCGTTTCCATCGTCAAGGTAAATGCCCCGTGGTTCCACGTCAAGGAACGAGGCATGTTCGGCGGTATCTTCGGCACCCTCATTTCGCTCGGCCTTTATTTCGCCTATGACTGGGGACAATTCATCGTCAAGGCCACGCGCGCGCTCAAGCCCGGCGAAGTGGGCGAGGGGTGGCTGCGGCCTCTCCTGGAATCTTGCTTCGGCAGCAGCCCAATTGGGCAGACCTGGTTTGTCTTCTTTATCCCGGCGGCCATCCTGATCGTCTGGGTGATCCTCGACATTTTCCTCATCAAAGATTACCCGTCGCAAGCCGGCTATGAAGATTTCGAGACCGGTGATGCCTCGGCAGGCCAAATGGACAAACCGGTGACGGTCTGGCAAATTATCTACAGAGTGGTGACCAATCCCATTATTCTCACTATTGCCATCATCGAATTTTGTTCCGGTGTCGTCCGCAACGGCCTGATGAACTGGTATTTCATCTTCAGCGACGAGATGCAATACGAAAGCGCCCAATTTTTCTACAAGAACTGGGGACTTCTCACCTGCTTTGCCGGTGTACTCGGCGGTTTCCTCGCCGGTTTCATCTCCGACAAACTGTTCCAGTCGCGGCGCGGGCCGTCGTCCGCCATGTTTTACTTGTTGATTCTGGCGGGCAGCATGGTCATGACTTTGGTATTGTTCAGCCAGCAGATCGTACTCGGCGTCACCGTGCTCCTAATGATGCTTGGGGTGATCGGCGTACACGGCATGTTGTCGGGCACCGCCACCATGGATTTCGGCGGGCGCAAGGGGGCTGCCACGGCGGTCGGCATCATTGACGGCTTTGTTTACCTGGGCACTGGGCTGCAGGCTCTGGGTATCGGCATGCTGGTGGGTGGCAAGAGCAGCAACTGGATCTACTGGCCGCTTTTCCTCATTCCTTTTGCCGTGATCGGTCTGTTGTTGTCGCTCACCATCTGGAAGGCGCTGCCCAACGCCGTGCGCAAGAGTCACTAAATGAGACTCATGAGTGAAGCGGTGCAGGCGAGGCTGCAACAAACATTTCCCATGCACCGCCTGGTCTGGCTTAAGACGAGCGATTCGACCCACCTGGAAGGCGCACGGCTGTGGCGCAGTGAAGCGGCATCATGGGTGGTGGTGGCCGACAGCCAGAGCGCCGGACGCGGCCGTTATGGCCGGAGCTGGGAGTCGGCGCCCGGCGTCAACATCTATCTGTCGCTCGTCTGGCAGAATCCGTTCGGCAGAGAGCTGGGGCTGCTCAATCTGTTTTGGGGTGTGGTGGTGTGGCAGAGCTTGCTGGCCGTCTTTCCGTCGCTCAACGAGCGGCTGACGCTCAAGTGGCCAAACGACGTGTATGTCGAGCGGCGCAAGCTGGCCGGGATTCTCATGCAGAACCTCGACGCCGAGCTCAAGCAAACACTCGTCGGCATCGGCATCAATGTTTACGCCAGGCAAGACCAAATCCCGCCAACCGCCACCTCGCTGTTGCAGGAACTGCCGCCGCACATTCTGGGCGATGAGGCACGTGTGAAGATTGTCGAGGAATTATTGCATCGTCTCCACAGTCCAGGACTCACGGCCTGCTGCGAGGACCCGCAGCAGTTGCGCGAAAAATTCTGGCAGGCGGCTGCTCGTTGCCGCCGCCAAACTTATGCCTACCAGGGAGTTTCGCCAGTAGAGGGCACCTTGCATGGCCTCTACGATGACGGTACGGTGGATATCCTGAGCGAGCAAGGCGGCCTGGTACACCTGTGCATGTAGGGCTTACCAACTCATCGTCAACGGTTTTTGCTCGAATTCTTTGTAGATGAGACGCGGAATCACCACGATCTTGAGCAGTTCATTGGCGCCTTCGCCGATTCTGCCGAGCAACGCATCGCGCAAATGCCGTTCGATCTTGGACTCCTCGATAAAACCATAACCACCGGCCAACTGGATGGCCCGCTCCGCCACATGGACTGCCGTTTCTGTAGCTTTTACCTTGGCCAGCGAGGCATACTTCGCAAGGTTCTTGTGTTCCTTGTAATATGCGGCGTTGTAGGCAAGTTCACGGCTGGCGCAAATTTCCATGAGCATTTCCGAGAGTTCCCGTTTGGTATTGTCGAGATCGGCCAGTTTTTTACCGAAAAGCTGGCGTTCATGGGCATATTTCAGTAGCTTTTCGTACGCGCCCTGGGCAATGCCGGTAGACCACGCCGCGATGGTGACGCGGCCGCCGTTCAACATACGCATGGCGTACTTGAAACCGCTCCCTTCTTCTCCCACCAGGGAGTAGGCCGGTATGCGATAATCCTGGAAAATCAGCTCGGCCGTATTGGAGCTGCGCACGCCCATTTTGTCCTTGATCGGGTTTTGCTGGAACGTTCCTTTACCGCTCTTATCAACGACAAAAGAACTGATCTTGCCGTCTACCGCACGCGCCATCACGAAAAACACGTCGGCCGACATGCCGTTCGTGATCCAGAATTTGTTGCCGTTCAGGATGTATTCATGGCTACCGGCATCATAGCGATACGAGGTTTTCAGAGCCTGGGCATCGCTGCCGCTACCGGCCTCGGTCAGAGCAAAGGCGGCAATCTTTCTGCCGGTCACCAGATCGGCCAGGTGGCGCTTCTTGCTTTCCGCACTGGCATACCAGGCAATACCGTCGGTCGCCGTCCCGTGAATGGCCACGCCGAGGGCCAGGCCGGCATCGGCTTTGCCGAGGCTCTCCAGCGCGGCAGAGTAATAGGTAAAAGGCAGCGCCAAACCTTCGTACTCTTTGGCAAAGGGTATGGACATGAAGCCAAGCTGGCCTAACTCATGGAAAGTATCTTGCGGGAAAATTTCGTCGCGGTCGTTGACACAGGCTCTCGGGGCTACCTTACGGCTGATGAATTCCTCCAGGGACGTGTGCAGGAACTGGATGTTTTCCGCATAGTCGCTATCTTTGCCATGCAGCTTGAACAATATATCTTGTTGATCCTCAATGAAAAATGGCATAAGAGTGTCCTTAATTTAACATTGTCAAATTAGACAGTTGGGAAGGTGAACTAGCTCAACGTACCTTCGGCAAAAGACGAGACAGCGCTAGTGCCGGAAAGTGGTCGCGGTAGAGATGGTAGCGCAAATAGCATACGCCGGGGAAGCCAGTACCGGTAGAAAATTCTTCGTCCCATGAACCGTCAGCTTTCTGCTCGCGCAACAAATAATGCACACCTTTGTAAACTGCCGGATTCTGACAATCGCCGGCGGCTTCGAGCGCCATGAGCGCCCACGCCGTCTGGCTCGCCGTGCTTTCTCCCGCACCTTTCTGCGCCGGATTGCTGTAACTGGCGCACGATTCGCCCCAGCCGCCGTCAGGACGCTGATGATCGAAGAGCCAGCGCACAGCCTTATGTACCGGCTCACGTTTCATGTCGTAGCCCGCCGCATGCAGTCCACACAACACCGCCCACGTGCCGTAGATGTAATTGACACCCCAGCGACCGTACCAGGAGCCGTCCGGCTTCTGGTCACGCATAAGCCAATCGCTGGCACGTCTGATATTAGGATCAGACAAGGTGTAACCCCAGCCGGCGAGCGCTTCCATGACACGCGCCGTAACATCGGCGGTCGGCGGATCGAGCAACGCACCATGATCGGCAAACGGGATGTAGTTGAAGCAGTCATACACTTTGCCCTGGTAATCGAACGAGGCCCAGCCGCCGTCTTTGCACTGCATGGCAAAGACCCAACGGATGGCCTTGTCCGACGCTTTTTTTACACGCGGTTCATGCTGGTATGGCTGGAGCGCCATCAACACCGCGGCCGTGTCGTCAACATCGGGGTAAAGGCAGTTTTCCATTTCAAAATACCAGCCACCGCAGGGAACCGGCGGAATCTTTTCCTGCCAGTCGCCCGTTTCGCCCACTTGCTTGCTCAACAAAAATTCTTTGGCTTTGACGAGCGCCGGATGTGCAATGGGGACACCCAGTTCGGGTAGAATCTTGAGACACCAAGCGGTGTCCCAGATAGTCGAGAAACATGGTTGCATCCAGGAACTGTTGCCTTCGTTCACTTTGAGTTCTGTAAGTGCACGCAGCTCGTTTTGGATGAGCGGATGATCCAGGTCGTAGCCGAGAAAATGGAGGGCGATACAGGAATTCACCATGGGCGGGAAAATGCCACAAAGCCCGCCTTGCCGGCCCATGTGACTGGCCACCCACATGTGTGCTCTGGCCATCGCTTTGTTACGCAGCCAGCGAATCGGATGTTTTTCGTAGCATTTGAGAAAAATATTGGCGAACAGAAAAAAATTGTGCCAGGTGAACCATTTTTTGGTCCAGGCGATGGGCAGTTTTTTACGGTTACAGCCGGCAGGGTATAACTCGTCGCAGGAAGGTCCTGGTACTGGTGGTCTCTTGACACGCAGGGCAGCAATCATGAGAAGTGGAACCATGATACTGCGGCTCCAACTGGAGATGGCATAGATGTTGAACGGAAACCATTTGGGTAGCAGCATCAGCTCGACCGGCATTGCCGGCAACGAATCGGAGTCCATCTGACCGAACAGTTGCAGGTAGCTTCTGGTGAAGCAATTTGACTGCATAATGCCGCCCTGGCTCAAGATCACTTCCTTGGCTCGCTGCAATACCGGGTGTTCCGGCAGATAGCCACCCAGGCGCAGGGCATAATAGGCTGTCACCGTAGTGCTCAGATCGGGTGTTCCGCCGTGATAGTTACTCCAACCCCCACCTGGCCGTTCTTTTTTGAGAATATAGTTGAGGAATCGTCGCTCTTCCTCCTTATCAGCCATATGCAAAATGTGTTTGAGAAAGATATATTCGGCCGCCTGGCGCACATCCATCTCGAACAGCGCTTCCCAGTAGCCCCCCTCTTTTTGCAAGGAAATCAGGTACTCACGTGTGCGAGTGAGCGGATCAACTATCGCTGGCGGCTGGAACGTATGTGGTAAACTTTGCCAGGAAATTTCTGCCTCGAAAACTTCTCCATCCACAGGCATCACAGCGGGTAATTTGTCCATGCTTGAACTCCGTTTTGCGCTTAGTCGCCTTAACCGAGCGGTCAATTCTGGTTGAAAAATAAATTTTTCTAGTGTGAAAATGTGTGTTACCATTCGTTGAGAAGAAAAACTAACCGAATGGTCAGGATATATTAAATTATCATAACGCAGTGCGTCTGTCAAATATTTTTTGTGGCAATTGTTTGTTTTTTTAGAGGCCGTCGCACGGCTTATTTGTTGATCTATTGCAAGCAACACCAAATCCTGGCAGGAGGTTTACGCCATGCAATACCAATCACAATAAAATATATCGGCATCATAGCCAACCGAAATCGCCAATCCAAATTTCCCAAGGGCATAAAACTGAAATATCCCGTAAAAACAATCACAGTGAGCAGCTCTTCTATTTGCCGCTGGCGATACAAATACCATAGTCCATAGGCAACAGCCAGCAGCAATATTCCATAGTAAACGCCATAAATAGCTGTTAAGCTACCCGCAAGCCGATTGCCTGCAAAATAATGCTGGCAGGCTCTCCATACACCTTCTCTCCATAAAATATCATAAGTTCCTTTATTTCCCTGGCTAATCTGTAAGCGTTCCAGCAAGGGAGTGATGTCGGGCAGCCAAAAATAGGGCAAATTACGAAGTAAACAAAACCACACTTGCCACCCGTTTTCTCGCATAATCTTTAGGCCTAAGCTTTGGGCAGCTTGGGTTTGCAAAATCGGATTGTCGGGATGGGGGAGGCCTGCTTGCAACCTGGCGCAGGTTTGTATAAATGGCTCGTTATTTTTATAGGCGAGGAAAGTGCCGGCTTTGTAATATAGAAGATTGTAGCCTCCGATGGTAGTGTAAAAAAAATGCCCCGTTCTTGCATAGTTCCGCAGGCTCCATCCCAAAGGCAACAAATTGGCCAACAATATAAATACTAAGACTGTGGCTATACGTTGGCGTTTCCAGATTAGCCCTATTGCAAATGGAACAAATAATAAACTTCCCAGAGGTTTGACCAAAGCTGCGCAGGACAAAGCCAGAGCTGTTGGGATAGTCTTGTGCATAGCAAAATAATAAACCGCCGCTACAAACCAAAAGCAGAAACAAATTTCAGTGAGTGGAACGGTTGTACAAACCAATAAACCAGGGCATGTCGCTAAAAAACCCGTCAGCAATCCGATATGTTTATTGTGCCAGTGGGCTGCTAAAGCCAACGTAAAATAAGTGATCCCCAGTAGAAATAACAGATTGGCAATAAAAAAACCGTGCCGGCCAGCCCAAGAAAATAAAGCAATACATAGCGGATAACCAGGCGTACGCAGGTAAGCGAGCTTTTCTAAATCATACTCTTCCCTGCTGCCAAACTCCCCAGTTTGCGCCAAATGATTGCCTAAAACCAAATAACCATAGCTATCTGGGAAGGGGTAAGAAAAAGAGGCGACGCAGCTATATAAAATCGTGGCCACAATACATGGAATAACAGAACAAGCCAAGACGATTTTGAAATTCATGGATGTTTGTACTCTACGGTAATCTGTAGGATTGTTGCAGCTACACCATCGGCGTAATTACAGGCGTGAGCTGCGACTTATTGAGCATCGAAGATTCGGCAGCTTCCAGCGCGCATACGACATTGATCGCTGATTTGCCGTCGGTCAATGGTCTGGTTTTCTGGAGCAGGCACTCAATGAAATGAGTGCATTCGGCCTTGAGTGGTTCGTAAAGCTTAATTTTCGGGATGTAGATGTCGCCTTCTTGGATAATAAAATTAAATTCGGCAAAAGTACCTTCCATCTGTTCGGGAGGTGCTGAGGATGTGACACTATTGCTGTAGATCATGATGGGTTTGCCAACGGACATGTCATCCCATAATACCATTTTCTTGTCGCCAATAACGGTAAGTTGGCGGATTTTTTGGGGATGTAACCATGAGACTAGAACCTGGCAACAAATATTGCCAGGATAATAAAAATTGCACGAAGCCACGTCTTCAAGGCGTTTGCTCAAAATCTTACTGCCACAAGCAGTGACTTGCAGGGGGGGACTATCCAGTAAATAGTTGAAAATGGAAATATCGTGAGAGGCTAAATCCCACAGCGCACTGGTATCGGTGCGGATAGGCCCCAAATTGGTTCTCTGGCTATGCACAAATAAAATTTTCCCCAGCTCACCACTATGAATAAGTGATTTGACATGGCGAATACCCGGATTAAATAAAAACACATGCCCAACCATCAAAATCAAGTTTTGTTCAGCGGCTAGGCGCATAAGCTCAGAACACTGTTGGCTACTAGACGCGAAGGGTTTTTCTACGAAGACATGCTTACCTGCCTGGAGAGCCTTCTTAGTCAGATCGTAGTGAGTGGTAAGCGGCGTGGCAATTACGATTGCATCAATGCCGTTTTCTTTTTGTAGTAACCTTTCGTAGTCTGTGGTGAATTCTACGGCGGCTTGCTCGATTTTTTTCTTTTTATCAGAATTGAGGTCGCAAACTGCTTTCACTTCCACCGCAGGATGGTCATAAAAATTGCGAAACAGATTGGGTCCCCAATGCCCTAAACCAATTTGCGCCAGGGTGATTTTGTTCATAGGCTGAACTTCCGAATCAATCGTGCCGGATTACCAGCATATACGCCTGGTATTGTAATATCACGGGTTACAACCGCCCCAGCCCCGATTACTGTATGATCACAAATTCTAACCGGCAAAATGGTGGCATTAGAGCCAATATTTACATGGTTCCCAACAAACGTAGACAGCCATTTTTCCTTTTCGTGCGCAGGTTTGCCTTCTCGGAATAAATCATTGATGAACATGACTCCGTGTGCAACAAAGCAATCTTCGCCTATCGTCACCAATTCGCAAATAAAACTATGAGATTGGATGCGGGTGCGTTTGCCGACTATAGCATTGCGTTGTATCTCAACGAATGGGCCGATAAAAGCGCCATCGCCAATTTGGCAGCCGTATAAGTTTGTGGGTTCTACTATCGTAACATCGTCGCCAAACTTGACATCGACTATACCTACTTTACGGATTTTGGGCGTTCCCATATTTTTACTCCATTGCTTACTTAATCCCCAGTGCTACTAATACCCAAGGCTCTAACATTTCATACCAGCCAATAAAGGGTTTGATTTTGGAATAATTTTTCTTCGCTGCCGGATAAATCATGCTAATCGGGACTTCTTTGCACCGATAGCCCAGTTTTAAGGCCTTAGCATAAAGATAGTACTCGAACTGATAGTGATCGAGCCAAGTTTCTTGCCAGTGGATTTTAGGATGCCGTAGGATTTCGGTTTTATAAGCACGATAGCCACAAGTGGTATCGGTAATTTTGACCCAGTATAACAAACCGACTAACGTATTGACTACCATGGGAATCGAAACTTTGCGAAATAGAGGCAAGTTTGGGCTTTCCCCGCCTTTGAGAAAGCGGCTTCCTGTGACATAATCCGCCAGCCCTTGCTCGATAGGTTCCAGCACCCGGCTCATTTGTTCGGGGAGCATTTTACCGTTGCCGGCAATGTTCACTACGGTATCGCACTGGCGCTCCAATGCTTTTTGCGCGCCTATCCGGAGTGCATAACCAATGCCATAATTCTTATCCAAACGCACGAATTCAAAACCAGATTTGGCGATCACCTCCTGAGAACCATCGTCGCTACCATTGTCTACGATAATTAAAAAACTGGCAGGCATATTTTGTTGGCATTTAGCTACAAGGTCTGGTAGCTGTTCTATCTGGTTATATACCGGCATCACACACAATGATTTCACAGCTTACTTTCTGCCAGTTTGCTCTAAAATCCGAGTTAAAACTTCGCAAACACACTCCACTTCTTGCTGTGTCATTTCAGGGTAAATCGGCAAGGAGAGGATTTGCTGTGCAGTGTTTGAGGCTATTGGAAAGCCCTGTTTAGCAAATTCATAGTTAGCGTAGACCTTTTGTTTATGAATGGGTACAGGGTAATGGATCCCGGCGCCAATTCCTTGCTCTTGGAGTTGTTTGAGCACGCTGTCTCGGTCAGCAGTTTTGAGCCTTATGACAAACAGATGGTAATTCTGGAAACATCCTTCCGGAGCCAACGGTGGTAGTATGATTTCTGGGGTTGCTTGCAGATGCTTGCGATATAAATTTGCCAGATGATTGCGTTGCAGGTTCCACTCATCCAGATATTTAAGCTTGACCAACAAGACTGCAGCCTGCATGGTATCAAGCCTTGAGTTACCCCCTTCGCGTTCGTGAATATACTTGGTTTTTGAACCCCAATTTCGCAGATAACGTACCTCTTGGGCTAAATTGTCATCATTGGTAGCTACGGCCCCTGCATCGCCAAATGCACCCAGATTTTTGCTAGGGTAGAAACTCAAGGCGTTGGCGATGCCAAAAGATCCGCATCGTCGGCCTTTGATCGTGCTGCCATGCGCTTGAGCTGTATCCTCAACAAGCATGACATTGTTGCCATACTTTTGTTCGATTTGGGTCAGATCACAGGGAAAGCCATATAAATGAACGGGCATCACGACCTTGGGACGCGCGCCGTTATAGCTACTCAGATTCATTGAGTAATTATCTTCAGAAATGTCACAGAGGGCTACCTTGGCTCCTGCGCTCAAAATGGCTAACGTCGTGGCAATAAATGTATTATCCTGGGTTAACACCACATCACCTTGCTTACAGCCGATAGCCTTGAGAATCAAGGCGAGAGCATCCGTTCCGGAAGCAACGCCTATGACATTTTTTACACCCAAGTACGCGGCAAATTTTTCTTCAAATTCCTGAACCGCTTTACCTAAGACAAAATCGCAAGCTTGCATTGTTTTTAAGATAGCTTGGTTAAACTCCTCGCAGTGTTGTTGATATTGTCTTTGTAGATTAACTAAGGGTATCTGGTGCATGTTTTGCCTTTAGCTTCTAGTAAATTTGACTATCCTCGTAACTTCTGAGAGAACATTTTCATATTACAAGTAATATTGCTACTTGTCAAACCAAAAAACGGTTCAACGGTTCAGCAGGGCTATTTCATTCTCCGTGTTTTGCCATCTTCGCGCGCCAAGCACTACAGCCGATCCTCGTTACGAAAGCATTTGCCGCGCTCATTGTGAATTAGACATTATTGAAAATAAAAGAAAGACAGATTTTTTGCCCGCCATCCCCTGGGCATTTGCTTTGAAATACCTATTTCGCAAGGCTCCCAGGGGAGGGTTGGGAGGGGCAAATTACACGAACCAGCGCCTTGTTGGTGCGGCCCCACCCAACCCTCCCATGGTGGCGAGCTACTCTAAACTATCCATGTCGCTTGCCCATGGGGAGGGCGGGCAAGTAACATCCACTTCCCCTAAAAAACCTAGAGTTGGCATCCCCCCGAATTATTGGATACGCCCTAAAGAATCACTAGCGACACTGTTTCGATGGCTGGGGCTTCCTGGAACAGTTGGCTTTCAATCAGCAACTGGTAGGAGCCGGACTTTAACTCTTTGATGTCTTCGGCCGGAATGTTAGCCTCATAGACACCTGGTTTGTCGGCTATTTTTTCGGCTCCGTAGGTTTTTTCACCGCCCGGGGTGCTGAGAATAAGGCGCACCGAAGCCGTTTCGGCCGGTTTGGACGTGTCTGCCGGGTATTCCACTGCCGACACGACGATTTGTATCTTGCCGCCCTTGGCTTTTCTGATCATGGGCGCATTCACATTGTCAATTCTGGTGCGGACACTTTTGAACTTTTCGGGCCAGTAGTTGGATTTGAAGGGATAACTTGGGTCGCGGTTGGCCACCAGTTCCACGACGTTCTTGCTCGAATCATAAGATTCCAGGATAAACGGCCCGTTCGAGATGAAGGCGTGTTTGTGCTTGTCGATGAAGGCGATGGCTGCGTCATAGCCGGCGACAGCGTCCTCGACGCTCATGTAGGGTTTCATGGCGTCCGGTACATGCTTCGCGTTTTTCATGGCCACGAGTTTGGCCCGGATGTCGGCCACACACTTGGGGTTGATAATGTCTACCTCGGTAAAAGCCTGGTCGGAAGTGAAGCTGTAGGCAGTGCCCGACTCAACGCCTTCGGCTACGAGCTTGGCGAGGGCTTCAACGATTTCCCATGACACGCAGACCATCACGCCTACCGGCATCGTGCGCAGGGTAAGAGCGCCTTGGGCACCAGTACGGTCAGGAGACAAGGGGAAGTTATAGTCGAAATAGGTTGTGATGGTGTTGTCCGGGTTGACTACCATCGCGCGGATAATGTCCTGGGGACGGGCAACTTTTTCATAGTTCGCCTCATAGTATTTATCGTTTTCGCCGTCTTTATTCATCCATTCTACACCAAAGGCGGTGGCATACAGTACGTCGGCAATGCCTATAGGACGGCCATGGTGCCATTTGCCGAATTTGTAGGTATAGGTGGCGGTGCTGAAACTCTTTTTACCTTCCCCTACTTTCTGCCAGGTTTTGCTTTTGGAATCATAAATGATGGCATCGGCAGGAATAGGAATTTGGCCGACCAGGATTTCGTTTCCCTGTGCGTCCTTATCCAGGGTTATCTTGGAATTCACATTGCTCCATGCCGACCGCCAGGGAGTGTCCAACCCAGAATTGGGTGCTTCAAAAGTGGTCATGTCACACAAAGGGTCGGAAATGGCCCGGCTGTAGGTATCTGCAAAGCCGTTGACTCCGACAGGATCCCACGCGCTCATAAAGAGCGCTCCTTTGGCAGAATATTGGGTTATGCGTAGCACCTTCTGCCCGTTTTCCGGCTTTACGTCGGCGGTGATGACAGACCAGTTATTGAGCCCATCACCGACGCCGTACGTCATGCGGCTGTTGAAGCGATCCTTATTGGTGGCGTAGTACTGCTGCTGGACAACGATATAGATCCTGACCGATTCCTTCAAGGCGAGTTCCGTGATGCGCAGGTTCGCTTGCCAGTATTCGTCTTCGGTAAGGAAATTACCATTGTAGATCTTTTTGCTCAAGCGATCTATCTCCTCCTGCCGATAGTTCCAAAAACTGGGATCGCCGCCGGGCATGTTGCGGTACCAGGGAGCGTACATCTGAGCAAGGACGATATCCCAGTAAGCACGCGTGGTGCCGGCACCCCATGCTTCGGTATAGAGGTGCCATTGCAGATCGGCCGGGTTACCGTAGTGGCTGATTTTGATACATTTGGATCTGTCCCATTCCAATCGTTCGACCTGGATGCCGGCTTTTTCAATCTGGTCCGCAATGTAGCGCCCTTCTCGCATCCGCCCTTCAGGGTCATCCACCCGGATGAGGAACTTCACGGTCACCGGTTCGTTATTGTAATGCCAGAACTTGTCGCTTTTCACCAACTTGCCTTTGTTTTGGGGTAGATCGGCAGCTTCCTGGATGGCAGCGGTGATGTCGCCGATCGCCTTATTTTCATTACCTTGGGCGCTAAAACCGAGTTTGGCGGCTACCATTGCGTAGCGGTAGGTACCAGGCTGACCAGGGGTGAGCGCCGTGAACATCGGATCGCCCGCCCCGCTCAGGATTTCATTGACGATATATCTTCTGTTGATGAGCCAATTCAATGCATAGCGGACTTTTTGCAGCGCCAAAGGATTGAAGTATGTTTTCTCGCCAACGGTCCAGGTGTATGGCGCTTCATTGGGAATCGGGTTGATGAGCAGTGACCAGGTGCCAGAAGGAACAGCATAAATATCCAGTTTAGCTTTCACTTCGGCTGGCAGGGCTTTATACTGACTACCGGCGATACCGGTGAAAAAGACATCGGTCCTGCCGTTGGCAGTGTCCATGAGCGCAATGCCTTCGTTCATGCGCACATCAATGTAAACTTTGTCTACGATCGGACCGTTCTGTTGAGTATAAGCCAATGCGCCCCACAACAGTCCAAGAACAAGCAAAAAACAAAATCTCATAGTATTCTCCTAGTAATTTTTTCTAATTCGTGTTTATTCGTGGTTTCATTCATACCCCCTAGTTTTGGATACGCCCGTTGCTGACTCTCTTCATCGCCGACTGCATGATGAGCGCGAGCAGCTTGTCATACTCTATGCCAGACATGCGGCATAGGATAGGCAGGTCGGAGTAGACGGGGTTGAGTCCGGCCAGGGGATTCACTTCGACAAAGTTAGGTTGGCCATAGGCGTCACAGCGGATGTCAATGCGCCCGCCGTCGCGGCAGCCAAGCCCGCGCCAGGCAGCCAGCGCCAGCTCCTTGGCATTTTCGCCGAGGGCGCTGGTTTCCAGGCGATAGGTGACACGATCCTCCCAATCTTGTTTGTTGAGGTAAGAGTAGACTTCCTGTTCGGCCTTGCCCAGCAGCACCACTTCCATGGCCGCGACTGCCCATGCTTCATCGCCTGTACCGAGCAGACCGACCGTAAATTCACGGCCGGGCAGAAACGTTTCGACCAAGACAGGCTGGGCGAAGCGTGCCAGGAGTCTTGTACACACCTGGCGCAGTTCCTCACGGCTATTGATTTTTGATGCTGCGTCAATGCCTTTGCTCGTACCTTCGGCCACTGGTTTGGCAAAAAGCGGGAAAGGCAGATGTACCTGCGCAATTTGGTTTTCGTTTTCCACAACAAAGAAATCGGGAGTAGCAAGTCCCAAGTCACGGACAAGTTGTTTGGTCACGCCTTTGTGTAGTGCTACGGAGAGCACCATTGGATCGGAAAAAGTGTAGGGAATACGGTAGACATCGAGAATCGCCGGCACTTGCGCTTCGCGGCCAAAACCCCACAAGCCTTCGGCAATATTGAACACCATGTCCCAGCGATTGCCTGCAGCCAGTTTCTCGATAAGTCGTTTGGCGGTGCCGATGCGTTCTGTTTCGTGTCTTTGCCGATGCAAATTTTGTTCGATCGCTTCGATGGTTTCCAGACAATCGAATTCTGCCGCCTCCTCGCGGTTGTAACCTTCGGCGATGTAGTCGTCGCGAAGGTCGTAAGTGATGCCGATTTTCACAAGATCTCCTTAAAATTTTACATTTTTCCCTGGTACTGCTTGCTGGCCTTTTGCAAAAAGGCCCGTTCTTGGGCGGTGAGAGATGCCATGCCTTCGTGTGTTACTTTGTCGAGAATACGGTCTATTTCGTGGCGCAAATGTTCTTCGTCTTCCTGTGTCTGCACGTTACACCGGCGTTCTCTGCGTACTGCCCGCCTGCCCCAGTGCTCGTAGATACGGTCCGCAAAACGGTAATAGAGATAGCCGAACAGCGCGCCACCCAGGTGGCCGGTAACCGCTACCGAGTTGACAGGCAGCAGCAAGGCCTGATACAAATCGAGGCCGACAAGAATCCAGATCATGGTACGCATCCGTATGGGAATCAAGGTCAAAATATTGTGCGGATAAAGGCAAGCCACCATCACCAGGACGCTCATGATGGCTCCCGAAGCACCGAGAGCCAGAGACTTTGTCGTGGTAAAGAGTACACAGGCAGTGTATACGAGGCTGGCAAAGACAGCGGCAGCGAAATAGAAACGAAGAAAACGCCTGGTGCCGAGATGACTTTCTACGAGAAAACCGAAGCAAAACAGTATCAGCATGTTAAAAAGAATATGGGTGGGCATGAAGACGTCGTGCAGAAAAGCGGCGGTAATCAATTGCCACAACCAGCCATGGTAAATCACCTGCTGGGGTGAGAGTGCCAGGTAGGGTTCCACAGGAAAATCAAGTATTTTCCAACACACAATCTGCACGCCGAACATCACGGCGTTGGCGATAATGAGCCATTTGACGCCTGTCGTCCAATAAGGATTGTGCGAAAATATAAGATTCGAGGAAGGGGGATAGTTGGGATCACCGCGCATATGTTTTTTCGCCTTATTACTTGAATGTCACTGAATTAACGCTAACATCATGGCTAAAGACAAGATAAGCCACCTCTCCCCTGGCGGGAGAGGTCGTCAGCAGCGGAACGCTGCTGGCGGGTGAGGGGGACATTCGCCTTATTACCTAACTTTTTTCTCCCTGATTCGGTTCATCTTTTTTTTCTGGCTTGTCTTGCTTCGGCTCGTCCATGGATTCCATGATTTCGTTTACCAGCCTATCAATTGCTTTAGGTGGCTGTTTACCAGCCTCTTTGCTCGCTGGCAGCGACGGTGTCTCGCTCGTTTTAGCCGGCCGTTGACCTGGATCTTTGCCTGTTTCCAGCAGCATGTTGAGGCGGCGTCGGCCTTCTTCGAGGGCTTCCAGGAGTGCAGCCAGGCAACGGAAAAATTGCGTACTGGTAAAGGCAGAGTCTTCGATAGGTATGTCAACACAACCGTTGATTTCACCATCGTCCGGATCGTACCCGAATTTGATCAATTTGCGCCGGTAATTGAGAGAACCAACCAATTCCAGGATTTGTTCCCGGTATTTACCCGCTTTGTACTGGTAGAAATTTAACGTACGAAACTGTAAAAATTCGCCGTTTTCTTCGAGACGAATCAACACCACGTGTGGTGTAAAACTGATGATGAAAGTTTCCTTTTGTGCATCGAACAGGTATTTGACGTCCTTTTTATCGAGAAATTCACGGATTTCTTCTATGCTTACAGGCATGGAGTACTCCTTACAAATATCGTCAATCCGTACCTTTTTCTGCTAGTATAAACAAATGGCAACCGTTTGGAAAGCAAAAAAAACAAAAAAGATTGGGGACGGCTGTGCCCGACAAAATTTCATCCTTGCAATTTGCCTGTGTAGTAGCTACAATAAATACCTGGGGAAATGAGGCATCTACTTGGGGAAACGAAAGAAAAGATTTACGCTTATGTTGGGAGAACGATGTGTCAAAAATTTCAGGCCGCATAGAAAAAAGTGGTTGGTCATGGGGAGTTGTCAAAGATGCTATCCGAGTGTTGAGCGGATACCTCAATTTCTCGTGGTTTGATCGTCTGGAAGAACTCAGCAAGACGCAAGATATCAAAAACGAGGAACGTGAGTACATTGAGGCGATTATTGACTATCTGTTCCGCAAAGGTGATCTTTTGCTCAAACAGGTACGCGCCCTTTCTGTTGCCGGATCACAGCCCGGCCACGACCTGCATGCCAAAATCACGGCCATGGAGATGGAGAACCAGGACTTTGCCCGGCAAATGACCGTTTTACGGCGAGGTGCCGTCAAAAGTTTAGCCGAAGCTGGTTACAAATTCGGCAAAGGATTAGCACAAACCGATTTATGGCTCGACGAATTATGGCAAATCCTGGCCGCTCGTAATGCCGCTCCCAACCAGCCCATTTATGAAGAAAATCTCAATGCCCCTGTTACTGCGCGTGAAATAGAATGTATACGTGCGCTACAAGACTATGTGGCGGAAGTCGGCTGGCATGGGGTGCCGCTGGGCGAACGCGAAGAGTCGTTACTTTGTTTTTGCCAACACTTTTACACCACCGGTGCGTTCAACACTGCTTCCTCCTTTTTTGTTGATGCTATCGAAAGCGGCTTCCATGACCCACTGATTTATTATGATTATTTTATTCTGGGGCTTTCGGTGGGTGAGTTCGAAGCGGCGATGGAAGGGTATCGAATGGCTACCCAGGCACTACCCATGTTGTCTCTTGCCCCATCAGAACGCTACCAGATAGAATCTGTCATCAGCAAAGAGCGAATCGGTATCAATTTCGCAGGCAAGGACAATGTTGAAAAGCAGGCGGTGTTGCTGAAAGTGTTATACAACCCGCCGCAAAGTGTGCGTAAAGCGATTCTCGAAGTACGCAAAAAAATAAAACATACGGGTATTGCCGAAATCTATGATTTCCACGAGATCAACAAACAGCGTCCGTGCATTGCCATGGAGCGGTTGGAAGGTCCTACCCTGGCCGAGAGAGTAGAGAAAAAGGGCCGCATCCCGGCCGAAGAATGGCTGCAACTGGCGCTTCAGATTACAGGTGCTTTAGCCTATGCTCACGATCAGGGAATTGTGCATGGCAATCTCAATCCCAGCAAGCTCTACATGCACAAAGGGGAAATAAAAATCGTGGATTTCGGCATGGCGCCTCTCGACCAGTGGCCGGTTTATATCGGCAGAAAAGACCTTAGCGACCTTTATTTTTTTGCGCCTGAACTTCTTGCCAGCGGCTCTTCCCAACTGACGAGCGATGTCTATTCGCTTGGCAAAACATTGTACTATCTGCTCACCGGTAAAGTGCCTCATTTGATGTATCAGGAGAATGTGCCCGGCGTCATCTGGCCTATTCTGCGTAAAGCCACGGAAACAGATCCGCAGATGCGCCACAAGAATGCCACCGAATTTCTTGCCGATCTGGCACAAGCCAGTGCCTCTCCCATCTCCTTGCCTGCTCAACCCAAAGCCCAGGATATACCAAGTGGTGTGTCTCGCAATCGCATCATTCCTCTGGAAGATGGTGGTACGGCCCTGTTGCCGGAAAAATTTTTCTACCGCGATGGCACCATCTATTCGCAACTCGACGACACACAAATGATATTGGTTGCGGAAGGCAATTTTACCATGGGAGCCGAAGAAAGAGCAAGCGAATCGCCTGTCCATGAAGTTTTCCTGAGTCATTACTTGATTGACAAATACCTCGTGACCAATGCCCAGTATAGCCGGTTTCTCGATTACATCCAAAAAAGCGGAGACCATTCCAAATGCCATGCAGAAGAGCCACACCGCAAAGATCATACACCCAAAGGTTGGGGCAGTGGCGAATACAAAAAATACAGTGATCAGGACAACTGTCCGGTAATCTTCATTGACTATTGGGATGCTCTAGCCTATGCAGCATGGGCCGGCAAAGCATTGCCGACGGAAGCCCAATGGGAAAAGGCGGCGCGTGGCAACGATGGACGCAAATATCCCTGGGGTGACGAGGAGATATCTCCTGAATTGGCTAACTGGGGCAATAATCTGGGCAAGACGAGCGTGGTAGGCTCATTCCCCAAAGGTGCTTCACCTTACGGCTGCATGGATATGGCCGGAGATGTATGGCAATGGTGTCTGGACACATATGATAAAGATTTCTATCGTATCAGCCCACACGAAAATCCACTCTGTTCCGCCAGCCGTCCGGCCCGCGTACTTAGAGGCGGCTCATGGAACGACGCGGCCAGCAGCTTGCGCACACCTTCGCGTGGCTGTTGGGTGCAAACCGTGCGCTACGCATATATCGGTTTTCGTTGTGTACGTATGTTGTAAATTGTAAAGGATAAGAAAAGAGGATAAATTTATGCAGGAAATGTTGGCTGTGATTATGGGCGGCGGAGAGGGTAAACGCCTTTTTCCTCTGACGTTGTATCGTTCCAAACCGGCTGTACCGTTGGCCGGCAAATATCGTTTGATTGACATTCCCATCTCGAATTGCATCAACTCCAATATCAATCGCATGTTCGTTTTGACACAGTTCAACTCAGCCAGCCTCAACCGGCATATTGCCATGTCTTATACTTTTGATCGTTTCAGCAAAGGTTTTGTCACTATTCTTGCTGCGGAGCAGACATATCAATCGCGCGATTGGTACCAGGGCACTGCCGATGCAGTAAGACATAGCCTTCACTATATCAATGCCTATTGGCACAAATATGTGCTGATTCTGTCGGGAGATCAACTGTACCAGTTGAATTACCGTGAGATGTTACGACATCACATGGAAAACAATGCTGAAATTACCATCGGCACGATTCCCGTTACAGCCGAGGAGGCACCTGCCTTCGGTATTCTCAAGACGGATGCTCGACACAACATTGTGGAATTCCACGAAAAACCGCCAAAACATCAACTGCCGCAAGTATGCAGCAAAGTATCACCGGAGCTCGCAGCACAAGGACGCATCTATCTGGCCAATATGGGAATCTATATCTTCAACCATGAGGTACTGAACGAAGAACTGGCATCACCTAAAAAATATACCGATTTCGGCAAAGAACTGATCCCTGATACCATTGGACGCAGGCGTCTGGTGAGTTTCCCGTTCTCCGGCTATTGGAGCGACATCGGTACGGTAAAATCTTTTTTTGAAGCCAACATTGAACTGACCAAAGAAAATCCACCGTTCGATTTTTACAATCCGAAAATGCTGGTATACACACGTGGACGCATGTTGTCCCCCACACGCCTTGATGACTGCTCTGTTCACGATTCTCTGATTACCGAAGGATGTATCATCAATAAAAGCCACATCAGCGATTCGGTGATCGGCATCCGTTCGGTCATCCACTCCGGCACCACCCTCAAACGATGTATTGACATGGGTGCTGATTTTTATCCATGGCAGGAAAAAGAAGGCCGCGAACAGCAGGAAGCACCCGACGATCCCAGTATCGGTGAAGGGAGTTACATTGAGGGCACTATCATTGACAAAAATGTCAAGATCGGCAGAAATTGCGTGATCCGTAACGAAAGGCAAGAGAAAAATTATGACGGCCCCAATTATTACATCCGTGATGGGGTCATTGTGCTGCCGAAGAATACTGTCATTCCTGATGGTACGATAATTTAGACCACAAACAAGAGGCTTGGCTTTACGTCGAACTATCATTGGTGTATCAAAAAACATCTCTTGTTTTAGCGAAATACAAGGAATGGCCGCCTATGCCGAAACTGTTTCTTATCCTCATCATCTTGGCCATGCTGGCTGCACAAGTGGCAGGTTTTTCGTTGCATCTTTGCAATGTATGCGAATCCCACTTGGGCAGCCTGCTCGATTGCCTGTGCGATGAACACGGCCACTCTTTTACGACTTGGCACAATCATAGTCACAGCGAAACAGCCATACTGCATATCACGCAATCGCCGTGTCAGGAAAATATCGTCTCGCAGTCGCTGTCGCAGCCTGGCCAGGCAGGCCAGACAATGCTGCCGTTTTTCCTCTTTTTTTCTTCTCTGACAATCCTTACTTGCCTGCTTGGCAAACCGACCTCTCTGTTACCTGGCACAGACTATCCATACCAAACACATCTTCCTTTATCACCTCGTTTAGCTAGTTGCATCTGGCTGCTGTAAACCACGGCATATCACCTTTTAATTCTTAATTCTTAATTTCATTGAGGTACCACTATGCCCATATTATGTCTATTTGCTGTTGCCATTCTCTTGCTCTGTTGCAACTGCCAGGAGCCTGCTCCTATGCCAGTGTCAGTAGTTTCTGCGCAAACACAAACTATGCCTGTGCAACAAGCGCAAGAGCAAAATAAACCTGATTTGACCACGTATAAAGAACTTACCCTGGAAACGGCGCAAAATTTGGCCTTGCAACACCATCCTCGTTTGCAGGCTGTTCAGTATGAAATAGCCGCCACCGCTGCCGGCCGACAACAGGCAGAGGCCTGGCGCAATCCTGAAATCGCGGTGGAACCGCAAAACGTAGCAGGCAATGACGGCGGTTTTCACGGTTCCGAAGTGACGTTGAGTCTGCGTCAGGAACTTCCCATCAACGGCGCTCTCACACTGGCCGGGCAAGCCGCCGGTCAGAAAGAAATTGTGGCACGCTGCGAAGCAGCCGAAGAAAAACGTACGTTTCTGGCCGAGGTCTACCTGAGTTTTTATCAATGCCTGCTCTCTCAACAGCGCGTCGAGCAATTGAGGCAAATTGCCGAGACTGCTGCAACGCTTCTCGACAAAACCAGAAGAATGGTAGATGCGGGCAAAAACCCCCAGGTGGATTTGCTCAAAGTGGAAGTGAGCCACGCCAGCCTGCTCGTCCGCTACGTTGAGGCGCAAAACACGCAGCTCATAGCCACCAAGCGGCTATCTTCACTGATCTGCCGCTCCGACTCGCCATTGCCACCCCTGCGCGGCGAGTTGCTGCCCGTATTCACGCTTCTGCCATGGACGCATTATCAGGAAAGACTGATGCAGCATCCACGCCTGAGTAAATGGCAGGCAGAGCAACGGCGCGCCAATTTGCAAAAACAAGAGGCCAGTGCGCAGATATGGCCTAATCCAGAAGTCACGTTTGGCGTACGCCGCGACTATGCCGGACCGGAGAACAGTCTGGTGTTCGGACTGGCTTTGCCACTGCCGCTCTGGAACCAAAACAGCGGAGCCGTCGCCGAAGCTGAGGCGCTGCAGCAAAAAGCTCTGGCGCAAGAAAACGCCGAACGCAAGGTACTGGGCGACGAACTCTTTGCCGCCTATCAGCAAGCACTGACAGCCAGGCACAATATCGAACGCTATGAGAAACATATCCTGCCTGCTTCTCGGCAAGCCAGAGAACTGACGTACCAGGGCTATGAGCAGGGGAAAATCACATTACTCGAAACCATTACCGCACAACAGACGGAAATCGAGGCACATCTTAGCTTTTTGCAGGAAGTGGAAAATTTACACACCGCCCTTGCTGCCCTCTACCGCCTTACCGATGTTGCTGCCGGACGTGAATGAAAGGAAAAATTATGAAAGCCTTACTATCTTGGATGACGGTTTTTGCCTTTCTCTTTTGTTTGTCTTGTGATAGACACGATGAGAAAGAGCATAAAGAACATGATGAGAAAGAGCATAAACATGATGAGAAAGAACACGACGAGAAAGAACATAAACATAGTGAATCCGAGAAACACAGCGAGCATGATGGAGCTGAACAGCCCAAAAAAGTTTCTCTGGCAGAGTTAAGCGAGAAAAAGTGCGAACACGACATTCTTCAAGTCGAATGCAATGCTTGCCGCTCTGAATTAGGCGTTGTGAAACTTGGCTCAGACATTGAGCCAAAGCTGATTAAGAGCATAAAAGTAGCTGCTTCGTTACCTACCGACAATTTTGAGGTTATAGGAGAGGTACGTGTAAATCAACTCAAGACTGTGGCAGTATTTCCGATTGTCTCAGGTCGTGTGATGAAAGTGCACAAAAGATTGGGAGAGCAGGTGAAAGAAGGGGAGCTTTTGGCAATCCTTCACAGCCAGGATTACGGCAAAGCAAAACTGGAGTATATCTCTGCCCACCAACGCTACGCGATTGCGCAAAAAAATATGCACTGGGTCAGTAGCGCCCACGAGAATCTGAAGACGCTCCTCGATACTCTCCAGCACGGAGAGAAAGATCTGGATTTGAGTAAAATCTCAGGCTCACTAAGGATGGGGAAATATAAAGAGAAGTTGATTGAGAGCATGGCTTCCTATCGGCTGACCAAGATCAAATATGCGAGAGAGAACCGAGTACTGGAAAATATGCGGAGTCTCTTAGAAATTTTGAAAAAAACGGATGGGCTTAAAGAGGCGGAGCATGGTATAAAAGCTCTGCAGATCGGCGAATGGAAAGGCAGGCTGCTTTCCGCCGGATCACGGCTTTATTTGGCCGACAAGAATTACGAACGCGAAAAGAGTTTGTCCCAACGAGGTGCCTCTACGCAAAAAGAGGTAAATGAAGCAGAAACCAGTTATCAGTCTGCCAAAGCCGATTATCAAGGTCTACTGGAAGAGGCATCTCTGTGGATCCAGCAGAAGTCTATGGAACTTCAAGCAGAGTTTGACTCTATTTCGGCACGCTACCAGAGTGTACTTGAAGAGATGGAGTTAGACCTTCAGATACACAAGCTGGAAGTGGAAAAGGAGCATATGGAGGCATTTTCCCAGAAAGATACCACGGAAAAACAACTCTATTTGTTGGGACTTACTTCCCAAGACATCGAAAAGTTAGTCAACCAGGAAGACCGCCACCTTTTTGCGAGTCTGGAGATTCGTGCGCCCATCTCTGGAACCATTATCCTCTCTAATCTTTCCGCAGGACAATTTGTGGAGGCACAGCGCGAGCTATATACCATTTCTGATCTCAGTACGCTTTGGGTATGGTGCGACCTTTACGAGGATGATCTTACCAGGCTGCGGCCTTGCCAAAACGATTTAAGTAAGCTCCTTGCCACCTTGCACCTTCCTGGCAATACAAACGATGGTGTTCCTGGCAATGTAGATTACCTTGCAGATGTCATGGAAGAAAAGACACGCACGGTAAAAATGCGGGTGGTGGTAGAGAACAACACGAAAAACTTAAGGCCTGGGATGTTTGTGAGGGTGAGAATCCAATTACCTGCTAATGGTAAAAAAATTACAGTGCCGGAAAGCGCCATCTTTTCCGAGGAAAAACAATCGTTTCTTTTCAAAAAATGGAAAGACAACTTCTGGGTGCGCAGCGACGTAGTTTTAGGACAGCGCATAAACAAAGAACTCGAAATCGTAAGCGGGGTTGAGGAAGGCGACCTCGTTGTGAATGAGGGAGGCTTCCTCCTCAAATCGGAAATTTTCAAAAGTAAAATGGGAAAAGGCTGAGGAGGCGATTAATGACGCGGAAAGTTTTTCCGCATTAGACATTGACAAATCAAATCTTAAGGAGACGTTCGTGAGACGTATGTTTGCCTTCGTTTTGGAAAAATGGGTACTGGTGCTGGCATTGGTAGGAATCTTAATTGGTGTGGGAATGTGGGCGATGTTTAACCTTCCTATTGATGCTGTCCCAGATCTAACCAATGTCCAGGTGCAGATCAATACCTCGGCTCCCGCACTTTCGCCTCTGGAAGTAGAGCGCCAGATCACCTTTCCTATTGAAGTAGCGACGGCCGGTTTACCGGACGTAGAAGAGGTCCGGTCTCTTTCTCGATTTGGCCTTTCGCAAGTCACGGTGGCCTTCAAAGATCACGTAAATATTTATTTCGCGCGCCAGCTTGTCCAGGAGCGCCTTCAGGTGGCAAAGGAAGATATTCCTCCCGGACTTGGCACGCCGGAAATGTCGCCCATCAGTACCGGTCTTGGGGAAATCTTTCAGTATTCCCTGGAATCTCCAGGACGGGACCTGACAGAACTGCGTACCATACAAGACTGGATGGTGAAACCCTCACTGCGCTCCGTGCCTGGAGTAGCAGAGGTCAATTCTTTCGGCGGCTACGAAAAGCAATACCACATTCTGATTCGCCCTGATGCCCTTGTCAAATATGATTTGACACTGCGAGCAGTGTTTGAAAGCGTTGCCTCAAACAATATCAATGTCGGTGGTGGCTATATCTTAAAATCTGCAGAACAACTGATCGTCCGTGGGGTGGGAAGAATTGAGAGTATGGAGCAAATCAAAAGCATCGTACTTACCACCCATGATGGTGTTCCTGTGCGTGTTTCCGATGTAGCGGATGTGGAAATAGGTGCGGCCATCCGCCAGGGAGCAGTCAGTCAGGATGGAAAAGGCGAGGCCGTCATAGGTATTGTCATGATGCTTATGGGAGCCAATTCCAGGCTTGTGGTAGAGAATGTGAAGCAACGGCTCGCTGCGGTCGAAAAAACATTGCCCGAAGATGTAACGCTTAAACCATTCTATGATAGAGCCGATCTGGTGAGCAAGACGATTCGGACGGCTACCACCAATCTTGTGGAAGGTGCGGCTCTGGTGATCGTTGTCTTGCTCCTTCTCCTGGGGAACATCCGTGGCGCTATTATTGTGGCACTGACTATTCCTCTTTCCATGCTTTTTGCGATGAGCATGATGGTCAAATTGGGTATTGCCGGGACCCTCATGAGCCTTGGTGCTATTGACTTCGGACTGATCGTGGATGGCTCGGTGGTGCTGGTGGAAAATTCCCTGCGCCATTTGGCAGAAAGGAGAAAAGAAAAGAGCATTCTCCATACGATATTGGAATCTTGCACTGAGGTGGGGCGACCCATTATTTTTGGCGTGGGTATCATTATCGTAGTTTATCTCCCCATCCTCACTCTGGAAGGCATAGAAGGGAAACTGTTTCGCCCTATGGCACAAACCGTTATCTTTGCCCTGCTCGGTTCTCTAATTCTCACTTGCACCTTAATACCGGTGCTTGCCTCCCTTTGCCTGCGCGGCAAAATCTCTGAAAAAGAGACTTTTTTGATCCGTCAGGCCAAAAAATTATACGGAAATACGCTTCGTTGGTGCTTTCGCTATAAGAAGTCCGTGCTTACAGGAGCTACTGTGATAGTGCTTATTGCGCTATCTATCTTCCCCTTTCTGGGGGCAGAATTTGTTCCCAGACTGGATGAAGGCGCTATGGCCATCAGCACCGTTCGTCTTGCCAGTTCTTCGCTGGAGGAGTCTGTAAGGCATACGATCTTTCTGGAAGAGTTCTTACTCACAAAGTTTCCCGATGAGATAGACACTATCGTTTCCAAAACAGGCAGCCCGGAAATCGCCACAGACCCTATGGGCCCACATCTTAGCGATATTATGATCAAGCTAAAGCCCAAAGATAAATGGAAGCGGGCGCAAAGCAAGAAGGATCTCGAGGCAAAAATGACCAAGGAAGCGGCCCGCATTCCCGGCCTCGCCTATGGCTTTAGCCAGCCCATAGAACTTCGGGTAAATGAACTCATTTCCGGAGTGCGTTCCGACGTTGCCATTAAAATCTTTGGCGAGGATCTGGAAGCCCTACGCAAATTGGGAGAAGAAGTGGTGGAGGCGGTATCCGCACTGAAAGGCGCTTCTAATTTTAAAACCCAGCAGATGACAGGGCTCCCTATGCTGGAGATCATAGTAGATATAAAGAAGATCGCTCGTTATGGAATCAAGGCACAGGATGTAATGGAAATCGTAGAATGCATTGGTGGGATCGAGGTAAGCCAGGTTCTGGAAGAACAGAGACGTTTTGCTTTGGTGCTTAAGCTTCCCAAAGAGGCAAGCAACCACAAGGATGCGATTGCCAGGCTCTTTGTCAGTGCCCCTCATGGTGAAAGGATTCCGCTCGGCTCTCTTTGCGACATTCGTGAAGTGGAAGGCCCGGCAGAAATCAGGCATCAAAACGGCTCGCGGCTTACTATGATTGAAGGCAATGTGCGCGGCCGTGATATCGGCACTTTCGTCGAGGATGTTCGTAATATCTTCGCTAAAGGAAAAGTGAAATTGGCTACCGGCTACCGGCTTGAGTTCGGTGGTCAATTCGAAAACCTCGAACGGGCGCGGAAAAAACTTTTCATTGTGGTGCCTCTGGCGCTCTTTCTGATTTTTATGCTACTCTTTACCACATTCAATTCTTTGGGGCAAGCAATTCTGGTATTTACCGGAATTCCACTTGCCGCAGTGGGAGGCGTGTTTTCTTTACTGCTCTGTGGGATGCCATTTAGCATCTCTGCTGCGGTGGGCTTTATTGCCTTATTCGGCGTAGCGGTACTGAATGGCCTCGTGATGGTTTCCTATATCAACAAACTGCGCCAGGATGGTGTCGCGCTGCTGGAAGCAATCCATACCGGTGCACTCATACGTCTACGCCCTGTGCTTATGACCGCGCTGGTGGCAAGTCTTGGGTTTATTCCTATGGCGATTTCCACAAGCGAAGGTGCGGAGGTACAACGGCCTTTGGCAATCGTGGTCATCGGCGGACTTATCACTAGTACGATCCTGACGCTTTTTGTGCTGCCGATCCTGTATGAGATGTTTGAGCGATTGATAAATTTTGGGGGCATGCTCAGAAAAAAATATAGCGATGAAGGAAAATTTTCGAGGCGATGAAGGAACCATGGAGATCAATTGTTCGGGGGATGAGAGATACACTTCTCTTGCAGCGGCGTTGGCCAGGCCCGAGGCGGTGCATTATCTCGACCTGCGCGGGCAAAATTTTTACCAGTTGCCGGTGGAAATCGGCATGTTTGCTCATCTCACTACGCTCGATCTCAGCCATAACGAGTTACGCCAACTGCCTGCACAGATGGGACTTCTCTCCCGTCTGGAACATCTCGATCTCAGTCACAACCAGCTTACCGAGGTAACCGCGGAAATTGGCATGTGCAACAATCTGGTGACGTTGACGCTCGAAGACAACAATCTCTTTACTTTACCTTCCGCTATCGGCCGCCTCAGCCGCTTGCAACATCTCAACGTGGCACGTAACTACCTGCGCCAGTTGGTGGACGCAGAAACATGTCTGGATCTCTACGAATTACGCGAACTGCGCCTGACCGACAATTGTCTCAAGTACCTGCCCGATCAGATTTGTCTCCTGGAACGCCTGATTTTTCTCTATCTGAGCGATAATTTTCTTGGCGAATTGCCAGCCGACATCGGTTGCTGCCGCAGCCTCAGACACCTCTCGGTTGCCAACAACCGCCTGGCCTTTCTGCCCGCTTCGCTCGCACGGCTGTCGGCTCTGGAAAACCTCAATGTCAGCTACAACCGGCTTGGCAATTTGCCGCAGGGTCTGGCCGGGCTCACAGGGCTACGCAAAGTTTATCTGCAACGCAACCCGATCCCTGAAGCAAACCGCCAGTGCATCCGCACCTCTCTGCCCCAGGCAGATGTGTATTTTTAGCGGACGGACGCTTGCCGCCACGGTATCAACCGGCACGGGCGCATCCTCTATGGCTGCACGGTCTTAGTGTTCACCTTTGAAAGGTGAACAAGCTCTCAAATCCGTGGTTTGATGGCAAGGCGCAAGGCGCTGATATGAGCCGGCGTCGTGCCGCAGCAGCCGCCAATCACCGAAACACCGAAGTCCAGGAGTCGTTTGAGCTTTTCTGCCATAAAGGCCGGCGTCTCCATGTACACGGGCTGGTTATTGACCATCTGCGGCAACCCGGCATTGGGACGGATAGCCAGGGGCAGCCTGGTCGCCTGCCGCATTTGTTGGGCGATCACGAGCATTTGTTCCACGCCGTTGCCGCAATTCGAACCGACGATGTCCGCTCCTGCCTTCTCCAACCCTGCCACAGCCTGCGGGATACCGACTCCCATGATGGTAAAGAAGCCCTTCTTCGTGGCTTCGAAGGTCATGGTCGCCATGACCGGAATGGAAGGCGCTTCGGCTTTGGCGGCTTTGATGGCAAGCGACGCTTCAGCAAGATCGCTCATGGTTTCCACACAGATGATGTCCGCTTGTGCATCCTGGATGGCCTTCATCTGTCGCGCGAAACTCGCATACACCGTGGCTGCTTCCGTATCACCATAAGGTTTTAAGAGCTTGCCCGACGGCCCGCACGAAACATTGACGTACGCCCGCTCGGCAGCCACGCTCCTCGTTATGAGAATGGCCTCACGGTTGATTTCTTCTGTTTTGTCGGCCAGATGGTAGCTGGCGAGCTTCAAGGGTGAGGCGCCGAAGGTGTTGGTCTGTAGTATCTCGGCGCCCGCAGCGAGATAGAGTTGGGCGATTTCGCGCAATACTTCCGGCTGGGTCAGATTGAAGGCTTCTGGGCATTCGCCTGGTTTCAGGCCTCGCTCGAACAGCATCGTGCCCATGGCGCCGTCGGCCACCAGGATTTCCCCAGCCTTGACTCTTTCCAGTATCTTTTTCATGGCAGGCTCTCTACCATTTTTTTCACCTGCTCCACGGCCTGGGCCGCATCGTAGGCATAGGCATCCGCCCCGATTTCTTTGCTATACGCCTCGGATACCGGCGCACCGCCGATGATGGTTTTGACGGCGACGGCAGTTTTTTTCGCCTTCAACATCGCCACCGTCTGTTGCATGGCGGGCATGGTGGTCGTCAGCATGGCCGACATACCGATGACATTTGCCCCTTGTTCGACCGCCACGTCAACGAATCTTTCCGGCGGTACGTCGTTGCCGATGTCTATCACTTCAAAGCCGGCACCTTGCAGCATGATCCCCACCAGGTTTTTGCCGATGTCATGGAGATCGCCCTGCACGGTGCCCAGCACCACTTTCCCGCGCGAACTGTTTTTTTCAGTGAGCAGAAGCGGCCTCAGCACAGCAATGCTCGCATGCATCGCCCTGGCCGAGAGAAGCACATCGGGCAGAAATATTTCGCGGTCTCTGAAAAGCTCTCCCACCTTGTTCATGTTGGCAATGAGCCCGGCATCGAGAATTTTTTTGGCACCAATGGCGTGCGCCAGTGCCTCTTTGGTGAGAACGACAATCTTTTCCTCGTCACCTTCCTGTAAACATTTGCCGATTTCCAGAAGTAAATCCAAACTGCTCTCCTTTCATCTAAGCTACTGCGTTTCTCTATTGACTTGCATACGAAAATGGTATATTAGACATTATTGGAAATAAAAGAAAGACAGATTTTTTGCCCGCCCTCCCCTGGGCATT
>JAGVGO010000204.1 GCA_020057085.1 Planctomycetota bacterium | reverse complement strand
CTTGTCCTCCCATAATATCCTTATTTCCAATAATGTCTATTTGCTATCTTCTCAAACTAAGACGAGCCGATCGGTGTTCTACGGCTGAATAGTTACAAAATTTTTCATAATTTTATATATTTTAGTACGATTTTATGGACTATATTTTTTCACCGGGATAGTGAGCGGCGGCAGATTGTCGGAAACTGCCAGGCCGCTGTTGACAAACGTCAGTTCGGCACGGCCGATGGTGATTTTATCGCCGTTTTTTAGGATGGCTTCGGTAACGAGTTTGCCGTTCAGGCGCGTACCGTTCTGGCTGTGCAGGTCTACGAGAATGAAATCGCTGTCGTCCTGGATAATTTCACACTGCACACGCGACAGCTTGATGTCTTTGATGCACACCGTGCATCGCTTGGATCTGCCAATCGCTGCATATTTTTCTAACTTTTGCTCCACGGTGTTGTTGTCGTAGGCAATGAGCAAAGTAGGCATAATTTCCCTTTTCGATTATTGGCTATAGGCCAGCCGTCCCTGGTAACTGTTTCGTGCCAGCAGACATTTGCTGACATCCTGACTGAGCTGCCCAGGCGACTTGTGCCAGCGCGGCGCAATCAGATATTCGTCGGGTGTCGTGGCACACAGCCGTTCGACCACGATGACGGGCGATAAATGTTCTAAAAAGTCGCACACCAGTTCCACATATTCGTCGTAGGCAAAGAGCGGGAACGGTTCTTGCGCATAAATCTGCGCAAGCGGTGTGTCGCGGGTAACGATCAGGTTGTGGATTTTTATGGCGGCGATGCCTACGCGTGTCATCTCGTCGGCCAGGCATACCATCCCGGCGCGTGTTTCGCACGGGAAACCGAGCATGACATGGGCGCACACATGGATGCCGCGCCCGCGCGTCCAATCCATGGCCGCCACAAAATCGCCATAGGTGTGGCCGCGTCTGATCCACGCCAGCGTAGCGTCGTGCATGCTCTGCACGCCATATTCGAGCGAGACGAACTTGTTCTGTGCCAACTCGGCCAGCAGTGCAATCTTGTCAGTGTCAACGGCGTCGGGTCTGGTGCCGATGGCAAGGCCTACGACCTCGGGGTAAACCAACACCTGGCTGTACAGCTCGCGCAGCCTCTCAAGAGGCGCATAGGTATTGGTGAAAGCCTGGAAATAGGCGATAAACTTCTCTGCCTTGAAACGGTTGCGGCCGACTGCCATGCCTGCTGCTATCTGCTCATGGATCGGCGTGTCAGCCAGCCTGGCACCCGGGCTAAAGCTCGCGTTGTTGCAATAGATGCAGCCCCCCACACCTCTCTTGCCGTCGCGGTTCGGGCAGGTAAAACCGGCATCGAGGCAAATCTTATAAACCTTCCCGCCGAATTTTTCATGCAGAAAAGTATTGTAATCATAAAAACGTTTGGGATGCAAGGCTGTGTTCATAGAAACCAAAACACAACAAGATAAGCCACAAGCGAAGCCAACAATCCCGGATAGAGCGGTTCCAACCCCAGCGGGTAGAGTACGCTGCCGTTTACCGTGTGCCCCAGGAGCAACCACAAGAGCGAGAGCATACCGCCGCTCAAGAGACTGGCCAAAGCCGCCTTATTCCGGCAGTAGCAGGGGACAAAGAGGGCACACAGCATAGGTACCAGAAGTGCCGACACCCCGATTGTGCCGATGGTATACCACAGGCGCACTACCGACGGACACCATACGGCAAGCGCCGCAGCGAACAGCGCGGTAAAAACGATGCCCCAGCGGGTCGCTGTTACCACCTTGACCGTGCTCGTCTTGTCCCGGCAAAGCCGCCAATAAAAATCACGCGCCAGGATGGAAGCGCCTGCCAGCAGAAAAGAGTCGGCAGTGGAGGCGATATTGGCCACGACGCCGGCGATAAAAAGCCCTTTGAGCGGCGAAGGCAACAAATAGTCGGCGGCGACGAAATGCGCCATCTTGGTATCGGCAATGCTCAAGATGTGGGCATTGTGGGCGGCCACGGCATAGAGCGCCGACCCGCACGACAGGATATCGAACACCGCCCAGCACAGGATGGCAATGATGACTCCACGCCGCGCCACCTGGGGCGAAGTAGCGGCGTAGCATCGCTGATAAAAATTGGGATCCACCAGCACCCAACAGGCCATGCCGCCCCATGCCAGCAAATAAGGCCAGGGGAGGCCGCCATGCAAAGCCAGATGGTGTTCGTAGCCAGGCACGCGGGTGAGGTTTTGCTGTAAAAATGACGCACCACCCCATTGATACAAGGCAAAAACAAATAACAGGCCAAAAGCCAGGTACATCCACACACACTGCCAGAGGTCGCTATACGCCACGCCGCGAAAGCCGCCGAGCATGGTGTAGATCGCCAGGCAGACGGCTCCCAGGCAGACGGTATAAGGTAACGAGAGAGCGACGAAGAGATGCAGCACTACCCCGAGAGACAAGAGATAGGGAGCGGGGTTGACCATGAGATAAGTAAAGAGTCCGCCTAACAACGCCGGCGCACGTCCGAATCTGGCGTCCAGCACGTCAACCACGGTATAAAACGGCAGGCTGCTGATCCTGCTGACAAAGAAAAAGGCAAACAGTAAGTAGACACCATACCACATGATGCCCTGGGTAAACCAGGCGGCGAGCCCTGCCCCGGCGGTGAATTCGGCAATGCCAAGCACGCCGCCATACCAGGTGGCGACAAGGGTGCCGACAAACACCGGCAGGGTGAGCTTGCGGCCGGCCAGCAAGAAATCGGCAACCTGCTGGTTGCGTTTGCTGTGCCAGCAGATGATGCCGGCGATGCTGACGAGATAGAGTACAATCACCACCAAATCACTGCTGTTTAGCTTTATTGGCATACGCATCTCCGGTGAAACAGTGGTCTTCGAGAGTGCTTCCTTCGAGGTGGGCAGCGTCGTTGAGTCGCCGCAGGCGCCAGCGTTTTTCTTCAAACACCAGCTCGGTGATCGAGGCGTTGTCCGAATTGAATGGATAGTAGCGCGGTGGCAAACGGAGCGCTTCGATCAGGGTAACGCGGCTGGTGCCGCCGTGCGTCACGATAGCGATGCGTTTGCCGAAATGTTGTCTCTCGATGTCATCGAGCGCACCACGGATGCGGCTGCCGACCTCTTGCCATGATTCGCCGCCATGCCCCTGGTAGGTGTACCACTCCTGGAGATAAACGGCAAATTCGGGCAGTTTGACGATTTCCTGCCATGTGCGCCCCTGCCAGGAACCCCAGAAAATTTCGCGCCAGCGACGGTCTACGATGGGGCTGACCGGCACATAGGCAGACAGGATTTTGGCCGTTTCCTGGGCGCGCACGAGATCGCTCGTGATGATCATATCTACCGGTGTCGTTTTTTTCATCCGCTCGCCGAGCGTACACACCTGACGGCGTCCTTTGTCGCTCAACAGGACATCGCATTGTCCCTGGATCAACCCTTGCGAATTGTAAGCCGATTCGCCGTGCCGGATCAAATACAAGATAATGCCATTCATGCCCAAAAAACCTTATTTGCCGGATGACGAGAGCAGTTCGGCGCGGTACGCCTCCGGATTTTGCATAAATTCTGTGCGGCTGCTAGAGCTGGAGAAATATAGTTTCTTGCCTTCAAAGATAGCGTAACAGTTGGCATCCACTGCTACACCACGCATCACCGGACAGGTTCTGTTGCCCCACTCAGCTACCTGGGGTTCATTGTTTAGCTCAACCGAGCTGTCGCTAGCGACGCAGCCGAGCAAGGCGAGTGTTAGTAACATCACCAACCAATAACGAATGTTCATGTGTTGTTCCTTTAGAAATTCCTGTTTTCCCCACCATTTTACCACATAATTCTTTTGTTTGCATGAGATTTCTTCGGTAAAAACGTTATAGACGGATGAAAAATTACTTGCGTGCCGCGTTTTTCTTAACTACAATTGAAGGAAAGTTATCTCTGTCTGTCATACACCGCGAAAGGATTTTCTATGCAATACGATAATCATTGGCGTACCTTGGGTCTATTGTCGCTTCTGCTCTTGCTGCTCGCTTGCCGCAATCAACAGCAGACGACGCAAACAAATGCCCCACTGGTGGCAAACGAACAAGCTATTCCCGCCAAAGAGCCTCCCGCTACTAAGCCCGTTGTGCCTGCCGTGTCATCACAACCAACGATACGCCTCTTCTATTTTGCCTCTTGGAATTCCAGCTTGCTTCCGGTACTTGAAGAAGGGGAGCAAGTGGGAGGGCTCGAATACCTCGCTGCCATAATGGAAAAAAGGCGTGCGCCTCGTACCCTGGTATTGTCCTGCGGCGACTTTCTGGCCGGCGACATCAATGATCGCACTCCGGCACTGGAGGCTTTGAACCTGCTTGGGCTTACCGCCACGAGTCTCGGCAAGCTCGAACTCAACTACGGCCCCAAAGCATTACTCAAGGAAATGAAAAAAGCCAGGTTCGCCATGCTGAGTGCCAACGTTTACCAGGGCGATACCAGGTTGTTGCAGCCTTACCTGATCCATCAGACAGATGGTGTCAAACTCGGCATTATCGGCATCACTACGGAAGAAGCGGCGGTGCAGGCCCAACCAGCCGCCATCGAAGGACTCTTGTTCAAGGACCCGATCCAGGAAGCGAAAAAATGCGCAGAGGAACTCAAGAACAAGGTGGATATCATTATCCTGCTCAGCAATCTGCGCCACAACGAAGACCTTAAACTGGCCGAGGAAATTCCTTTCGCCCATTTGATTATCGGCCGCCACGATGTAGAGACCGCGCACCGCGTCACCCAGGCAGGTACTGTTGTCGTCGCGCGTGTCCGCAAAAAACGCGGCGGTGAGCTCGGTGAAATCGAGTTGACACAGAGGCAAGGCAAATGGGCTGCCAGCATTCCGCAGTTTTACCAGATCGGTCCGGCAACGGACGACTGCCGTGGTCTCAAAGACACCAAAAGCCTGGAATTGATTCATAAATGGCAGACCGAGGAAAAAGAGATGGCGGAAGTAGTGTGTGTGAGCGATGTCCTGCTCGACGGCGACTACCAGACAGTGCGCCAGCAGGAGACCAGTTTCGGCAATTTGCTCGCCGACATTCTGCTCGCCAGCTCTACGGAGTCCGATATCGCTGCTCTCAACAGCGGTTGTATCCGCGCTTCCATCCCGGCCGGCTCTATCAACAAAGGTAGGCTGGCCGCCGCACTTCCTTACAAGAACAAAGTCGTGGAAGTGACAGTGAGCGGAGAGGCGTTGCAAGAGATGCTGGAAAATGCTGTGTCGCAATACCAGAAAGTGAGCGGCGCCTTTTTGCAGATCGCCGGTTTTTCTTTCACTTTCAACCCTGAGCTGCCGGTCTTCGCCCGCGTGCTGGAAGTCAAGGTGCACGGCGAACCATTGCAACCGCGCAAAAATTATCGTCTGATTACCCTCGATTATCTTGCTTCCGGCGGCGATGATTATGTGATGCTCAAAGGCAAAGAACAAAAAACGGTGTCGCCAGACCCTTTCCCCAAAATGGTCGAACAGTATCTCAAGAAGAAAGGCAAACTGAACATCAGTGTCGAAGGACGCATTGTTTGTAAAAATACGCCAAAATAGCTAAAGAGAGAGAGGCTTATCTTGTTATAGCCCAGGGCGATAGCAGGCTTCTGCCTGCGGTAAGCCATGGGTAAAGGAGGCGATTATGTCTCGGCAAATAACGCTGTGCATTTTGTTATTGTGTTTTCTTGTTCCTGCCCTGCCACAGGAAAACCAGGCAGCGAGCAAGTTGGATATGTTGATTCAGGAATTGCAGATCATTGTCCGGCGTCTGGAAAAAAAAGAAATAGACGAGATTCAAAATGAGCTGGAACGGCTCAAACAGAACATTCAACTGGCACGCGAGATCAAATTGCTGGTGGTACAGTCGCAACAGGTGGTAGAAAGCCGCGGCAGCGAGTTGACGCAAAAACTCAAAGAGGACATACGCATCTTCTACAACAAACTGCGTGAAATACCGATAATCCGGCGCAGCGATGAATGGGGGCGGCTGGAAAGCACCTGGTTGAATTTGCAAAGCCGCGCCGTCGATAGCATACCCGAATCGGAGGCGGCTCTCTATCAACAGCAAATCAAAAATGTCGCTGACGAACTGCATGCGCTGGAACTGGCAAGCGAGAAACAGTACAGCAAGATGTTACAAGATACCTATCAACTCTACCTGACCGTGTCTAAGGATAACTGGGCACAGCAGTTTTCGCGCTGGCAAGCGGTACAAAGCTCGTGGGAAAAAAGTTGGGAAAAACGGGAAGCGAAAGGCCTGGCCGGCGCCGCTCATTTTGAAGAAATATACCTCGCACTGCTCGATCTCGCAGCCAAGGCCAGGGAACAAAAAGAAAAAGCGCACAAAAGTTTTGCTGCCGTGTACGGCGAAGTGCAAAACCTGTACACCACCCTCGTCAAGGCGGCCATTGTCACGCGCCAGGAAAAATGGATCGCCTATGAACAGAAATGGCGGGAAATCCGCGATGCTGACCTCACGCTCCTCTCTCCTCAGGAAACACGCAAGCTGGAAAGCGAGCTGGTTACACTGCGCACCGCACTCCTGGCATACCAGGCAGAAATGCAGCAACTGGTGACGAGGATGTATCATAGTGCGCAGGGTATTGCCAACAACATCCGCCACGACCCCTGGGCACAGGCTGTACCGTCCTATGCCACAACCATAGCGCAATGGGATGCGCAGTGGCTTTCTCTCCTCGATATTCCGTTGGCCAAAGCGGTAGAGCTCGAATCTTTGCTGGGCGGCTTTGTGGATATGCAAAAAAATGCACAGAATTCTTGCAAAGAAATGCAAAACAAAGTCGCTAGTTGCAAACAAAACATCGAAAAATGGACTGTCTTGCTCGAACCAAATTCTCTTGTCAAACGGCAGGCCAGATGGTTTCAAGCACAAAGTCAATGGCAGGAACTGCGTCATTTCCGTCTGGAAAACGCAACGCCGGCCGCCAGTGCCAAACACTACGAACGCCTGAGTGAAATTCAGGCAACATTGCAAGATTTGCAGGCAGAAACACAAAAAGAGATGACTGAGCTACTACAGAAGGCGCACAATATTTACCAGAACATGGCTCAGGAAACTTGGAATTCCACTTCCCGGCAATGGCCGGAACTTGCCAAAGAGTGGCAATCTTTGTGGGAGTGGAAAAAAGAACTTGCTGCCAGTGAGATTGCCGGTCTGGAGAACATTTTGCAAAAAATGCAGGTGATACAAAACACCGTTCGCCAGCAAAAAGAATACATGCTCAAAGAAGCACATGTGCAATTTCAGGAGTTGCAAAAACTGTTCGAGGCAATCCGTCCGATCGGTAACAAAGAGGCTAATTGGCTGGAAATCAAAAAAATGTGGGACAGCCTGAGTACAGAGCAGGTGGAGACTCTTTCGCCGGAACAGATACAAGATTATTTCAACCGTAGCAAAGAACTGCGCCAGTTGCTGGAAAAGGCGTCCCTAGATTTACGTCTCTACTGCATTGAATTGTTGAGCAAAACCAACAATCTATACGAACAGTGTGTCAAAGAACAATGGATTAGCCAGGCCGCCAAGTGGTCGGAAATTTCACAGAAATGGCTGTATGCACGTCCGCTCCACGCAGACGACGTCCTGGCGGAACATGGTCCACTGCTCGACAATGTTTACAAACAGCTTGGGCAATCGTTGAGTGAAGTGCAGAAAAACAAGGCGAACAAGATGCTCGCGGTAGAGAGTCTCTTGGCACAGCTTGTTGTGAACCACAACAGACTGCACAACAAGCTCTTCCTGCTGAAAAACCAGGCTGGATGGCTGGCCTGGAAAGCGAATTTGGACAAAGTGTTACAGCAGGATTATCACCGCGCCACACCATCGGATATAACATTTTATGAACAGGAGTTGGTAAAACTGAACCTGGGGTTCCCGTTGTTACAGGAAGAAGCGGAGAGCAATCTGCAAGCAATGTGGAACAAGACGCGCAAATTGCAAGAAACTCTCAAGCAAACTCCGTGGACCTTGCATCTGTTCAAAAAATCGAATACGGAACGCCTTTGGGAAAATATCTGGGCAAACAAGCAAACGGTAAGCCTGGAAGACAGTGAGGCACTGGTGCAGATGAAGGAACAGCTCGAAAGATGCTGGCCCTTCTGGTGGCGTCCGCTGCCACCGCAGTGCGAGATGCCGTCGGGTTTTCTGCTCGATATGCACGAAGTGGCATGCGAAGGTGAGCCATCATTGCCGCAATGGTCCAATGACGGCAGCGTGCTTTGTTTCCAGACTTTGCAACGCGAACAACGGGCGTTGCAACTGCTCGATTTGGTGAGCGGGCACGAACACACCGTGGAGCTTTATGATCCCAAACATCGCTGGCTCGCTTTCCCCGCCTGGGCCCCTCAGCCCCATACATCTTTATTGGCTTTCAGCGGCAGGAAGATGGGATTTTACGACATCTATCACCTCTCTTACACCCGCAACCAGTTCCCCGAACCCAAGCCAGTCACGGACAGTCCCGAATACGATCGCCAGCCGCACTGGTGTCTTTTGGCCGACAAACTTTCTTTGTTCTTTCTGCGCGATAACGACTTGTTTTACCTGCACGACGGCAAAGAATATTGCCTGCTGCGGACGACATCGCTGCAATTGGCTGAATTACGTGATTTTGCAGTGTGCAGTGACGGCCAACTTCTCAAGGTCGCATTGTGCGCTGCCGACAAAGCAGGGGACCACAACAGTGATGTCTACTATACCACCGCTTCATGGGAGCAGAATGCCTGGAAAATAGACACTCTTAGAAAAATAAACGAAATGCCCGGTAACCATTTTGCCCCTGCATGGAGCAAAGACGGGCAGTGGCTGGTAACATACCTGGAACATGAAGGCGGCAAGGTGGCCATCACACGCATCTATGCCGAAACAGGGCGCGAGAAGATCGTGTCGAACGGCGGCAGCGTACTCATGCCGGCCGGTATCGAAATCCGTGCTAAAGGAGCAGAACTGTTCGGTTCGCCGGCGTACGTGCTCTACCTGCTCACCAACAAAGAAGCTAAACATCCGGTGCTGACACTCACTTCGCTCGACAGCCTCAGTCACGACTGGCAACTGACCGACGCTGCGCAGCAGCCGCTCTTTCACGAAAGCGACCATGTGACACTGTCACCCGACCGCAATTTTCTGGCGTGGACCTATCTCAAACCAGGTGAGGGACGCAAGCTGGTAATCGCCGTGGTACAACTGCCGGCGCTCGGCGATAGATAAGCGGACTACCCTGCCAGCTCTGCCCCAGAGACATTCCATTACGGGGCAGGGCGGGAAAAAAGATTGACACCGCCAGGCGACTTTGCTATAACCGTAAATCGTCAAATGACGCCAGGCAAGATGAGTTTCATTTACATTTTAAAGGAAACACCACCATGAAGCTTTGCTATTTCAAGCTCGCAGTGGTCGTAGTGTTTTTGCTAACCTTTCTGGGTTCGGGTTGCAGCCCCAAGCAAAACAACGAAACAGTGAAGAAATTATATGAGGAGTCTTTGCAGAACCTGCAGGAAGCCCTGAAAGGCGAGGCGGAAAAACAGTACACACGAGCTTTGCTACATTATCAGAAAGTTCTCTTGAATTTATCTTCTCTGCAACAGGAGTCGGGTGAAGAATATCGAGCATTATTGGACAAAATGAGCGGAGAAGAGTCTCTGGCACAGTATGCTCAAGAAGTCCAGAAATTATTCCAACAAGATACTCGAAAAAACATGGAAAGCCAAATAGCCAAATTGAAACGGTTGGCTTTGCTTACACAAGAATCCACGTCGGGGCCGGGAGGAGGGATTGCCAATTTACTGCCGGCCAATACCTTGCTGCTCATCAATTTTCCTAAGATAGACTGCGCGGGGGTGGGGTTTGCCATGACGAACCTGGGCAAACTGTTACAGGAACCGGATTTTCAGGCTTTTATTGCCCCTCTGGAAGATTTGCTAGAGCCTATGCTGAAAGATGTGGATGCTCCACTGAAAGAAGGCTTCGGGAAGAGCAGAAAAGAAATATTGGCAGCTTTTTCCGGCGAGGTGTCGCTGGCGCTTATTGAGTTACCCAGGACGAAGCCACCTTCACTTCTCCTGTCTCTGGATATACAGGAAAAAGGGAAAGATGAGTTTTGGCAATTGTTAGTATCCTGGATTAGCAAAAACTCCCCGAACGCTACTCCGGAAACTATTGCAGGGTATCCTTTCATGGCAGTGCAAGGCCCGATGGGCTTTGTCTTTGTGGGAATGGTTGGCAGGCGTCTCTTGCTAGGAACGAGCAAGGAAAGCCTGACACAGATGACGCAAAAGGAATCGCCTGGACAGTCCCTGGCTTCGTTTCGCGATTTCCAAGAAATAGTGAAAAATACCTCCGCAGCCGGGCAGGTGGCGACGCATCTTTATGTGAATTTAGATATGTTGTACAAAAATATCCCGCCGGATCCCATGAGACTGGCAACTATGATGGGTTTTGCCGGTTGGAAAAGCGTGGGCGTCGCCTGGGGATATGAGGGTCCGCAACTCTTCAGCAAACTGGCGATTTACTGCCCGGATGACAAACGCGGTTTTACAAAATTTTTCTGGGGAGAGGATTGCCGTTCTGCGCATCTCTCGTTAGTTCCTAAAGACTCCACCATCTACATAGAAAGCTGCCGCGATTTCAAAGAGGCCTGGGTGGAACTTCTGACGATCGTCCGGCAAATCGCTCCCCAGGTATATTCTTATGCGGACGAGCAGCTCAAAATTTCCTCGATAGCCGATATTCTCCGCTGTCTCGACAAAGAGTGTGCCTATTTTGCGAGGCAGCCTGTCGAAGGCGGCTTTTTCCAGGAAGGCATCCATCTGCTCGCCGTCAAAAACAAAGAAGATTTGCAAACACGGATTGCCGCTTGTTTTAAAGCGTGGGGCTTTGCGGAACAAGTGATAACCTATGGATATTATGAGATTCACTATTGGCAGAACAATTTGGGTTCCGGAGAGCGACTGCTGAAGCTCGCGCAACAGTTCGATCCCCAGCTCCTGGTTTTACTCAATCCCTATCGCGCCTACTTTTTTGTCAATGATAAGGTAGTGGCCTTTAGCGGCCTGATCCACGGCCTGAAATCTTACATAGATTTTTTAAATGCCAAAGGCGAAACACTGGTCAGTACCGTACAAAACGATATTGCCCAAGCAGGGCCGCACACTACTTTGATATTTAGAAAGCCCGGCACCAGTTTTGCCCCCGGATATCGAAACTTCCTGTCAATGCTCCAGGGAGCGGAGGGGCTGGTGAGGGATATCGGCATTCCTTTGGAAGTGGCCAACCTGCCGCAGGCCAAGGTACTGGAAAAGTACATGCTGCCGGAACTTGCATGCGTCCAAAGCAAACCGGACACTCTTTCTTTTTCCCTTTATGCGAGCGGAGTGCCTGATTTCTCTCTCCTGGATGCCGGAGGAGGGTTGGGAAGCAATGCTGTTGTCGTCGTTCCCATTGTGGCAGCGATTGCGATTCCGGGGCTTTTGCGGGCCAGGATCTCCGCAAACGAGGGAAGCGCCATCGGGACTTTGCGGACTTTAAGCACCGCTCAGGTGCAATTCCAGTCCCAAGCGATGGTAGACCAGGATCAAGACGGCACTGGGGAATTTTGTTTTATCCAGGAGCTTGCGGGAACAGTTCCTTTGCGTGGTTCGGGAAAGGTTGCATATCCTTCTTTTATCAGCACGGTATTAGGGATGACCGCCCGGCAGAATAACGGCATTGCCGTTAAAAGCGGCTATTGTTTCCGTTGCTACCTTCCTACAGCTACAGGATATATCGGGGAAACTTCTTCTCCCGAAACCGATCCCGCCTCTACCGATCACATGGAAAACCGTTACCTTATTTACGCGTGGCCTATGACGTACAGAACTTCGGGCATACGTGCATTTGTAGTGGATCAAAGCGGAGAAGTCTATGCCTGCCCCAATGTTAACCGACAGTATTCCGGGTTTACCAATATGCCGGAAGTCGAGGCGGCTTTCGATCTTGAATCTGTGCAACAAAATTCACCCAGGCTCGGTGGGTGGCGTACGGTAGATGGGGGACATTGGGTTCCCGCAAGCGATTAGGAGAAATGTTATGAGAAAATGTTGTTTTGTGTTCTGTTTCTTGCTATTTGCAGGCGTGATATCGCCATTTGTAAGCGGCCAGCCTCTGGAGTCGCTACTTCCTGAAAATACTTTGCTGTCTTTCTATTTCTGCGGTGCTTCCTCGTGGGAAAAACAGCAGCAGCCAGAATGGCAGGAAGTTTTTAAAAGCCAGGAATTTCAGGATGCCAAAAAAATGTTGGGAGATATGGGCGAAGCTGTCTGGGCTCGCCTGCCGCTTGCGGAAATACAAAAGAGTGATTATAAGCCGGAAGAATATCTCAAAATTTTGCAAAGCGATTGTATCGTAGGAGTCAGAGAACCGAATAGAGGTGAACCGGATGTCATGATCGTATTCGGACAGGGAAAAGAGGTCCAGGAAAAAATCCGCACAGGGCTCACGAAATTTTTGGGCATGACGAGCAAACGTTCTTCCGTCCCCATCAAAGGGCAAAAGCCGATTGACATGGAAGAGTTTCAGGTAAAGGGAAAAAGTACGCTTTTCGCATGGACATGGAAAGGGTGCTATTTGCTGGCCACGCGCAAAGCATCGGTTTCCGATATCCTTTCCATGCAAAAGTCTTTAGTGGAAAATGCCAATTTTAAAAAGTTGCGAGAGATGAACGGCGTTGCCAAAAACATCTTGCTATCCGCTTATTGGAACATCGAGCTGGCAGTGCAGAAAACATCCACTCCCAATGACATAAAAGCGATGGATGTCCTGGGTGTCAAAAATTGGAAAGGCTTGATGTGGTCGCTCTCCGGTGGCAAATTATTGCAGAACAATTTTGCCTTGCTTGCACCGGGAGAAAAAAAGGGGCTTACCCAACTTCTGAGTTTTTCTGGCGGCAGTCCTGAAAAACTTTTGCCTCATGTCCCTTGTGCGTTCAGCCAGTTCACTTATATTCCCTTGGACCCGCAAAAAGTTTTCTGTTTTTTCAAGGACTCTTTTTCTGCTCTGGAGTCAGCCAAATACAGGCAATTTGAAGAAAGCATGAAGAGCTGGCAGGAGCAGTCCAGGTTGGATATTGCCGCGGACATCCTCGACCCCTTTGCCGGTGACTTTTTGTTTTTTACGCCGGCACCCCAAGAACTGGCAGGCACATCTTTTGGGCTGATCCGGCTCCGTGATGTAGCCAAGTTCCAGAATATTGTATCTCGCCTGGAAGAGTCCGGCTTGATATTGAAAAAAAACACGGATTATAAGGGCAAAGCTATCTGCTATTTCGTATTGCCGCCTGGAAATTTGATGGAGCGCATCCAGAGCCGCCAATACGAGCCGAGTCCGGCCGCCTTGATACAATATTGTCTGAATTATTACCTCGGCATGAATTCCTGTTTCCTGATTGAGGGAGATACGTTGATTCTCTCAGGTCTGGTGCAAAATCTAAAAGATTATGTGGATTATAAAGAAGCTCATGCCGAGGCCAAAGTGCCTTTGCCGTTCAATATCTCTGGAGAAACCGGCATCACTGTCTGGGACAACGGCGTCACCGGGAATTTGTATGTTTATAACACGATGCTCCCTGTCTTCTCATTTCTCGAAGGAGCCGTCCGCGAGTTCGGCCTCCCCTTCGATGTTTCCAGGTTTCCCAAAGCATCCGGGCTCCGCCCGTTATTTGGACCTTCCACATTCCAGTGGGGATCCCACTCTGACGGCATAAAGATAACCTCCCAATTCACGATAGGGAATATGGCTCCTACGGCCGGATTTGTAGCGGGCAGCGGCATTATGGCAGCTCTCCTGCTGCCTGCGCTTAGCGCCGTGCAAGACAAGGCAATGCAGATGAAATGTAAAGTCAACCTGAGCCGGATCGGGAAGGCTGTCATGCTTTATCGGGAGGACTTTGGCAAAGGGAAAAAGTACCCGCCTCTCAAAAATCCGGACTTTTTCACCACCCTTTACGAGACAAAGATTCTCATAGAGCCGGAGGTTTTTATTTCTCCTATCTCTGGTCATAAACCTGGGACGGCTGCGGATTTCAAGCAAAAACGTCCAGAAGTGACAGATTATGAAGTACGCACAGCACCCATAACGAGCCCGTTTAAGGATACCACTCTCCAATATCTTGCCTGGACCAAGGAGGGAATCCACGCGACGGGTCGCAATGTGCTTTTCCTGGATGGCCATGTAGAGTTTATTCCAGAGGAGGAATTTGCAAAGGAAGTAAAGAAATATATCGCCAAGTAATTTGACTAGGAGAATAGGAGCCTATGGTTAGGCACTCATCCCCCTCACCCGCCAGTCGCCTTCGGCTTCTGGCGACCTCTCCCGCCAGGGGATAGGTGAGTTATCATTTTGTATTGCAAACGGCAACGCTCACGACTACGGCGACGGCCACGAATCAAATGTGGTTTCTTATAAAAGACGCCCACTGTTGCTGGTATTCTTCCAGCCACGGGATGTATTGCTTTAAAACTGCCACCGGGTAATAGAATTGTGTCAGCCAGGCAGGTTGTTTAGGAAAATAGCACACCACAGGGGCCATGCTCAAGATGTACAGAATAACCAGAAAGACAGTGGCGAGCAATAAGCGCAGCATCCTGCGCGGTTTGGTTTTAGCGACTACTTTAGCCGGCATAGATGGCAATGGCGGCTTCTTGGCCGGGCGTCTTATTTTGGTAAAGCTATCTTTGACTGTATTGGCCAGGTTACGACGACGGCTATGTGTCGGGCGATTTTCTTGCGTCCGCGGCTTCGGCAAAGGCGGTTTAGCCAAAGCGGGCGCAGGAGTTTTCACGGGTGTAGGGAGAGTAGAAGTCTTGAGCTTGGCCAAATCTGCCTTGGGTGCCGGCTTGGCTTCGGGTTCTTTCAGACGGCCCACCATCTGCGGCAACGACTGCTTGGGCGTTTCAATTATTGCCGGCAACGACTGTTTGGACCTGTCGATGGTTTTCTGTAAAACGGCCTCAATGTCTTTGAGCGGCGCGGCATACGTTTCGTAGACCATATCTTCCGGCCTTTGCAAAGCAAAGCGGCCTTTTTTGTCCGTATCTTCTGCGTCGTCCTTTCTGACTGACGCAGTGTTTTTGCCGGACGGTTCGCTCTCGTCATCGTCGCTGTTTTCATTTGCTGCGTCCGCATTCTCTTTTCTTTTGATGGCGTTCATGGTTTTGGCGGAAGCTTTCTCTGGCTTCTCTCGGCTCACCGGCGGCGTACTCTTTGTACCGGCAATGTCCACATTGCTGCGCTCAGTTGGTGCCTGTACGGCATGCGTCCCAGCCGGCAATGGAGTATCGAAATGGCTGCCGGCGGCGCTGTTCGTCGCTTCTTCTTCGTGCAAACTTCCACGCATCACTTCAAAAATGAAGCCACACTGAGTACATACCACGGTGTTGGTTCGTCCGCGGGGAGGCTGGCACACACTGTTGCATTTCACACAGTAGATCGGTTTCATAATTCGCTACTTCTCTCCTTTGTTGAGGCTGCATAAATTTAGGGCACATCTTATCATATCACATATTGGACCGAGATACAAGAGATAACATGTATCTATGCGGCAGATTATGATTGCATCGCGCATTCTCCTCGGCTATAATCGAAGGGCATAACCGCTTCACGGCAACTTTGTCTTTGCGTGACCAGCCCGTGTAGTCGCGGGCTTTACGCCCGCGTTCGCGGCAGCATCTAGTACATTCGCGCAGGCATAAAGCCTGCGACTACAGGCTTTTTATACATCGCATGTTTCAGATAAGGAATCAACATGTACAAATACATAAAAATCCTCTGGCTGTTGTGTCTATTCTTAGCCTCACCACTGCTGTCCCAGATCGAGGACGGCAGCGATTTTGTCAACCACTACCCGATCATTCTCGTGCATGGTTTTGGCGGTTGGGGACCGGACGAAGTGAAAGGCTACAAATACTGGGGCGGCTCTGCGCTCGACATCGAGAAATATTTGCGCGACCGCGGTTTTGTCGTGTACACCGCTTCGGTAGGGCCTATTTCCTCCAACCACGACCGTGCCTGCGAACTATTTTACCAAATCAAAGGCGGGCGCCTCGATTACGGCGAGGGACATGCCAGCCACTACAAGCATAACCGCTTCGGCAAAAGCTATGCCGGTTTTTATCCGCAGTGGAACCGTAACATGCCGGTGCATGTGATCGGCCACAGTATGGGCGGGCAAACCTGTCGCATGCTGGGTGAGCTCTTAGCGCGCGACTTTTTCGGCGTGGGCAGCGACGCGCTCTGGCTCAAATCTGTCACTACGATTTCCACACCCAACAACGGCACCACTCTGGCGACCGTCATCAATAAATTTTCCAGCGGCTGTGCCGAGGAGATTGTTGCCAGTTTTCTGGCATTGGTCGGCACAGACTGGGAAGTATACAATTTTGACATGGATCAATGGAATTTACATCCCAACTCTGGGGAATCGCTGCGTGATTTTCTCAAGCGTCTGGATGCGACTATCGGCAATACCAAAGACATCTCCTTGTACGACCTGTTGCCAAAAGGATCTCAGGAATTCAATCAAATAGTGCACAGTTTTTCCAATGTTTATTATTTCAGCTATGCCACAGAAGAAACTTATGTCCTCGATTCCGACAGTGGCTGCGAGTGCCCACGCCCGACAATGAACCCACTCTTCTGGGTACATGCCTATATGATGGGCCATTACCGTGGCAATGATGCACTGCCTGCTCACGATTGGTGGAAAAACGACGGCGTCGTCAACACCATCTCCATGTCAGGGCCGAGCAATGCTACCATCCTGCGTTATAACGGCCGCTCACTACCCGGTGTATGGAATTATATGGGAGTCACTGCCGAGAAAGACCACGGCAAGATTATTGGCCATTACCAGGGTGCCTGGTTTTCCGGCAAATGGCTGCCCAAATTTTATTACGACATGGCTGCTATGCTATATCGTTTGCCGTAGTTTTTACTGTTTTATGTTGTGAGCAACCGAAGAAATGGTATAATGAACAGTGGTCTGATTGCAACGGCAATAAACTATTGCAAAACGGATACTATTTTCTTTCTCTTCCCAATAATAAATAAGGCGTTCGTTTTTATTGCAAACTACTTTGGCGCACAGCGCCATAGTTTTTTTTCATGGCATAGGTTTTATGACTGCTGATACAAATCCCAAAGCAACCGCGACATTATTGATTAGAAACGGCAAACAGATGGGCGCATCTTTTGCCTTGGCAGAAGGCGACAAGAAAGTCATCGGTCGCGACAACAGTTGCCAGGTCCAGATACTGGATAAAGGCATTTCGCGTAACCATTCTCTCGTAGAATGGAAGGGAGACCATTTTCTGCTCGTAGATCTAGGGAGTACCAATGGTACCTTTGTCAACAACAAAATTATCATTTCCCGCAAACTCGTTGATGGCGATATTCTCAAGATCGGCCAGACCGAGCTGAAATTCAAAGAACTGCAACCGGAAGCCCCGGCTGCTTCTGCTTCATTTGTCAAGGATGACTTTGTCGAAAAATCGCCCAACACCATTATGGAACGGGTAGATGTCAACCAGTCGCTTGCCGTCTCTTCGCGTATCTATCACAAACAAGATGGACACGAAAAGGAAGGCGAAGGCGACATGGCAGCGGTGTATCTCTCCACCATCTATGAAGTGAGCAATCTCACCAATGCCGAGCAAGACCAGGCCAAATTGTTTGCGGCGATTATGGACAAGATTATGGAAGTGTTCAAGCCTGACCGCGCGTTTATCGTCGTGCCGGAAGGAGAAGATTTCCGCGTCCTGGTGCAACGTGATCTGCAAGGAGGAGAAACCAAACTGTCGCGTACCATCCTCAAAAAAACGATTCACGAAGGGGTATCTGTTCTCTCGGCCAATGCCATGCTCGATGACCGTTTCAGCGGCAATATGAGCATCGTGGCACAAAATATCCAGTCGGTGATCAGCGTGCCGCTCGAGTCGTCGAAAGAAGTACTCGGCGCTATCTACATTGACTCGGTCGCGCTCAGCAACCGCTTCAACAAGGCACATCTCGATTTGCTTACGGCAATCGGTAAGCAGGCGGGTGTGGCGGCGCATCGTGCCATTCTGTTCAAAGATTACATGGAAAAGGAACGCATGCAGCAGGCTCTCGACATTGCTCGCAAAATACAGACCAGCTTGCTGCCTTCGGGCGCGCCGGAAAATTTCGAGTACGATCTGGTCGGCTGGAATGTTACCTGCGACGAAACCGGCGGCGATTACTACGATTTCCTCGATCTCGGACAGGGACGCTGGGCCATTGCCATCGGCGATGTCACCGGCCACGGCGTCGGCGCTGCACTTCTCATGGCCACTTCGCGCGCTTTTGTCAAGGCACTTGCCGGCAAATCGGCAACTATTCCGGTGATGATGAACGAACTTAATCGCCTGCTTGCCGACGACATGGGTGAAGATCGCTTCATCACGATGTTTTACGGCGAACTGGATACCAAGACTATGACCGTGCGTTATGCCAACGCCGGCCACGATAACCCGATATTGTATCATAGATCGTCACAAGAATTTGAAGCCCTTGAAAGTACAGGTATTCCTCTCGGCATGATCAAAGAGTACGACTATGACGAGAGCCGTGAAGTACAGATCCGCCCTGGTGAGATTCTTGTGCTATCCACCGATGGCATCACCGAAGCGATGGACCCTGCAGGTCAAGAATTCGGTTCAGAACGGTTGCATGCCGTAGTGAAAGCGAGCGCCGGCAAGTCAGCCAACCAGATTGTGTGCGACTGCCACGATGAATTGCAAAAATTTTGTCAGGGACGGCCATGGCGTGACGACCTGACGCTCGTTGTCATCAAATTTGACCAGCGTTTTCCCAAGACCGGTACGGCATCTTATGAATACACGACCAAATATGGGCAGAACAAGCAAGGCTGAGGCGGCAGGAGAATTGACTATGAGAAAGCGATGGCTGCTACTTTTATCGGCATTACTGTGTTTGTGTGGTATGCTTACGGCGCAACACAATGTGGCTGAGGACAATGATTGGTCGGAGTTTTTGGCGAAACGAACTCTTTATATAGAGAAGTTGAGTAAATCAGTCGTTGCGGCAGTGAACAGGACAGATACCGGTTATCCTATATTTCACGGCTGTCTTGACTGGCATTCATCCGTTCATGGATATTGGGCTTTGCTGAGAGCATCCAAATATGTAACTCCTGGCAAAAAGAAGCAGTACATTGAATTTGTGAAAAATTCTTTCGCTGCCTCAGGCGTGGCTCAGGAAAAAACATTTTTGAGTAAACGCGCAAATTTTGAGATGCCTTATGGCCGTGCCTGGTTTCTTAGGCTGGAGATGGAGTATGAAGCGGTAACCGAGATTACCAGCCTGAGGCCGATGGCAGACGAAATTGCCACATCGTTAATGGGCTATTACAAATTATCTCCTCCTTTCGTTTACATAGGAGAATATGCCAATGCAGAGTGGGCTTTTCGGCATTTACACGATTATGCCGAGTTTAGCAAAAACACGGAAATAGCGGAGTTTGTCGCTTCCCAAGCAAAAACAATCTTTCACGTTACCGAGCGTAAAATGTCCTTTGCCCACGATAGCAAAAAATACCCGGAATTTTTCTCCCGCTTTGGCAACTATATGCATCTTTGCGAGGTCACGGCCGACGCCGATCTGTTCAAGCAGATACTCAGTAAATACCAGCCAGATACGACATCGTTATTACCCATCGAATCATTTAAAAATTTCCACCACTTAGGCATGAATTTTTCGCGTGCCTGGGGCTTATGGTCGCTCTACCGAAGAACGAACGATCTGACCTACCGCAAGGCATACCTGACCAATGTGATGATGGGTATGCAAGAACATGAGAGTTATCAGAATGATTACAACTCATATGGGCATTGGGTTCCTCAATTTGGGATTTACGCTCTTACTTATTCGGCAGAAGTGGTAAGCGAGAAGAAGTAAAGAAGCTGGCTTCTGAAAAGTTATGATAAAGAAAATTTTAATACTCACCAGCGTAATTTTAGCCTCTTGTCTGGCCGTATTCGTTTTTTTTCATGTCGTTAACGGCGAGAAAAGGAACGAGAGCGGCTATGTTGTGGTGACAGGTAATATTGCTATCCCGAAAAACAGCAAAATTTTGCTCACCGTAGAATACATGCACATAAATCGCTGTGACAAAATCCCTTTGACAGGCTGGCGCCTGCTCAAAGAGGTCGTCGTTGAGCCGCTCGGTTTTAGACTTAAATTCCAAATGCCTCCCTTTTTACCGACAGCTTCACAAAACGTTGTGGGAGATCGGACATCTTTAGTCAAGATCGCTTACTCCATACCCGGTTATATTTCACAAGACAAAATTTTCGCAACATACAGGAATAAAATAGATATCGGAACCCACGAGCCTGTTGCCAATACACCAGAAAATCAGGAATCTTATAAAAAGCTTACCACCTTGTGTGAAGCCAAGAGCATAAAGGAAGCTATTTCCCTGTTAAAGAATATTTCTATCCATAAAACCAGTGTTTTTTTCCCTACCTATGTAGCAGCACAGGCTATTTTAGCATTGAGACAGGGAGACTTAAATTACTTGACCAGGTTAAAAGAGATAGTGCCTGTCAACGACAGATTCTGGCCGACTTACTGCGGGTATCTCCAGGAGCCTCCATTTAGCTTTAGAAGTTTTTCTCAGCTCGACGGCATAGGCCCTTTTGACGAAAGGGAGTATTCACTCTCGCAAATAGTAGAGATTGGCTTCGGCTTAACCAGCCTTCCTTTCAATGAATGCAACAAGGCTCTTTTGCTGCAAGGTTACGAGACAACGCTGCAAACGGCTCCATCTCATTATTCTTCTATTTTTGCTAATCTTCCGATTGATATTAAAACGCTTACGGCTAAAAAATTCAACTCCTCAACAATAGGTTCGGACAAAGAGATTGTGGACTACTCAGCAAACATGCAAGACATGATAAGGGCGATGGCTTCTGTAGGCCCAAGGAATATAGGTAACCTAAAAGCACGCGAAGTATTGCAAACAATATTGGAAAAAGGCCTCCCCAATTCCTTTAAGCTAAAAAAGGATAGCTTTAGTTGCTCTCACTCTTTTCATGGCAACGTGATATTAGAAAATTTTTACATAGAACCTCAATATAAGTTCGATACTCTTATCTTACTTTGTACCCATTACGACAGTTTCTCCGGCAATATCGCCGACCCCGGTGCGAACAACGGCCTTTCCGGTGTCTTAGCATTACTGCATCTTATTCGTGATGAATTATTTATGGATTGGTGTGTCAGTAATCGCATCGGCCTGTCGTTTCATTTCTATGACGGCGAAACAGCAGGAGAGCCAGGGACAAGGGAAGAATATTTTTTGGGGAGCAAACATTATGGATTCAATCACCGAAATGAAGTGAAAAATTTAAAATTTGTGCTTTGCCTTGACATGATAGGTATATCCTTTCTATATACACGGGTGTATAATACTACCGACGAGAAATTGACAGAGCAGGTGCTTGCTATAGCAAAAGAAATGGGAGCCGAGCTAGGCGCTCCCCTGCAAATTGGCGACGATCACTCCATCTACAATTTGCTCGACGTACCGTCTACCTTACTTATCCAATACGAATACGCCCACTATCATTCTAAGGACGACAGTTTGGATAAATTGAATCCGTATGCTATTCTGAGTGCCTCTTCTCTTGTTCGCAATGTCATCCTGAGCAAACTAATCGCCAAAGATTCGTAGCTCTTCAAGCGCGAATTGTTATAGCCCAGGGCTTACGCCGCTTACGCCCCTGGCTATTAACTTGCGTCCCTACGAGACTGAAAAATAAGGAGTTTTTATGAAACAAGTTATTGGTAAATTGGTGAAAAAGACATATTCTTTACCTGAATCATTATTGCAAAGATTTGAAAGTGTAATTCCCAAAAATAAAAGAAGTCAGGTAATGACAAAACTTTTGCTAGAGTGGATGGAAAATCAAGAACAGGAGAAGCTACGTAAGCAGATTATAGAAGGATGCCAGGAAATGCAAGAAATTTACCTGGACATAGAGCGTGAATATCATCCTTTGGAAGAAGAGGTGGAAAGGCAAGCAAGTGAAAATTCAAAGAGGTGAGATAATTCGGGTACAATTAGACCCTGCAGAAGGTTCAGAGCAAGCAGGAGAAAGGCCGGCTATTGTACTCTCGCCTGATATAATCAACCAACATAGTCCTGTCATTATTATTGCTGCAATCACTTCCAAAAAAGTGGATAAAATATATCCATTCGAGGTGTTACTGGAGCCGCCTGAAGGTGGTTTGGTGGAAAAATCTAAAGCTTTGCTTTTGCACTTGCGCTCTGTAGATAAGAAACGAATTTTAGGAAAATATGGAACATTGTCCGAAAATTCGCTCGCTAAGATAGAAGAAGCATTGAAAATAGCGGTAGGGCTGAAAAAAATATAAATATGATGCGTGTGTAAAAAGTCAAATTTTCTCTTGCCGCGAATGCGGCAAAGTTATAGAGCCTGGCACTTTAGTGCCAGGAAATGGACTACGCCACATCCGTGGCGGGGATTTTTATGCACGCACCACCATTGTCAAATTAGTCGCTGTAAAAAAGGGACAAACTTTGTCAAAGAAAAAACTAAGGACGAAAGCTAAAGAAGTGGAGGCGGAACAGCCACAAGAGGTGCAGGTCTCTGTTCACAAAAATGGCTATTTCGGCTATATTTTCTTGATGGTAATATCCTTTATCTGTGGCGGTCTGGTTATGGTAATTGAATTGACTTCCACACGTTTACTGGCACCTCTTTACGGGAATACGATATATTGCTGGACAGGCGTTATTGGTACCATTCTTTTTGCATTAGCTGTGGGGTATTTAGTGGGGGGAATAATGGCTGACAAATATCAACAACGCAAGCTGTTGCCGATTTTGTTGTTGCTCTCGGCTTTCTCTGTCGCTGTTATACCTATTTTAGGTAAGGTATTTTTGGGCAGTGCGCTCGCCAATCAGACGATAATTATGGGACCGATCGTTGGTACTTTGGCAGTATTTTTGTTACCGGCTATTTTTTTATCCACCATCCCCCCTGCCTGTGTTAAAGGTATTTCGGAATGTCTAAAAGTTGTGGGGCTTGCCTCTGGTCTTGTCTCTTCCATTTCTGCCGTTGGCAGCATCATCGGTACATTTCTCACAGGGTTTTATTTGATCCCAACGTTCCATCTATCCACGATTTATTTCATTTCCGCTGGTATCCTGTTTGTGCTTGGTTTGCTGGTGATCACAAAACCATATTGGCATAAGCTATTTCTGGTACTGATATTGGTTTTACCCCTTCTTTATCTCGAAAATGTGAGGCTCAACGCGGTCAGTATTTTTCCGGATAAAGGAGAAGTTTACCGACAGCTCAGCCCCTACCATCTCATCAGAGTCTACGACATGGTGGACAAAGAAAATAATTCCTATTACTTGTTGCAGTTAGATTCCACCCAGGAAGCGGCGATGTCCAAAAAAGATTACAAATTGATATTTGAGTACACCAAATATTGGGAATTGGTGCAATGCTTCCTGCATGAAGAAGATATTCACAAGGTATGTTTCATTGGGGGCGGTGGCTTTACCATGCCCACTGTCTTCCACAAAAAAATTCCGAAAGCGCACGTGGATGTAATCGAAATTGATCCGGCTCTTGTCTCAGTGAGTAAGACATTCTTTAAGTTGGAAGAGAGCCAAAATTTCCAAGCTCATATCGAGGACGGCAGAAGATGGTTTCGAGATAAAAAAGATTGCTATGACTTTATCTTTTTAGATGCCTTCCGCGGCCCAAGAAATGTACCACCTCATTTGATAACCAAAGAATTTTTTGGCGAATTATCTAATGCTTTAACGGCTAAAGGCGTTTTAGGAATCAACATTATCTCGGCGCGAGATGGAAAATTCAGTGTATTCTATCAGTCTTTAATCAAAACTTTGTCAGCAAAATTCGACAAACTATTTGTCTTTGCGCCATATAGTGTAGCGGAGACAGATTCCAGCAATATCATTCTTTTCTGTGTAAAAGATGCTCATTCAGTCAGTTCCGACACTCTTCTGCAAAAATCTATCAAGTACAATCTAAAGCACCTTTCGCAAAATTTAGTGCGAATCTTAGAGAAAGAGGATATGGAAAAATATCGGGATAGCATAGAGCTTACAGATGAATATGCACCAGTAGAAACCATGTCCGTAGAAGATTGATGCCATTTGGGCCAATAGCCTGCAAAAGAATTATGAACAAAAATCTGAAAATCATTGTCACTATAGGGGTCGTCGGCATATTGTTGCTCGTTGTCGTTTCCATGTTCATGCTGCAACAGTTGCCGACCGTCAAACAGTCTCACGGCCTGGCCGGCCACATGCAAATTTTGTTTGACCTGGAAAAAATTCGCATCGCCCAGATTACTACGGTTCAAGGCATAAAATATCGAGCCACTATACATCCATACAGGCCTCTCACGGTCACTGCGCGCGAAAAATTGATGGCAGAAGTTGGCGGCTATTTATGGCAGCACCCGGCAGGTGCTTTTCCTGCCGAAGTATGGGTAGTATGCCAGGAACAGCAGGGCAGAGGTTGCTCACGTGAATGCAAAAGTTTTGCACGGCAGATTATGCCGCCAGACCTGAAGAAACGCCCATGAAGTCGTCGCAGCGATTTTCCCACAAACACCGCATCCGTAAAGCCAATCAGTTCACTTATGCCATACAAAAAGGCAAACGTTTTCCGCAGCCGCACATGATGGGTTGCTGCGTGCGCAGCGATACGCCCTGTTTCCGTCTGGGTATCAGCATTGGCCGTAAATTCGGTGATGCACACAAGCGCAATCGGTTCAAACGGCTGGTACGTGAAGCCTTTCGGCAAAGCACGCTGCGAGACGCTGTCGCTGCCGATCTCGTCATCATGCCGAACAACGCCCAGCCTACACTGGAATGGCAAATAGTGCAAAAGGAAGTGGAGGCAATCATGCAACGGGCCGTGCAGTGGTTGTCGCCGCAACAGGCATGAAAAGTGTAATGATTGGGTTAGCATCCTGCATACGACAGTTGTTCATCGCCCTGATCCGGCTTTACCAGGTTTTTATTGCTCCTTGCCTGCCGCCGTGCTGCCGTTTCAGGCCTACCTGTTCGCAATATTTTATCGAGGCTTTGCAGAAGAAAGGCCTGGTGCGCGGCGCACTCCTCGGTATCTACCGCGTTCTACGTTGTAATCCGTGGTGTCAGAGCGGCTATGATCCGGTGCCCGACGACCGTCCCCAGCAGCCGCCGCGCGAATAGTCCCATGCATGGGCAAATCTTTAGATTCTGTAATCGGAGATCAGTATGTATAAATTCGTCATTGCGTTGCGTTACATCCGTTCCCGTTTGATCACAATTTTTTCGATTCTCGCGGTAGCATTGGGAGTCATGGTACTCGTGGTGGTGCTGGCGGTGATGGATGGCTTCAAGAAGGAATTCGTTTTCCGTTTGCAAGGCAGCTTGTCGCACATCATCATGACGGTAAGGACGCCGGAATACAACTATAGCGACATCGAAAAAAAGGTAATCACCGCGCCGCATGTGGTGGCCTGTTCTCCGCACTTGAACGGCCTGGTGCTGATCGGCACCGGACGCTACTATGCCGGCGGCATGGTCATCGGCATTGACTACGACAAAGAGCAGCAAGTGGGAAAACTGGACGAATACCTGGTCTCCGCTTACAAGGAACACAAATTATGTACCGAGGAACTGCTCGAAGACAATGTCAGGCGCATCTATCGTGAAAAATTGTCGTGGCAGGTACTCGGTGCCCAGAGAGCTACCGGCAATACACCACTCACGCGCGTGATATGCCAGGAAACACGCGAATATGTAAGCAACGACGACACGCCCAACAAGTTTCAACCGTACCGGAGGTTTGTCGCCTATACCATAGACAACTACGGCAAAGTGGTGTTGCTCGAACCGGATCTGCCGAACGAAGTGAAAGACAACATGCCTGCCCTGCCACAGCAGGAAATGCAAAGTTGGCAAGCATATTTCGACAATCTGGCAAAATTACTGGACGACCGCGACCTGCCGGGTTATCTTGCGCATTTTTCGCCGCACATGAAAAATAGTGCCGGCTGCCTCGACCTCAGCAAGCCTCTCGAACCACTCGACGACGACCGTCCGCTACTCATGGGTTACGAATTGATGCGCCAGCTCGGCCTCAAACGCGGCGATCCCGTCTCACTCATGACCGGCACACGCGACAAAGACGGCAAGCTGCAGGCGGTCAGCCGTAAATTCATCGTGGTGGGCGCCTTTAAATCCGGCTGGCAGGAGATTGATGTACGACTCGTCTATGCACGACGCAGTGACCTGCTCCCAGACAAGGATGACCCGAGCGACAAAGGGTTTCTCGATGTGACGAACGACGTGAGCGAAATCTGCGTCGCGCTCGACGATCCGCAGCATGCCGACAAGACGAAAAAACATCTGGAAAAAACGCTCAACGATGTGCCGTTTATGAAAAAATTCATCATCGAACGATGGGAAGATCGTCGCCGCACGCTGCTCGCCGCCATTCGTCTGGAACGCAACATCATGGCCATCATCCTGTCGCTTATCGTCATCCTGGCAGTGGCCACCATCATGATCATCCTCATTCTCATGGTATCGCAAAAAGTCAAGGATATCGGCATTCTCAAGGCAATGGGCGCGGCGGACAACGGTATTATGGGAATTTTCGTGAGCAATGGCTTTTTCATCAGTTTGTTCGGCTCGATCATCGGCACCGTCGCCGGTATCAGTTTTGCTCTCAATATCAACTGGGTGGCCGATCTCATCTACGAAAACACCGGCTTTCGCGTATTCCCGCGCGACGTGTATTACCTCGACCAGATTCCCTGCGAAATCAGCTACCCCAATATCGCCGTGATCGTGGTCGTGACGCTGGTGTTGTCTCTTCTCGCCTGTCTTATCCCAGCGCTCAAAGCCGCCCGCATGGATGTGGTGGAGGCGCTCAACTCCGAGGTGCCGAGCCTGCGCTGGTGGCATCGCCTGGTACGCGACACGCCCATCCCTGACAAAGCCAGGAATGCCTTTTTTTACGTTGACAACGTGACGCGCGAGTATGTCATGGGACCTCACACGCTGCGCATCTTGCAAGGCATCAAACTGGAAGTACAACGCGGAGAAATTTTAGCCATTGTCGGCACTTCAGGCGCCGGCAAGAGTACTTTGTTGCACATCATGGGGCTGCTCGACACGCCGACCGAGGGCACCGTTTACCTCAACGGCCAAAACCTGCACTTGCTGCCACGTAATGCCCAGGCATGTGTGCGCAACATCAACATGGGCTTTATCTTCCAGTTCTACCACTTGCTTCCGGAATTCAGCGCCCTGGAAAATGTGCTCATGGCGTCTCTCATCCGCCACAGTGTCTGGACCTGGCCGTATAGCAAACGCGCAGAGCAAGCGAGAGCAGCCGAGCTGCTGTACAAGGTGGGGTTGGGGGAAAGGCTCATCCACCTGCCGCGCGAACTTTCCGGCGGCGAACGGCAGCGAGTGGCCATTGCGCGTGCGCTCATGAACGAACCGCAGATCGTGTTCTGCGACGAGCCGACCGGCAATCTCGACGAAAAGAATGCGCAGGCGATCCAGGAGTTGTTATGGGACTTGAGCCGGCAGCTCAAGCAAACCTTTGTTATCGTCACGCATCAGGAAAACATGGCGAAAAACGCCGACAGCACCTTCCGCCTGGAACACGGCATATTGAGCAAGGGGCTGTAATCTACTGTCCCTTGGGTTTCAGCACCAACAGATTCTCGAAAAATTTGTTGACGGTCTGCACGAAATCACGGTAGCCGCCATATTCCTGGCGCGGAATCTGGGCAACCTCGGTTTCCAGCACCGTTGACATCAGCAGCTTGTTTTCTTGTGCGACGTAGGATACCGTCAGGCTGTGCCCGTAGGCAGTGAATGCTTGTGTTGCTTCTTTTTTGTCGAGTACGTGGCCATCGGGAAGCACCATTTCCAGATGGTACTCGACACGCTCCGGACCAGGCACCATGTAATCAGTCTTGCGGCTTTGTTCCGCCACCGTGGCTACCCCGATGTGACAACCAAGCCACGGCAGTTTCAAGAGATGCAAATCGCCGGCATGTTTGAGCCAATTGCGGGCAGTGAGTGTAACCTTGAGATGGAACGGGTCCTGATTTTGCCAACCATCCTGCAAGCTAAATTGGTCTAGGTTGCAGGCGCCTATGCGCTCGTTGAAGACAGTGGCAAGGCTTTCCTGCATGCTTTCCGGCGTGTACAACATGTAGCCGCGCACAACCGCGGCAAAATGGCCGTGGTAAATCATGTCAAGAGAGATTTTGAGATCGTCACCGACAAACTGTGCCTGGGCGCGATAAGTGGTGGTATTTTTCGCTTTGCTGCTGTAGGGAATATCCACCCATTCGCCTGGTTTGTCAGGATAGATCAAGAGCGCCTCTGAGCCTTCCAGTTCCTGCGAGATATTGCCGAACACGATATGCTTGGCGGTGGGATCAACCCACAGATATTCGCCGTCAATCTGGCAACGCAAAATGGCATGATCGAATCGCTGCGACGGCAGATAGGGCGTCTTCGCACCGTCCTCGACACGCACGGCAGCGGCCTCGCTCGCAATACCGAGTTCCTGGAACAAGGCAAGCAAGAGCGAGGTCTGGTCTTTGCAGTCGCCGCGCAGCACTTTGGCGACCTGATCTCCCGCCTGGGCATTGTCAGCCGGCTTCAAGCTGCTTTCGCGGCCATAACTGATCTGGTTCACACAATAGTCATAGCAAGCCTTGGCCTTGTCACGCAGCTTCATTTCCGGCGTGACGATTTTGCCCAAGATATCTTTCACTTCCTTTTTGTCTTTTACCGGTTTGATCAGATGTTTGCGTAGCCAGACAATGATAGGGTCCCAGCCGGGGCAGGTGGAAATATCGAACCACGGCTGGCAATCGCGGGCCGGTGGTTGTGCATACTCATCCTTGTAGGCGGGCAGGTGTTGCAAATCCCATTCGTAAAATTCGTAGCCATCTTTGCTCCAACGGCGCGGCTCTAGCTCCAGATGGTGTTGCTTGATTTCACTTCTGCTGTCGCGATGGACGGCTACAGTGATGCGGCGGCGCACGCAATAGGGAAAATGGAAGTTGACGAAAATGGCATCCCAGTTGAACTTGCCTTGTACCGGCGGCTTGACGAAATCACGCACAAAAGAGAATTCGGTAGTGTCGTTTGCCACCAGATTGAGGAATTGCACGTTGTGCCCGGCAAACACCTCCATGCCGTTCTGAGTCTCGGCCGGGAACGATGGCATGCGCGTAATCTTTACCTTCTTGAGTACACCATCTTTGCTGTAGTGCGCGGCACGGATCTGGCGTACGGCACAAGCCCCCAGAGGATGGACAATGCCGGTCTGCTCGAAATCGCTGACTCGCAGGGTATTTTTCAGATGGATGATCTGGTGTGAATATTCGGTCTTGGTGCCGTTGGCATGGAGCATGAGAAAATAGTCGCTCAACCAGTAAATCACTGCCGGATCTTTTTCCATAATTTCTGCCGCACTACCAACCGCTTTGCTGTAAGGGATGGGCGTAATCCAACGATCTACATTGCGACCATGGTAACGGTAGAGAAGCCACAACAAGAGCGCGGCGGCAACAAAACCGAGGGCAATCAGGCATTCAACCGGTACCATATGCTGTTCAGGCAGATCAAGCAGAAAAAAAGGGGCAATACATACGGAAATAAGAAGCATTGCTAAAATTATCACATATTTTTTGTCATTCATATCAAAAACCAGCCTTAGCCAAAAAGATCAATGCCAGCAACAACAAAAACCATAGGCCGGCCAGACTCCATAACCAGCGGCGACGATTTTTGCTGCCCGTGTCGAGCCAGGGTAGCGCCAACAGCAATATACTACCGGCCAGCAGCCCCGTGACACAAGTATATCTGCCCCAAAAAGGCAACTGCAATAACCCTTGCCACACCAGTAAAGGCCATGGGCATAGCCACTCACTTGTCATATGTTCCCTGCGTACCAGCAGGGTTAGAGCAGTAAGCACTATGAGAGAAACCAGGAGTGCAGCGGTGTACTTGCCAAAGAGCGTTGGCCAGATTGGTTCGTGGTCCAGGCGGTTGAGTACCTCGTCGCTGGTAGGTTCGCCAGGTTGCATCGCTATGGGCGGAATTTTTGCCGCGCCGCTACTCTTTTCCGGTGCGAATGCAGCAACCACTCGTTGCAATGCTAAATCTGTGTCGGCCGTAGCCGTTCCCCCCACTTGTGGCGCAGGCGACAGACGCGCGGTTTTGCTACTTTTCTCGACGCTTTCGAACCCTTCATCGTTTTCGGCTGGTTCGGCTGCCATGACTTCCGCATCAATGGTCTGTCTAGCCGATATCATCTGTGCCTGATACACACGATACTCTTCCGAATCGGCAGGAATCGCCTCCAAAGTGACAGCCTTCGGCATGCTGTTTGGGGGTGGTATGTAGATCGTTTCCACGGTTTTAGCTTTGACCGGCTTGACGAAATGGGTCAGATCATCGTACATTTGCTGCGGGTGATGATAACGCTCCTCGAAATCGGCAATAGCCTTGAACACTACGGCAGCAAGCGATTTGGGCACTGCGGCTTTATCGAAGAGCGAAGGTATCTCTTCCTTGGCCGGGCGTTGGCCGAGCAGCATCTCGGCCAATACCATACCCATCGCATACACATCGCTCTTCGGGTCGTCGAATAGCTGGTCTTCCAGTACTTCGGGTGCGAAGTAGGGGATGATATTTTTGCATGAATCGGTATGTCCGCTTTTGTAGAGCGCCGATACCGCTCGTTGTTCCCAGTAACCCACACCGCAATTGGTGATCACCACGTTTTTTTCGGCATTGATGAGAATGCGGGTAGGCCGCAGCCCGCCATGCACCATTCCCTTGGAAGCAGAGAACGTCAAGATTTCCAGAAGCTTGCGGGCAATGTGTACGGCAATCTTGAGTTTCAGTCGGCCCAACTCTTTGACAAAAGTGGCAAGCCGGCGACCAGACATGTATTGCCAGATGAATGCCGGCGGGCTCAACTGCACAACCAAAAGTTGAGCGATAGTCGAGGTGGTGGCTGTTGGTAATTGCGACGGCTGCTGGCGCATCTGTTCCACCATCACGGCTTGTTGGATAAACTGGATGGCCACAGACTCACCCGTGTTGTCACTGGCTTTCCAGGTTTCGCCAAAACTTCCTTTCCATAACCTTTCGCCAAGCCGGTAGGTTCCTATCTGCGCTCCTTTTTGCAAGGAGTGTTGCATAGTGAGTTTCCTTTGCTATTCGGGTCTCTACGAAGGGTGTACTTTGAGCGTCGGCATATCGCCGAGAGAAGTTTCCATGAGGCGTGCCGTGCCAATCCACGGATGGTCCAACGGTACCCGTTTTTCAACTCCGGCAACCTTTTCGAGCGGCACGGCAACACATTGCTCCCCTTTGACAGCCACCATCACATTGTAAATACCTTCGGCAATAAGCTCTCCCGCTTTTGTACCAAGTCGGGTACAGAGCAGACGGTCGGTGGGAGACGGGGCGCCGCCGCGTTGAACATGGCCGAGAAACGTAACGCGTGCCTCCATGCCAGTAAGTTGTTGTAGATGGCGTGCCAGTCGGCTGGCCATTGGCTCCTGCACCAGATGAGGAGTAGTCTCGCTGCCGTCTGCTGCGGCATCTGCCAGAATAGTCGCTTCGCGTACACTCTTTTGTTTAGGTTTCTTTTCTTTTTTATTTTGCTTATCTTCTTTTCCATTGCCATTTTTATTTTGCTTCTCTACCGGCTCTTGGGTGTTTTCGCCTATTGCCCTGGCACCTTCAGCAACGGCGACAATAGAAAAACGCTTGCCGCTGCGCCGGCGGGCAATCAAATGTTCGGCTACGACATTGAGATCGTAAGGAATTTCTGGGATCAAGATAACATCGGCACCACCGGCAATGCCGGCGCCCAAGGTAAGCCAGCCCGTTTTGTGCCCCATGATTTCGCACACGATGATACGGTGATGGCTGGTGGCAGTAGTGTGCAAACGGTCTATCGCTTCAGTGGCAATGTTCATGGCAGTGTCGAAACCAAACGTAATATCTGTTTCAGCCACGTCATTGTCAATAGTCTTAGGCAACGTCACCACTTCAAGACCGGCATTGTGCAAACGCAGCGCATGTTTTTGCGTACCGTTGCCGCCGAGGCATACCAGGCAATCGAGCTGTAGACGCCGGGCATTGGCAACAGCTACCTGCGTCATGTCCATGATTTCACCACCCATCATCATCTTGTGTGGCTTGTCACGACTGGTACCGAGCAAGGTACCACCCAACGTAAGAATGCCGCTCACCGACTTGTTGTCGAGCGAGACAGTACGATTTTCCACAAGGCCGCGAAAGCCGTCCAGCACCCCGATCACCTGCATGCCATAGTGCATAGCCACCTTGGCTACGCCACGGATGGCTGCGTTAAGCCCAGGGCAATCACCGCCTGCAGTGAGAATACCGATGCACTTGGTTTTCTGTTTGTTGAGCACGGAAGAGTCTCCTTTTACTTTAGGCTTCCACTGCCGGTGACTTTGAGCATGCTGCGTGGTTGAAAACGAGATTCTTCCAACTTGCGCAGCCAGTTTTCTGCGCGGTATTGTTGCGCCATGCGTTGCAGGAAACGAATGAACTGTTCCAGATCAATGACCATATCAATTTCGCAGGTACCATCAGGCAGACAGCGTGTCGAGATGATCTGTGCACCACGCACGAACCCTTCGATGGCGGTATTCATTTCATCCCGTTCGCTGACAAAATCACGTATGCTTGTCTGTGCATCCAGACGTACGCCCTGCAAAGCTTCCGCCAGTAAACGATAACCGTCAAGAATCGCCGTTCGTCTGGCCGTCAATTTCTGCTGTGGCGTGGCGCTCACCCAAGCGCCGCTCGGCTGAGTCTGGTAAGCCGTAATTTCTTCCTGTAACTGGGCAATACGGTTGTTGGAGTCTCCCATCATACCCTGCAAATTTTTGATCTGTTCGAGCAGCCGTGCATTCTCCGTACCGATCTGCTGTGCACGTTTTTTTTCTTCTTCCAGCTTTTGCTGCATTTCCGCCAGATAATGTTTTTTTTCGCTGGTAAAATTTTGTGTTTCCTGTACAAGCTGTTCACGCAGTTTGGCATTTTCCTGACGCACGCCGTTGGCATCATTGTTCAAACGACCGCTCTGTTCACGTAACTCTTTGAGTTCCAAGTTCTGGCTTTGCACTTTCTGGCCTTTTTCCTGGATTTGTTCAAGCAATTCTTTGTTCTTATCTGCCAGTTCCTGCACTTTCTTGACGCCTTCCTCATATTTGCTCTGGTATATTTTGTAATGCGCCAGCAGAGCTTGCATTTTTTGCATCTTGATCTGTAATTCCTGATTTTGCCCTTGCAATTTTTGCCATTCCGTTGTCAATCGTTGCCGCTCTTGTTCTTTTTGGGCGGAGTTTTGCTGCTGTTTCTGCAGATCTTCGAGTTGCTGCATCATCTGTTTTTGCGTTTGACTGGCGGCCTCGTATTTTTGCCGGAACTCCTGGGCTAGTGCGGTGATATCTTGCAATTTTTTCTGTGACTGTTGGTTCTGCGTGGTCAGCTCGTTATTTTGTTGCCGGTAGGAAACGGCTGCTTCGGCTGTCTGTTGCGTCTGGCTCAACTTCATTTGCAATACTTGGTTAGCCTCACGCAAAATTGTGACTTCGCTTTGCAGTTGCTCCTTCTGACTGCTCAGTACTTGGTGTTGAAGCTGGATGTCCTGGTGTTTTTGTCGTAAAGAGTGTACCTCCGCTTGCAAATCTTTGTTAGCCTGAGACAGTTTCATGAACATTTCCTGCGACATATGGCTTTGTTCCATCTGGTTTCGCAGGTTTTGGTTTCTGGCGTTCAACTGTGCCATCTGATCGCGGAAACCTTGGTTTTCATGACGCAAACTGTCAACGTCCTGGCGACTGATTTCAAGCGGCGGAGCACCCCGTCCTGTCACCTGAACAAACTCGTTTTTAGCAACTTGAGCGTTGAAATCAACATCTTTCCATTGTGGGAATTGATATAAATTCTGGGTAATCTGTAAAAAATTGGTAATCTCTTTAGAGTTCAATCTCATCTCTATTTCGCAAGTGTTGTCCGGGAGATAGCGAGTCACGCTGATTTGAGCTCCGCGGATGACCAATTGTTGCAGGTTGACACCGATTTCGTCGTTTGCGCCGACAAAATCTTTGACTTTTGCAGAGTTTGTGATCTGTACCCCTTGCACTGCTTCTGCCAATAGACGATAACCATCCATGATGGCTGCACGTCTTGCCATAATCTGCCTTTGCGCCGGGGTGTAGTACTGTTGGGCAAAAGCAAAGCTGCCAAACAATAAGAATAAACCGATGAGTCGCCTGATTTGCATAATTTTTCCTCCCAATAACGCAATCCATATTGCTGACAATGGGAAAAGCAGAGGTGTGATAGAGAAAATTAGCTATTACCCTGTTTCTTCCTGGCTTCGGGAAAAAGCAGCTCGACATATTTGGCCAATGTTTCATTGCTAAAACTAAATCCGCTATCGCAGAGGAAATATTCCAGTTTTTCCTGCATTTCCTTGGCTGAAGCATAACGGTCGTCAGGATTGTGAGCAATTGCTTTCATGATTATTGCGGAGAGGGCAGGAGGCACTGCTGAATTGAGGAGATGTGGGTAAGGAACCGGTTTTTTGAGCGCTTCGAGTAAAGCCAAACCATCATCCACATCGTAGATGATTTTACCGGTAAAAAGTTCATAGGCAACCAGCCCCAGGGAAAAGATATCGCTGCGTAGATCCGTGCCTTCGCAGCGCACCTGTTCAGGAGACATATAGGAATATTTGCCCATGATTACCTCATGTTCATCCGGCACCTTCATGTTGAGCGCCTTGGCAATACCGAAATCGGTCAATTTGACCCCGCCTTGGTAGGTAATGATAATGTTGGAAGGAGAAACATCGCGGTGTACAATTTTGAGCCTTTTACCTTGATAGTCTCTTTTTTTGTGTGCATAATCGAGGCCACGGGCGATACGGCTCACAATAAATGCGGCGATATCTACCGGCACACTCTTTTTCATAAATTTGTGTCGTACCATAAAAGTTTCAAGGTTAGGCCCGCCCGCATATTCCATGATGACATAATACATACCATCGCTTTCCCCGAGTTGGTATACCTGGACGATGTTTTCATGGATCAAATCGGCCACTAGGCGGGCTTCGCCGAGAAACATTTCGAGTGTTTCCTCATCCGCGATAAGCGAGGTACGAATGGTTTTGATGGCGACCGTTTTGCGAAAATTCTTGACGCCTATTTGTTCGGCCAGATAAACGGCTCCCATGCCACCGACAGCAATCTCGGTAAGGATACGAAATTTGGTGAGATATTGTAGTTCTTGCATCTGCCCATCTTTCAGGAAATAGATGTAGTATTGTTTTTGGAAAAGCGGGGCAATGCGTATTTTTTTATTTTGTGATACAACGAGGCACGACTGATGCCAAGAATACGTGCAGCTTGTGAGTGATTGCCCTTGGCCAGTTTCAATGCCTCCTCGATAGCACTCTTGGTATCACGGCGGATAATCTCACGCAGGTTCGTTTCCTCATCAATCGCCGAAAACAAAGTTTTCTCGGTGCTCGCTTTGGGTATCAGCAAATCCAAGGTAATACTGTTGCTGGTAGTCAAGGCCACAGCTCTGGCAATTGTATTTTCCAATTCCCTGACGTTGCCTGGCCATGTATAATGAGTGAGTCGGGACATGGCTTCAAGCGTAATATGTTCAACATTTTTACCATTTTCCAGCCCATATTTTTGCATAAAATGCTTGGCCAGCAGAGGAATATCGTTCGTACGTTCACGTAGCGGGGGCACCATGATCGGTATCACCGCCAGGCGATAGTATAAATCTTCGCGAAATTTCTTTTGCACTACTGCCTCGTGCAAATTTACGTTGGTAGCCGCTATTACGCGTATATCAACGTGGATATTTTCATTACTACCCAATGGTTTAAATTCTCTCTCCTGTAGTACGCGCAATAGTTTGGTCTGCACCAAAAGTGGCATATCACCTATCTCGTCGAGGAATAATGTTCCGCCATTTGCCTCTTCCATTAGGCCTTTTTTATATTTTATCGCTCCGGTGAACGCGCCCTGTACGTGTCCGAACAATTCGTTTTCCAATAGATTTTCATTGAGATAACCGCAGTTGATAGCAACAAAAGGAGCTCCTGAACGCAGGCTAACCTGGTGGATAGCGCGGGCAATCAATTCTTTGCCGGTACCGCTTTCGCCTTCTATCAGCACCGTGGCTGAAGTTTTAGCGATCTGCGCAATGACATAAAAAAGTTTTTGCATCTTTTCACTGTTGCCCACCATAGTTTTAGAGATTTCTGCTTGAAGTAACGGCAATTCTTCTGTGGGAATACATGAAACAGCCTCATCTAAAACATGATTTATCAATGTCAACAGCTCTTTTTTATCTATCGGTTTAGTGATATAGTCAGCAGCGCCTTTTTTGAACGACTCAACGGCCTTGGGTACAGAACCGAAACCGGTAATAATGATAAATGGCACATCAGGATAATAGGTCTGGGAACAGGTGAGGAGCTGGATACCCTCCATATCTCCCAACCCCTGATCGCATATGATGAGATCGTACCGTTTGTCCTGAATTCTGCGGATGCCTTCCTGTGGGTCACTGCAAGTAGTGCCCAAAAACCCTTCTCTCTCTAAAGTTCTCTCGAACCATAAAAGCAAAGTAGTATCATCGTCAATCACTAAAATATGCTTTTTCATTGCCATCTCCGCTGAATGGAAACCGAATATCTAAACGCCCCAGGCGATTTTGCAATCGCCTTGGTTTCCCAACAACAGATAAACGGTTCGCTATCCACCTTGTCCACACGTTGTCGTGACTTTCACTGTAATCTGTTACAATCCGGTTTTTATTCTATGGCATGGAAACATGGAAATTTTAAACTGTACACCAGAAAACTTCCTTCGCCTCGCGAATCGAACGAATAATCCAGCAAGTTCAAATATTCCTCCATGCTCCACGAAAAAAGTGAATCATGGGCCGGACTGAATTTGACCTCCAGCACCACCCTATCTCGCCAATGGCTGCCGCTAATGTATAAATCGCTTTTGTCAAGACTTCTCTCCACTGCTGCGGCCAGCAATACCACCATGGCACTGCGGATTTTGCTGGTTTCGCCTTGCACCAAATCTATGCCTAGAGCAATTTCTTTGTGGCATTGCAAACTTTTTTTGTACAACTTATAGTGTAGCAACGGCAGAATATTGTCAAGTGCCACCTCAATGTCCTCATACCCCTGGCTGTCGTTGGCCATTTGTAAAAATTTGATATTTTTTAACAACTGGCAGCACTTCTTCACTTCATCCAGCACAAGGCTCATATCCTTGCTTTGATCTTCATAAGACATAGGAGTATCGCAAAGGTCTTGGGTAAATCCCAAGACGATCTGCAGATGGTTATTGAGTTCGTGAAAAATACCCCATGCCAATTCGCCCAAGATGGCACGTTGTCCCAAATATTGCAAGCTTTTCTTATGCGCCGCTTCACTACCCATACCGGCTCACCTAAAAACGATTAAAGTTTTCCTATCCGCTGTAAAGCCCAATACGCAGCGCCTAAAATTCCTGAATGTTCTCCTAATATTCCACGTGTCAGTTGCAAAGTGTCTCGTTCGCTTTTAAAACTGATACGCGAGAACATTTCTATCAGAGCAGGATAAAACATATCCCAAGCTCCAGCACCGCCCGCTGTGAGTACAATTTTTCTGGGGCCTATCACATGGCATATGTTGGCAATGCCTTTGGCTAAGGCCTGCCCCATATGCACAAACACAGATTGCGCCGTGGCATCCCCTGCCTTGGCAATCTGGTAGATCCTTTCGGCCGTAAGTTTTTTTTCTTGAGTCAGCTTGGTAGCTTGTGGGGCATTTTGCCGTGCTTCTTCTGCCATGCGAACCACTGCAGTACAAGAGGCAAAAGTTTCCAAACATCCCACTTTGCCGCAACCACAACGCGGACCGTCCGTAGCGATGATCAGATGCCCCAGCTCGCCGGCAATTTTGCTAGCGCCCAACCACAAATTGCCGTTAAAAATTATGCCACCGCCTACGCCAGTGCCTAATGTAAGCACCACCAGCACGTCTACACCTTGGCCGGCACCTTTCCAGTACTCACCGAGAGCTGCCAATTTAGCATCGTTTTGCAAATAAATAGGGATTTTGGTGCGCTCCGTGAGCGTCTTGGCCAGAGCGAAGTTGTGCCACTCTTTCGGAAAATTCACTGGCTCCCAAATGATGCCATTTTCATAATCCAGAGGTGCGGCAAAAGCCATGCCCACAGCCTCTATATCCGCCTTGTATTTTTCGATCAACGATTGAAAAATAGCAAGAACTGTCTCACGGCCTTGCTGCACATTGGTGGGCACCGATGTTTGTGCCAGGATATCGCCTGTTTCCGTGATCAAACCCGCCTTGATAAACGTGCCACCACAATCAATAGCTAACACTTTTGTCGGCTTCATAATCTACCCCACATCTACCGGATATAAAGTTGCAGAGGCTACCTATGCTTTTGCTTCCCCAACCAGCACGGGGGTCATAAGGGAAACAGCCACAGTTAAACCTAATACAATCAGCGCGAAAATGTAAGGATTCAACGAAGACTGTTTTTGTTGTTCTTTGATAAAGAGCAGAGCATGATGACCGGCACACACTTTTCCACTGAGATCTTTGCCATGCCTGGCTTGGATGAATAGCTTCGTGGCTATCTCACTACAACCGGAATATTGGCATGTTTCTACGTCCGAAGCCGGTGCATTTTTATCAATTACATATTCGGCAGATTTACCGATGTTCCGGTACCCTATTTTTTTGAAATTTTGCAGTTTATTGGTGTAATCCGGCACTTCTTTTTTGCATGCTTGCTTGATCACATCTTCCCCTTGTTCGATCAGTTGTGCTTCGCCTTGCAGGGGATCAACCGCCAATTCTTCCCGACTGATCAACTCATCTCCATTGCTATCCATGGCAATAAAGCGGTCTTCCGAAAGCAAATATTTGCTCCAGTCTTCTAACGTAATACCTTTATCGCGATCTTGTGCAATGTCGTTATAAACTGGTAGAAAACTACCGGCATTTTTTTCCTGAGAGGTAGTGGAATAACGACGCAAACTGTTCGGGGTTTTACTATAACGGTTTTTTTCTTCTTCCTCTTGGCTGCAGCAAAACGCCATAAATATGAAAAGCACGACACCAATCATAAATTTTTGCTGATTTTTATTCATATCCGCCACTCTTTAAAAAAGTTATAGAGGAAGCCCAGCCTCGTCGCTGTAGAAAAATGCTCGACTTCCCCGTCCTGCTATTGGCCTGGTTATTTGTCAATCTTCACGATTGGGATAATTTTTCTCCGGATTATCACGTCTGTTGGCTCTCCACTGCAAATGCTTATCCAGCGACTTGTTGACGTCCTTGGGTTGGACAATACGGGTAGTTAAATCGGTAAGCCAGCCAGTTAAAGGTGTATCTATTTCCTTGACGGTATTGATTACAACAAGGCCGCCAAATAGCAAGAGTACCGCTGTCGCCACCAGGCAAAACATCGTACCACTACTTACCGGCTCTTCGATGGTCATAGGCACCACAGCTTGAGTACGGGTACTGTGTCTTTCCACTGGTGCCGTAACATCGCCTTCCGCCGGTTCGCTTTCTGCTTCTACCGGTGCCGCTTTGCTTGGCCGGCTAGGTTTACTGGCTTTACTGGCTTTACTGGCTTTGCGCAGTTCTTCATCGGTGCCGATATCTTCCAGCGGTTCTGTTTGTAAACCGGTATCCGAATCTATAAAAGTGGATTCGCCCGATGAAGTGCCTTCATCTACAGGCACGAGCTCTTGCGAAGAATCAATAAGAACGTCATCAGAAGATTCCAGTACATAGGAGCCGCTGTCTTCTTCAAATGTGAGCTCGTTGGGAATAGTACCGGAAGATGATGCATCGCTGGTTGACAGAGCATCACTGGCAGAGGAATCGCTCAACTCTTTTTTTGTCTCTTTGCCACTGCTTGTACCCGCAGCATCTTCGCTTTCCTGTTCCGAAGAAGAAAAATCTACCGTCGGTACAGAAGTAGAGCTGGACTCTGCCACATCGTCAATATCCAAAAGTGTTTCCGAAGTGTCTTCCTCAACCAGCAAGACTTCGCTGTCTTCAGATGATTCATCGCTTTCGCCGGATGGCAGAATGATGGTAGGTTCGGTCATTCTTCCTTTCTTGAGACCTTCGATGTCGGATCTTTTGAATTTCATTTTGTCTTCATCGCGAAATGCACGGATTTCGCCCTCGGAAACCAGCCTCTTGAGTTCTTCTTCTTCGATTTGTAACTCTTTCAAGACTCTTTCAAAGGAATAATACTCAATTTGTCCCATCGCATCGCTCCTTCAAGCTTTTGCCGATCTGTTGGCGCGTTATTTGGGTTTATTTCCACTGTTTTTTTCGGCCTCCTGGTTCAACTTTTCAATTTGGTCTTTCAGGCTGCTCGGACTCATTTTTTTATCAGTGGTATCGTTATAAGAGACAAGCTGGAGATCGTACTTGATTCTTCTTACAGAGGCCAGCTTGAAAGTTCTGCCGCTGCTTTCCGGAACGTAGAGGCAAAGAGACGGAGAAGATTTAGTATCCCTGGCGTCCAGCACCCACAGTCCGGATATACCATTCGTCACCAATCCACTGACCGCAATAATGCCATCGCTAGTGCCACTCGTTGCATCCGCATAAGCCTGCGCAGGGAGAGCTAACATGACGATATTCCAGGCAATGATACCGACTGCGATCCCCAAGATGAACATCATAATTGCAAAATTTTTGCCTGACATGGATGACTCCTTTAAATTTGGCTTGATAGTGCCAAGTTCACCAATTTTGTACGTTATCGGATCGTTTCTTCACTGAGTATACTACACAAACTAAATCAATAACAGTGTAAATCAATAACAGTCTGAGCTACTCAGTCATTATAGCCTGTGGCAAGAAGCGTGTCAAAGAAAAAAGAGTGATAAGCGGACATTTCATCTGTCAGAGGCTACCCTGCACAAAAGGTAGGGTAACCTCTGACGCCATTACTTTTGCACTCTTTCGATATAGCGATTGATACGGGTATCTATTCTCACCACATCGCCTTCATTGATGAACAAAGGCACCTGTAGCTCCTTGCCGGTTTCCAAAGTCACAGGTTTGGAACCACCTTGTACCGTGTCTCCCTTGACACCAGGCAAAGCATGCGTCACCTTGAGCTCGATAAAATCGGGCAAACCGATATCAACTGCTTCGCCTTCGTAGAAAGTGAAATTGACTATGCCATCCTCTTTCAAATAGTCCAAGAGGTGTTTGATCTTTTCCACATCCACCGACATCTGTTCCGAAGTATCGTTGTCCATGAAATAGTACAAATTTTTATCGCGGTATAGATAGTGCAATTCTCGCTTGTCCAGTGTCGCTTGCTCCACTGCTTCTTTGCCTTGGTATTTATGCTCGACAATTGTTCCTGTGTTCATGTTTTTGAGTCTGACACGGACGATGGCACGGCGGTTGGCCGATTTTACATGTTCAAACTCGACAACGGTGTACACTTCGCCTTCAAAGACAATGTGCATACCATTGCGCAAATCGTTACTCGTGATCATTCATTTTCCTTAATTCTTGTTCTCTTCTTCCTCTTGCTCATCCTGATTAGATTCAGTATCTAGGCCAAGAGGAGATCTTTTCTCCACATATTCGCGTGGCACCAGGATAGAAAAAGGCGAAACGGTGTAAGGCCAGTAGTGATGCGGACGGTAGCTATATCCCCAGCCGTAGACTCTTACCCGCGAAGCATGTGGATAATGGACAGGCGGTTGATAATAGAGGCCGGCTTCCAAGAGTTCCTGAGGGTTTTTATAATTGGGCTCCGGCCAGCCATACTCATGGCTGTAATACGTTGACAGGAAGAATCGGTCAAAAGATGATAATTCCCGCGGTTTCTCTTTCTTCTTGTGCTTGGCCGCAATTTTGGACTCGTTGGCTTTGGACTCGTTTGTTTTTGTTGTGACTTTCTGCAGCAAAGCCAGGATTACTTTTGCACCGATACCTTTGTTTTGCAGCTCGATAATGTCGGCCACAGTGAGCGTCACTTCGCTGTCGTTGGCTTCGATCCACTTGACGATCACTTCTTCGGCCACGCGCGCTTCATGCAGGCGCACAATTTCAGCAACGGTCAGCGCGCGCAACGGCAGAGCTAACAGTGATAATAAAAACAACACCACAAAGCGCATAGCTGACTCCTTCTAAAGTTGTTGGCTATTTATGAACATCCTCCGGACGTTCTTGGCGTACCGCCTCACACTGAGGCGACATTCACGTGTTGATCCCGAATCTGGGAAGTACAAAACGGTTGAGTACCACCCACAATACCAAAAAACCGATGACAATAAGTAAATCCCACATCGGGTTATCCTTTTTCATAGCAAAGCCATGTTTCTTGATAGCAGTTCCATGTTTCTTGATTTTCTGTAAAATTTTACCATGAAAACAAAGGAGTGCAAGGGTAAAAAAAAATATTGTTTGCTTGCCAAAGGAGCCTCGTATACAATACACCCGTGCGTGTTGAATTTGTTTGACAATACCGCCGCCTATACGGAAGGAAAAAGAAAATCAAGGTTCAAAAAATATTTTTTTTTGGTACATGATTTGCATATCTATAGATCAAATTTTGGCCAAAAGGATAAATTATGGACAGACTGAAAATTGTACTCCTTTTCCATAAAGAGAATAACCGTCCAATTCAGTTAGAGAATCAAGAACTGGCGATGTTGTTGTCTCTTGATGTGGAAAACGAGGACATTCTGACAGAAATTGCTGCCTTGTCGCCGCACATCATGCTGATGACCATCAAGGCATTCGAACAAAAAGGGGTTGATTTTTGCCTGAAAATCAAAGAACAACCCGTATTCAAAGATATTCCTTTCTTACTGACCGGCAGTGCGGAAGAGTCACAAAGCATAACTGGCAGTAAACTACTCGGTATTGACGGCTATGTCGCCTACGGCGACGACTCGGCAAATTTTCTGACTTCGCTCAACGATATTTACGCAAATGCAGTGCAGCGCAGCAACCGTCAAACAAGCACGACCACCAGAAAAATTTCACTGCGGGGGGAACTGGCGGCTATGTCCCTTGCGGAACTGTTGTCGCCGATAGAGCAGACACACAAAACAGGCTGCTTATCTCTGCACAGTACATCGGGTCTGCAAGGCAATATCTATTGGCAAAATGGAGAAATAATAGCGGCCAAAGCAGGCCCTTACCACGGAAGTCTGGCTTTCTATCTGATCCTGGATTGGGAAAAAGGAAACTTCCGTTTTGAAGAAGATATCGAGCTGCCGCCTCGGGAAATAAATCTAAACAGTATTTCTTTACTTATGACCGGCTTTCAGAAACTGGACGAATACCGTTGGCTAAAAGCAAAGCTCGGCACAAGCAACGATTTGTTGTTTTTTAAGATAGCCTTCATGGAGGGACATTTGGGCAAAGAAATGATGGAAAAAGCTCTGGCTTGGTGGCAAGAGAAGGGGGCTGGCACGTTGCAGCAGTTTGTCCGCCAGGAATTTTCTGCACGCTATAATAGCGAAGAATCTATCTCGCTGCAAAAAGCGCTGGAGCAGGTCGCCCAACTGGCAAACATGGCCGGCGATACCTGGCCGGACGAATTGTCCGGCGGCAAAGCCAAAACCATCGCTAGCAGCAAAAATATTTCGCGCCATGAAGATGCTATCCTGCAGCGACTCTTGTTGTCTTTCTCTCTGGTTTCTTTGGAGCAACTCAACAACTGCCTGCAACAACAGATCGAGCAGCGTGTCCAGGGCAAAGAACTCTCTCTCTATAATCTGCTGTTGGAAGGCCAAGCACTGGACGTCGCCACCATGGACCGCCTGCTAAAACTGCAAAACGAGGACGGCAAAAATTTGTTTCCTGGCTATGAAGTGCAGGAGAAGATAGGGGAAGGCGGTCTCGGCGTGGTCTACCGTGCGCTGCAACTATCGCTCAAGAGGGATGTGGCGCTCAAAGTATTTGCCCCTGAACTGGGTGACTCCACATCCGTGATGCGTTTCATGCGTGAAGCCGATATTGCGACCAAACTGGACCATCCCAACATCGTCAAGGCGATAGATTTCGGCAATGCTTACGGGCTTTACTACTTTATCATGGAACTCATCAAAGGCGAACCGCTCGATACGTATATCGCCGCTCATGGTCCGTTTGTCGAAAAAGAAGCGGTTACCATTCTGCTCAAATTGGCATCTGCTCTCTGCTACATGTGGCAACAAAATATGCTGTACCGCGACCTCAAACCAAGTAATATCATGCTGGTCGGGCAGGGCATAAAAATTTGCGATCTGGGTCTGGCACGCCGGGTCGGCGCACAGAAAGAAATTGGCAACCTGGATACACTCACCAATACTGGTATTTTGCTGGGTACACCCGCTTATATGGCACCAGAGCTGTTTGCCGATCCAAAGTCGGTGGATTTCCGTGCCGATGTCTACTCTCTTGGCATGACTATGTATGTGATATTGACCGGCGATCTACCGTTCCAGAACAAAGAGATCACCGTGCTGCAGGAATACACGTCCGCTAAAATAACACCGCCGCGCAAGAAAAATTCCAGTATTTCAGCCTCCTTGAACGATCTCACCATGCGTTTTCTTGCTAAAAAACCAGAAGAACGCTGCCAAAAACCAGAGGACGTTATCGAGGCACTGGAAAACATCAAATACGAACTGATAAAAAAAGGTAAAAAAACGGCATCGCTGCCGACAGTCAGTAGCAAAGACAAAGAAATCTTGTCGCAGGAAAAACAGCCCGTTGCTCAAGAGCCATGCAAGGTAGATATGAAAACACCTGCAAAAGCACCCGCCCCGCGCTCTTCTGACAAGATGAAAACACCTGCAAAAGCACCCGCCCCGCTTTCTTCCGACAAGATGAAAGCACCTGCGCCGCTTCCTTCCGGCAATCAGGCCAGAAAAACGATGCATGGCAAACGATGGTTGATACTGACACTTCTGCTGTTAACCCTGGGCGGCGCGGGGGTAATGTGGCGAGAGACGCTGTGGCGTTCACGTACGCAAGAGCCGCCAAAGACAGTCTCTACAGAATCGCTCCAGAATCTGCGAAAGCTCCTGTTCAGCGAGAAAGATCCGGAAATCCGTGCCAATACGCTCATCTCTATGGTCAATACGCGAGAGCGCAGTGTCATAGATGATTTGCTCACAGCACTCAAAGATTCCAGTCCTTTGGTGCGCAAGGCTGCCGTGAGAGGACTAGGCATCATGTCGGCCTTTGCCGAATATCAGCAATTGATAACCATGTTGCAGGATACAGATCCGCGCGTGCGCCGAGAAACGGCGGACTCACTACGTTTGTTGCAACAACAGATGCCAAAAAATTCCTCCAAATACAAAGCAATTGACGATGCGCTGAAAACTGCCACTTTGGAACAACCTTGATTTGTGTTTACTTTTTTTAGGAGTAGATTATGAAAACGTCCTTAACTTTGTTTTTGCTGGTCATTTTTGCCTGGCCGGTCTTGGCCAAGGAAGGAGAGATGAGCGATTGCAGCAATAGCAAATGCCATCAAAAAAACCTGGATGCGTATAAAAAAATGGCGAACAAACATTCGCCGTTCGAGAAAATGGCCTGCGATTCCTGTCATAGCAAAGAGCACAAGAAACTCGTAGAAGCGCCGGAGAAACTGTGCTATCAGTGTCATGACAATTACAGCAAGAATAATTTCGTCCATGGCCCGGTGTCAACGGCCAGTTGTACTACCTGCCATAACCCGCACGCATCGCCGAACCAGAACATGCTGGTGAAGCCCAAAGGCGAGATTTGTGCCGAGTGCCATGACCTTAAACCAGGTGCCCACACGCACAAACCGGTCACGGACAAAAATTGCACCGGTTGCCACTCGCCGCACGGCTCAGGTTTCAAGGGACTTTTGCTTAAAGATCCTAGTGAAATTTGCTCCTCATGCCATCCCATCAAGACACAGGAGTACAGCCACGGCCCTTATGGAACCGGCGCCTGTCTTGGCTGCCATGCGCCACATAGCTCCGCCGAGAACCATCTGCTGACCGCGCCGGATAAAGAGTTGTGCATGAGTTGCCATGAAGATTTTGCCGAGAAAATGAAGGAATCTACCGTCCACACAGCCATCAACAAGCTCGGCTGCAGCGGTTGCCACAATCCGCACACCAGTGCTTTCCGCTTCCAATTGCGACAGGATACCAAGGCGTTGTGTCTGGGATGCCACGATAAAATACAAAAAGCCGTACAAGAAGCAAAATTCAAGCACGACCCGGTACTGCAAGGCCAGGCTTGTCGCGGCTGTCACGATCCGCACAGTTCGACACTCAATTCGCTTTTGCTCAAACCGGAAAGTGACTTGTGCCTCTCCTGCCACAACAAGCCACTCAAATCGAGCGAAAACAATAAACCGATCGCTGATGTTGCCGCCAGCTTGAAAGATGCCAAAGAGAAACATGGCCCGATCCGCGAAAGCCTGTGCGCACCATGCCATAACGCTCACGGTTCCGAATATTTCCGCCTGTTGCGCAAGCCCTATCCCGAAGCTTTCTATGCCCCTTTTGAAGAAAAGCTCTACGGACTGTGTTTCAGTTGCCATAACTCGCAAGTCGTACTTTCCGCCACGACCACGCAACTTACCAACTTCCGCAACGGTGACCAAAATCTGCATTACATTCACGTCCACCAAAAGAAGGGCCGCACTTGCCGTTCTTGCCATGAAGTGCATGCCAGCCACTTGCCTAAACATATCCGTTACTCGGTGCCCTTCGGCAAGGCGAACTGGAACTTGCCTCTGAAATTTGTCAAGACCGAGACAGGTGGCGGTTGTTTGCCTGGCTGCCATCGCAAATATGACTATGACCGCAAAACGTTTATCAACAACCGCGGAAGCAAATAACCAGCATCTTACAGAAAGGAGCAATGTTATGCTAACTTCTACAAACAATTTCATAACATACTCTGTTTTATTGATAATTTGCGTTTGCTTTTTGTCGGCGCAAGGAGTGAGCGACCTGGGCGATCTGAAAGAAGGGCAAAAAGTGCCGGAATTTCAGGTAGGCGCCTATAAATCGTCCACAGACCAGGGCAAGCCGCGTGTCATTATTTTTTTCAAGGCCGAGCAGGCAATCTCGGAAAGAATATTTAAGCTTTTGGGCGATGTCTATGCCAAATTCGGCAAACGCGGTGTCGCATTTATCGGTATCACCAATGAAGATGCTGCCAGCGCGCAAAAGATAGCGAAAACATGGAATATCGCGTTCCCTGTGCTTGCCGACAAGGAGCGGAGTGCTTTCAACAAGCTTGAACTCATTGTACTACCCAGCACACTCGTGATCGATAAAAATGGCATTCTGGTGCGTTATCTGGCCGTCTGCCCTAACGACTACGAGCTGGATGTGGCGACGCATCTGGCATGGTTCTGTGGTGATATCAGCAAGGAAGAGATGGAGAAAAAGCTCAACCCTGACAACAGCAAAAAACTCAGCCCAAAAGAGCGCAAAGAGATTTACGATCTCAACATGGCCCGTCGTCTCTGGTTGCGTGGTCAGAACTCTCTGGCTGAAAGTGTGTTGCAGAAAATACAGAAACAGTATCCCGATTTTTTGCCAGCCGCCTTGCAGACCGGCAGTTGGGAATTGATGAGCAAGCGTTACGACAAGGCGCTGGCATTTTTCCAGCAGTACAGCGCCAAATTTCCTAAAGAACCCGACCCTGCTCTAGGCATAGCGGTTTCTTACCGCATGCTCAACAAAAACAAAGAAGCCATGGCAGCCCTGCAGCAATATGAAAAGCTCGGTGGTCGCAAACAGCGTCTATTGTATGAACAGGCACGGCTGAACGGCAAAGAGGCGACGCAAACAGAGTATTTGCGCAAAGCCAGCGCCCTCTTGCACGAAGAACTGGAGGCCGGCGCGGCGCACGATTTCTATGAAAAAGGCGTGACTGCGGACAAAGCAGGGAAACTGCCGGAGGCCATCAAATGTTACCGCCAGGCGCTGGAAACACTATTCATTAAGGATAGCATCGTCGTGCCTGATGCGGTGGATAATCTGTCCAAAAAACTCGAAGAACACAGCATGAGCAAACCGGACAGCACCAAGAAACCAGAAGATGCGAAAAAACCAAAATAACTTTTTCTTCGATGAAACATCAATTTTTTATCCGACAAGTCGGACTTGTCGGATAAAGTTTCATTTTGAAAAAAACCGGCCCCGGCCGTAATGCCTTGTTTGAAATTCGAAAGGAGCGTTATGCTGTATTCTACCAACTGTTTCATGACATATTCGATCTTATTTATAATGTGTTTTTGCTTCCTGTCAGCGCAAGGAGTTGGCGACCTGGGTGATCTGAAAGAAGGACAGAAAGTGCCGGAGTTTCAGATAGGCGACTACAAATCATCTGCGGATCAAGGCAAGCCGCGTGTCATTATTTTTTTCAAGGCCGAGCAACCAATCTCGGAACAAGTATTTAAACTTTTGGCCGACGTCTATGCCAAATTCGGCAAACGGGGTGTCGTGTTTATCGGTATCACAGACGAAGATACCGCCACTGCGCAAAAGACAGCAAAAACATGGAATATCGCCTTTCCGCTGCTTTCCGACAAGGAGCGGAGTGCTTTCAACAAGTTTGAAGTCTTTGTCCTGCCCAGCACCTTCGTCGTCGCCAAAGATGGCACACTGGTGCGTTATCGCCCCATCTGCCCCAACAACTACGAGCTGGATGTGACGATGCATCTGGCATGGCTCTGCGGCGACATCAGCAAGGAAGAGATGGAGAAAAAACTCAACCCTGCCACTGGCAAAAACCTCAGTGAAAAAGAGCGCAAAGAGGTCTACAATCTCAATATGGCCCGCCGACTCTGGTTGCGTGGGCAGAAATCTCTGGCCGAAAGTGTTTTGCAGAAAGTCCAGAAACAGTATCCCGAGTTTTTGCCGGCCTTCTTGCAGACCGGCAATTGGGAATTGCTGAACAAGCGTTACGACAAGGCGCTGACCTTTTTCCAGCAGTATAGCAGCCAATTCCCTAAAGAGCCCGACCCGGCTCTGGGCATGGCGGTCGCTTACCGCATGCTCAACAAAAACAAAGAAGCCATAGCCGCCTTGCAGCAATATGAAAAGCTCGGTGGTCGCAAACAGCGTCTATTGTATGAACAGGCACGGCTGAGCGGCAAAGAAGCGGAGCAAAGAGACTATTTGCACAAAGCCGGCGACCTCTTGCACGAAGAACTGGAGACCGGCGCGACGCACGATTTCTATGAAAAAGGCGTGACCGCGGACAAAGCAAAGCAACTGCCGGAGGCCATCAAATATTACCGCCAGGCGCTGGAAACACTATTCATTAAAGATAGCATCGTCGTGCCTGATGCGGTGGATGATCTGTCGCAGAAGCTGGAAGAGCATAGCATGACCAAGCCGGACAGCACCAAGAAACCCGAGGTCAAGAATCCACAGGTCAAGAAGCCTGAAGATACAAAGAAGCCCGGAGACCCCAAAAAGTCAGCCTAATTGATGCATGCGAATTAATTATGAAGAAAATCAAAAAAGTGTTGCTGGTGACTCCGCCATACCATTCCGGTGTCGTCGAATCGGCAGGCGTGTGGCTCAATGTCGGTTTTGTCTACATCGCAGGCAGTTTGCGGGCTGCCGGGTACGAGCCTTACATCTATGATGCCATGAGCCATCAGCACGGTTATGATGAGATAGAAAACCGTATCCGCGAGATAAAGCCGGACGTCGTCGCCACCACGGCTTTCACCGCCGAAATCGTCGCGGCACTCCAGGTGCTCAAGCTCAGCAAAGAAATCACCCCGCACATCGTCACTGTCATCGGCAATGTGCATCCGACATTCTGTTACCAGGAAATTTTGCCCGCTCACCATGCTTACGTGGATTTCATCGTGCGCGGCGAGGGCGAAGAGACACTCGTGGAACTGTGCCATTGTCTCAATGCCGGCGACAAACCGGACAAAGTCCGTTCGCTTGCCTTCTGGCAGGATGGACAAGTGATCGTAACGCCGCCGCGGCCCATGATCCAGAATCTCGATGCCCTGCCCACCGCCTGGGACCTCGTGGATTGGCCTATCTACACCTACCGCGCTATGGCCAATTCGCGCCTGGCCATCGTCAGCTCCTCGCGCGGCTGCTGCCAGGCCTGCACCTTCTGCTCGCAGCAGTTATTCTGGCAAAAAAGCTGGCGTGGGCGCAGCGCGGAGAATTTCGTGCAAGAGCTGGAATATTTGCGCGACCGCTTTGGTGTCAATGTAGTGATGATTTCCGACGAGACGCCTACTTATGCACGCGATCGCTGGGAAAAAATATTGGACCTGCTGCGCGAGCGAAAAACCGGCGTAAAAATCCTGATGGAAACGCGGGTTGACGATATAATTAGAGATAAAGATATCTTTTGGAAATATCGTGAAGCCGAGGTAGACCATATTTACGTCGGCGTCGAATCTACCTCGCAGAAAGCCCTGGATGTATTCCAGAAAAACATCAAAGTCGAAGATTCGCTGCGCGCTCTGGAGCTTATCAACCAGCACGACATCGTGTCGGAAACCTCTTTTGTGCTGGGCATGCCAGACGACACGCCGGAAACTATCCGGCAAACGCTTGAGCTTGCTAAATTTTACAATCCGGACCTGGCCTTTTTTCTCGCTATCGCACCGTGGCCTTATGCCACCATTTACCAATCGCTCAAAGATTACATCGAAGTCACAGATTACAGCAAATACAACCTGGTCGAGCCGGTCGTCAAACCCGTCAACATGACACGGGAGGAATTGACGACAGAACTTGGCAAGGCGTCGCGCGACTTCTATTTTCACAAGCTGCAAAACCTGGAAAAAATGAGTGCCAAAAAGCAGGAATTCATCGTCAAAGTCATCCATATAATCACGCATAATTCTTATCTGGCCAAGGCTATGCAAGGAATCATGCCACCGGAAATGAAAAAAATAATGGAAAAGTTAGGCAATTTTCACGGCGGCAAAGCAAGCGGGCATCCGGCAGGGAAATTGCACGAGATATAGATTCAATCCGTTATCATTTCATCGGATATGATATAGAACTATGTTCTAGGAGGTTTTATGAACTTATACAAAAATATTTTGCTTTGGCTGATGGTCTTGTTGCTGGCCATTGGCACATCTTGTGATGACAAAAATTCTTCCAGCAATTGGGACAATGGCCAGGTGACGACAGCTCCGGTGATTGTGACGCAGCCGCAGCGGTATGTGACCAAAAACCTGGGCGATGCAGTGACGTTTTCGGTCGGAGCGACCGGAGCCACGCCACTGACCTATGAGTGGCATAAGGATGGTTCGCTAGTCGCTACCGGCAATGCCGCCAGTTACACAGTAGAGCAGATGGCACAGACAGATTTGGGCGACTATTTTTGTATTGTCAGTAACAATGCGGGGACAGCGACTTCCCAGCCGGGCACACTGGCAACGCCATTTTATGCGCCTTCGCCAATAAGAATCGCTTTTACGTCAGCAAGGAGTTTGGCGCAGGGTTACCTGGTCAGCAATCCAATTGAACGCAGTGTCAGAATTTACGATCTGGCAGGCAATCTCACCGGCAAATTCACAGTGGACGGCGAACCACTGGGCGTTGCTGCCAAAACAAACGGCGAAATTCTGGTCGGCAATAAAACCCAGCAAAGAATTGATGTGTACAACGAGCAGGGCAATTATCTCAGGTGCTTTGGCGCTGTCACTGTTCCCAACGACATCGCGGTTTCCGAAGCTCAGTCCCGGATTTTTGTCACCGACAGCCAGGAAAGTGTGATCAAAGTATTCCATCTCGCGGGCGAGAACCTGCTCTCCACCATTGGCACGTCGGGGACAGGTAATGGCCAGCTTTCCTGGCCTACCGGTGTCGCTGTGGATGAGACAAACCAACGCATTGTGGTCGGCGACTTCGGCAATCAGCGACTCCAGCTATTCGATTTGTCCGGCAACTTCCTCAGCACTATCACCCACAAACCCGCCGATACAGCCTGGTTTGTTCGCCCTGAAGGTATTGCTGTCGATGCGGCCGGACTTATTTATGCCGTAGATTCTTTGTGGAACGGCGTGTACATTTTTGACGCCGCCGGCACGCTGCAGAAAATAATCGGCGAATTCGGCATGGATCCAGGCCAGTTGCAAAACCCTGGCGGTCTAGTGTTGTTGAGCGATGGCTCTATGGTAGTGTGCGATCTGCGGAATAAACGTCTGACTACGTTCACCGCTGCCGAGATTGCACGCGCCCCCAAAGTAGCTGCGTATCAGCAAATGGCCGAAGAACCCAAGTTACCAGAAAACCAGCGCGCCGCGCACCAGCGCACAGATGGCTTCCATTTTCTCAACGACAACACAGGGACGCCTGCTTACATAGGGTTCAGGGACAATGGGTGTCTTGACTGCCATAAAAGTCATATGAGTTCCAACACCAACGGGCCTTTGCTCGATCCGGCCAAAGACACCGGCAATTTCTGCAACGCCTGCCACAAACTCGGCGGGCCAGGAGATGCGAGCGTAGATATCCATTCTAAGAGTACATGGTCGAGCTATCCCGCGTTTTCGATCACCTGCAAGGTATGCCATCAGCCGCACCGCCAGGATGCGTTGCCCAACATCAAAAATATCAGAAAAACCATAGAATATCCGGCCGATGTCACAAACGACGTCACCTTCTTGAGCAATCTCGATTATGCGAAAGGTCTAAGTGGCAGCACTTCTTGGGGCCCGTGCAAAGTTTGCCATAGCAATGCCGGTATGCTCTATCATAAACGCACAGATGCCGCCTACAGCGATCATTTCATGAAAAAATGGAGTACCGCGGATGCCATTCCCGGCTCATGCAGCGCCTGCCACCGCCATCAGAACAGCGTAGCCGGCGGCGGTTTCCAGTACGAACGCAGCGCCGGCCTTACCAAACAGATGTGCGCCGACTGCCATAACACGGTACAGACCAGCATTTTCCCTGCCGTTGGCTCACGTCGTGATATCATTCCGGCTACTGCCGATAAGGGCAGGCATGGCTTCTCTGCACTCACAGATCCGGTAGCGCCAGCGGCTTTCGCCTATAACATCAGCTTGCGATGCCTGGTCTGCCACGACATCAGCCAACACCGTGAAGGCAAGGTGAGGCTGAAAAATCCAGACGATGCAACGCAGGTATTTTCGTTCACCAAATTTAATATTCCTACCAGCTTCACTTTCACGGTTAGCGGGAACACGTTGACTACCTCGGCAGCGCACGGTTTTACGGTTGGCACTGAGGTGAGAGTGAGGAACACGCCGACTTTGACGATCTCGGCCGTAGCAGGGAACACCCTGACTACATCGGCAGCACACGGCCTTGCGGTAAACAACGCGGTCACACTGGCGAATATTCCAGGTACTACCTATACGATCTCGGCGGTTGCTGGAAATACGCTGACTACTTCGGCAGCACATACTTTTGCGGTCAATACCCCGGTCAAGTTCCACAACCCTGTGCCGACACCATTGGTGTCCGCTACGACGTACTATGTGCAAAGTGTAAGTGGCACCCCTACCACGCAGTTTACCGTAAGCGCGACACCGGGGCCCGGACCTGTGTTCACGCTCACCAGCACCCAGATCGGCGGTAAAGTCGCCGCCAACGATGTGCCCGCGCCGCTGGTGACAGGTACGACGTACTATGTGCAAAGTGTACCCCTTACTACCACGTTTACGCTCTCGGCTACCTCAGGCGGACCTGTACTCCCACTTACCAGCCTCAACGGCGGCACGAGCTACGTCGGCTATCTTCCCGTGCCGTTGCTGCCTGACACGACGTACTATGTGCAAAGTATACCCCTTGCTACCACGTTGACGCTATCGGCTACTTCAGGTGGACCTGTGCTGCCGCTCACCAATGCCGGCAACGGCACTCATACCATTTTTGGCCCGGGCATGGGGCGCAACGGCACGCCGCCGACCGGGGAAAGCACCCAGAACCAGGTCATGACCAATATTTGTCTGAAATGCCACGACGCCGGCGGCGCTGCGGATCAGGAAAATTACCAAATCGTCAGCGCCAGCGCCACACCAAGCACGCCGTTCCAGGAGACGCCAACCCCTTTCTCGGCTCTCGATGTGGATTCCAAGGTAGCGACTAGCAACAGTTTCTACCATCCGATCAATGGCTACCACAATCTTTACTCCAATAACACCACCCTGGTAGCGGCTTACGCCGTTTTCAAGCGAACCGGTCAGACTCTCAACTGCTGGGACTGCCATTTGATGCGAGGTGCGGTTTCTCCCGCAACCGAAGTGGACGGGCACGGCGGCCTCTATTCGCTCATGGTGGACAGAGAACTCGATCCCAATAACCCTACCGGCAGTAGTACTGTGCGCACTGCGCATGAAGGTTTCTGCACCAAATGTCATGTTTCCACTTCATACGTCTCAGCCAGTACCGGCAGTCGTTTTACCGCCCACAACAGGTCAGATCACCGCCCTACCAGTGCCACCTATGGTTTTGGCTGTCGTCTTTGCCATGCCGGTCTGTTCAGGAAGGGAACTATGACCTGGGATACCGGTGCCCGCTACAACTCGGCAGACACGACCGGGACATTCCGACCCGGCATGATCCACGGCGGTACATTCCTCTGGCCGGCCGCTGCTCCCAATGCCGACAATACACCGAGCTACGATTTTATGATCGGCGGTGCCTGGTCTGGCTGGCAGGCGGCCACGTCGGCGACACAAAACTCATGCTGGACGAATACTTCGTGTTACGGCAGCCACAACCCTCGAACTTATTGAAACATCTCTCGCAAATTCGCCTCGACAACGGGCGTATCTAACACTTCGGGGGGATAAAAAAATTATGGGTAGAGTATAACCTCTCTGTTTTGTACCCACAAGTTTCGTGGCAGTTTTATTGTTCGCTCACGGTTGACAGTTGGTTGATGCGTGTGT
>JAGVGO010000196.1 GCA_020057085.1 Planctomycetota bacterium | reverse complement strand
CTCCTCGCTTACAGAGCCAGGCTATGCGGCGCTCGTCGCGCCTCGTATATTGATAAAATTACTCCACAATAATGTAAATTTATTTTTAGACAGAGCCTATCTGGCTACATGCCTTTCATTTTTCCCACGCTGCTGCCACATTTTCCAAAGCTCCCAGATTGTGCCATGCCGCTTCGGCAAGCCCTTTAGAGTGAGAGCGGGCCGCATGATCGGCGCGGCGCAAGATTTCCGGGATGCGAAAAGATGGTGCGAGTTCGAGTGCCAGACGCGCGCTCGTGTCAAGCGACAGCATGTGTCCGGGGCTCACATAGATCGGCCGCACGCTGTCCTGCGTTCGCACCACATACCCTACCACCTCCTGTTCCAGCATCACCTTGACCTTACTGCCGCGTGGCGGTGCCAGTTCTCCCTCGTAGTGCAGCAATGTCTCTTTGGCGGCGCCCATGGTTGGCTTGCCGGTGGCGATGCCTAGCCAACAGCCTACGCCGAATTTACGCGGATGGGCAATGCCATGCCCATCTACCACGATGACATCGGGCAGAGGCAGAGCCTCCTTAGCCAACCTGGCAATGAGCGCCAATAACGGAGGCCCTTCGCGAAAACAAAAGTAGCTTGGCACATAGGGCACATAGCTTTTCGTTATACCGGCGAAAGTACCGATATGCTCGCCATGAAAACGTTCGATGTCGCCCGCCACATGCGCTTCATCGCCGCTATACTGGATGTCGAGGCCAAGCACCACGTCGCCCTCTTTAGGTTGATAGCCGCCCGTGCTTGGGATGTTCACTTGCGCCGCCAGCTTTCTTTGTAAATCGGCTAATGCTTTCTGTTCTTCCATAGATTCTCACTCCCACCACAATTTATCTTCCAGGTGCATGTAACCGAGAATGCCTCTCGACACCACATAACGCAACGGTTCGGGCGGCCAGGGCACAATCGTACGGTTGATGAAAAATACCTTGGTTCTGAGCGTTTCTTCGCCGCAGATGAGTTCGGCCAACGTGCGGCCGTTGTTCAAAGCCATAGAGACGCCATGACCGGTGCAACCGAGCGAATAGAGAGCATGGCGATCTTTGCCGATGTAGCCCATGGCCGGCGCGAGATCACAAGTCACCGAAACAGGGCCACCCCAGCTTAAAGAGAATTTTAGTCCCTGCAAGGATGGAAAGACCTGGATTATGTGTTGCTGCAGATGCCGGGCTACGCGCTCGTTCTCATCCTTATGCAGATTTTGTCCGTAGGTAATGACAACATCGCCGCCACCTATGAGGATACGGTTATCCGGCGTGAGACGATAGTAATGGATCAAGTTTCGCGCATCCTCGACACCTGCCCGACACTGCCAGTTGATACTTGCCAACTGGCTGGCAGTCAAAGGCTCTGACAGCGCAATATAAGTGAAAATAGGCGTTTGCAAGGAACGCAATTGTGGGAAAGCGATGGTGTAGGCGTTCGTTGCCATCACCAGATATTCGGCACATATTTCGCCTTCGCCGGTCTTCACCTGGTAAAGACCGTCCGCCTTTTTGGCTACAGATATGACCGGCGAGTTTTCATAAACTTTGACCCCCAACTCTTCGGCCAATCTTTTCAACTCACGGCAAAATCTGGCAGGATTCAGCAAACCGCAGTTCTTTTCAAACCAGCCCAAATGGTAGAAGTCGCTGTTGAACTCTGCCCGCAGTTTTGCGCGATCCCATTCTGCCACATCATCGAGCCCCCATTTTCCGGCAATCGCAAAATCGTGCCGCAGTCGTTTTTCCTGGGCACGATTGGTGGCTACCAGAAGATAGCCGGAATTTTCATAATCACATGGCAGATGGCTCTGACTGATGAATTCGTGCAAGTAGCGAACACTCTCCTGCATATATTGATGGGCACGTCTGGCCTTCTCATTGCCAAAGCGCAAAATATTGATGTTTTTGGTCATGCCGAACAACGTCATCGAAAATCCGGCATTGCGGCCGCTGGCACCGTAGCCACAAATCTGCGACTCGAGGACGGCTACCTGCAACTGAGGTTTGAGTTTTTTCAGATGGATGGCTGTAGAGAGGCCGGTAAACCCACCGCCAACGATAGCCACATCTTTTTTTTCCTGAGCAATGAGGGCAGTATTGGGCACAATCTCATGGGCGATAGATTTTAACCACCAGCTTTTGTTGGCAAAGTCCATAAAATTTTCCTTTCTTGTTTGCAGCGCCGGACCTGCTAAATCTCAACCTGTCTGAATTGTATTGTAACAAAGGAGGATAGGCGTTTCAACCAACTTTTCCGCTTTTGACTTCACGATTTCAGCGCCGCATAAAAAAGTTGTAAATTTAGCCAAAGAATTATATAATGTATTATCGTTTGATGATGGATAGATTTTATCTCACCTTATCCGTGCCAAGTAGAAACGCCGCCTTATCTTGGAGAGTCAATAGTTATGAACCGAAAATGTCCGCAATGCGGTATGCCCATGCCACCGGACGGCAGCGAAATGTGTTCGCAGTGTGCCAGCAATTTGCGCATAACGCAAAAATCAACGTTTACCATCTCCAAACCACACAAGTCGCCGCTCTCATTTGCCAATGGTAAGCCACAAGACGTAGATGAAGGTTCACAGCAGACCATAATCGAGCCGGTTGCGGCGGCTCGGGTCAATGACATGCCTGGCCTGCCTCAAAAAACAATGGCCAAAGTAAAATCCGCTGAAAATTCGCCACCGTACATAGCCGCTCCGCTTGGCCGGACGCAAGCGCACGATATTTCACAAGAAGATGCCGCATCCCAAGTTACGATGCAGCTACCTGCTCCATCTGCGGGTGAAGATTTGTCCAACACAAAGGTCGCCGATCCTGCTCCTGCATCGGCAGAGCGGAAACAGAGCGGCGGAGATGAAGCGGAGGCCATGCCCATAGGTAGTATCGTAAACCAGAAATACAAAATTGTCGGCATACTTGGCAAAGGTGGCTTGGGTGTAGTGTACAAAGTGGAACATCTGCTGCTGCCCAGCAAAAAAATTTTTGCCTTGAAGGTGCTGCACACCCATCTTTCTCAAAACCCGCAATTCCGCAAACGATTCATCCGCGAAGTGGAAGTGGCGATGGAATTCGCCCATGAGCATGCAGTACAGATCCGGGATTTCGGTGAAACCGAAGAGCATGCCCAATACTTCACCATGGATTTCTGCCAGGGAGTGCCGCTGCGCAAGATCATGGACCAGGGGCCGCTTTCCGAACAGCGTGCTCTCGACATTGCACGCCAGGTATTGAGTGCTTTACAGAATGCTCACGCCAAAGGCATTGTCCACCGTGACCTCAAGCCGGAAAACATCATGGTGGAAGACCGCTTCGGCAAAGAGCATGCACAAGTACTCGATTTCGGTATCGCCAAAATCCTGACCGACGAGCCCGACAACAAGATCACTGGCTATGCCATCATCGGTACGCCTCTCTACATGTCGCCGGAGCAGGCATCCGGCGAAGAGATTGACGCCCGCACCGACCTTTACGCCATGGGCGTGATGTTGTACGAAATGGTCACCGGCAAGCCGCCTTTTCATGGTTCGACCCGCGAGATCATTTTCGGACACATGCTGCATGTGCCTACTTTGCCAAGCGGTATCAAAAGCGGTGTGTCGCTTGCCGTGGAAAATCTGATCACCAAGGCAATGGCCAAAAAACGCGAAGATCGTTTCGCCTCGGCCGAAGAATTCATTGCCGCCATTGCCGGCCTTAGCAAGACACCGCAAACAGGAAACCGCCTGCGTGCAAAAAGTTCACACCTGTGGCGGTGGATTGCCCTCAGCATGGCATTGGGAGGCTTCTTGCTAGCGGCACTCTGGTGGTGGCAAAACAATATGTACGCAGATAAAGAAAAACGATTCGCGGCGTTGCTGCAAGAGCATCGCTTCACGGAGGCAGAGCACATGGCGCAAGAACTGTCCGCTGGCTGGCTTTACCGCGATCAGGCAGGGGATTGGCGGCAGCGCCTGGCTGAGGCTCAGGCAGAGTATGCCGCACGTCTCAAAGAGGAAGCGCGTGCGCAGCTCGAACGCCAGCGAGAAGTGTCTTGGCAGGAAGCTATGACGCTTGGCAAAAAGATGCTGGTACAAGGGAATACGGCCGCCGCTTTGGATGCCTTCACCAGTGCCGAAAAATACAAAAAAGAAAGCGCCGCCCAAGAATTCGTTGCCTTAGAATACATCGTGGCCGGGCTCAAGGCGCAGGAACTCGCTGACTGGCAGACGGCGGTCAAAAAATTGCAAGAGGCCCAGGAATATTGTCAAAAAACATTGCCCGATACGCCGCTGCCGTTTCTGACAATTGCCTTGCAAAAATGCCAGGCCGAGTGGCTTCGCCTCAAGCAAGATGAGGAACGCCAGAGAACACTCGTGGCAAATCAGTTTGCTGCCCTGCATAAGAACTGGCAGGAAAAAGATTGGCCGGCCATCGCACCGCTCATGGAAAGTCTGGCCAGAGAAAAACTGGCAGGCGACGAGCTCAAGGCCTTTAGCACCTGGCAGACGCAATATCCACCGCTTACCATGGAAGTGTTCAATAAGAATGTCAAGCAAGACCCCTGGCAGAAAGCCGGCACTGTACTCCTGTCGAACGCGCTCTATCAGATACGCATGCAGTTTAAGCAGCAACTCTATGCCTACGGTTTCCAACAAGAAAGCTCCGGTAAGATACAATCCATGTTCCCGAAAAACGAACAGGGTCTTTATTCGTTCGTCAATCCGATCAAACCAGGAGAATATTACATTCCCTCACCTGGCGCGGCTTTCCGGCTTGACCGGCAGGTCGGCTACGAACACTTTTATTTACTTTACAGCAACCTGCCACTGAAAAACCCTGAACGATTACTCGACGACCATCTTGCCAGTCGCAAGAAATACCCGATGATGCTGATTTTGACTTTTGAACATAAATAATAAATAATAGACATTATTGGAAATAACTTTCTTATTGTCATTCCTGCGAAAGCAGGAATCCATCTTGCCGATGTTTTATGGATTCCCGCCTACGCGGGAATGACAATAGACGAAGGAGAAACTTTATGCCCAGGTATGTTATCCTGATTGTTGCTATCGTCGTCGTTGCCTACCTCTCAGGCTGCCGGACTGCGCAGCCGTCCGCGCCTGCCACGCCAAAACAGACAACGACTGCCAACAAGCTCACACCGGAGCCTGCAACGGCAACACCCTTGACCACCATTGTCGCCAGGCCGACGTTTGCCGTCACCGCCGACAACAAACCTCTGGCATGGAATGGCGGCAAATACACCGCAGAACCTACCACCGCCATAGAGATTACCTACCCAGCCGGCTGCTACACCAGCCTGTTCCAGCGTCAGGAAGGTAAGCTAACAGAACTTGCCAAATACCAGGGCATTCCGCAAGCCAAAGACAAACGGATCTGGGTTTCGCTCAAACCTTTCAACCAGGACAGTGACTGGTTTCTCGTCACCGGCAGCCAGCCGATCTCCCCGGGCGACGCCAGCATAGCCTCAGCAGTGGCAAGCGCGCCCGAAATTACACCAGCCGAAGCGGCCAGTCCGGTAATGATCAAGCCGCTTCTCTGGCGACTCTACTCAATCGCCACGCAAGGCGGCAAGCCGTCTACGCCTCAACTTGGCATGCAGATCGAAATTTCACAAGCCCCTTTCGCACTGGAGATGTTTCTGCAAAAGCCTGGTGAAACCAGTTTCAATACATTCGTGCCGGCCGGCAGCGAACTGCCCGAAGGCGGCCAGTTGCAGCTCAAGGTTACCGCCAAGCGCGCCACTTACCTTGGAGTGTTCCTGTGCTACATTGGCAAAGAGCGGCCGGAAAAAATCGTGCAGATTTTTCCTGGCGATGAGCAGGAAAAAACTTTGGTAATTTGTGACAACACCAGCGTGGCTATGCCCCAACAAGGCGCTATCGCCATGGAAAAAAGCGATGCCAAACGGGTCATCTACTGCTTCCCCAGTGACCAGCCGCTGGCTTGCCAGGGGTTGAACAAATGGTTGAGCGAAAAGGCGCGTGGCTACGCCGCCGTCGAGTCGCTGGAACACGAAGAGGTCATCTCCATGCATGGTGAAGAGGGAGTGGACCGTGTCGAGGCCGAATACCGCCACATGCGTGTGGATTTGCAGCCAAAGAAAAAATAAGGACAGGATTTCTCATGACCGCAAAATATATTCTGCTGACACTGTTCGTGTTGTCGCTGACACTGCTCTCAGCTCAGACTGTTCAGGAGCGGTCTTATCAGGTGGAAGAGGTGAGCGTTGAACGGGTGGACATGTGGAGCGTCGGACTGGCATGGGGCGGCATGATTTTGCACAAAAAACCCGCCACTTTCTCGAATGAATTGTTCCTGGAGCCGGTTTCCGTGTCGCAAACGTCCGCAAGCCAGGGTATTTCTTTGCCTGTTCAGATATCACTGCGCTACGGACTCGACCGTCATGTATTACCAGGACTCACCCTCGGCATGAAACTGGACTATGCGTTCGTCAACATCAACGATGTTGACATCACCATCCGCCAGCAGAACAATATCGCGTTTGCCTATCAGGGCGGCTTTTTGCTGATTGATACCATAGGCTTTGTGCCACACGTTGAAGCACGTCTATTCACCTTGAGCGAGCAGCTATTTAACGTGGCGCTGCCGCTGTCTTGGGAAATTTATCTCTATGGCGGACCACGCTTCAACATCAACCTGTACAGCGAAAGCAAACTGAGTGTCAAAGATGTCGAGACTTTGGTCCCTGGTTTCGAAATGGGTGTGGGCGCCGAAATCTATCTTAGCGACAAGTGGTCTTTGCGTGCCGAATATGCTTATTATACCAACGGTTCCGATTTCACTGTCCACCAGGCTGGACTCAAAGTGTTGTCCGGCGAGCTGGAGTTGAGCGGCTCGCGCATGTTGATTGGCTTGCACCGCTATTTTTGAGGAGAGAAGATATGAGTAAACAGCACGAATTCACTCTGTGGGCGCTTTGCTTCGTAGCGTGCGCCCTGTCCAGCCTCTCTTGTGACCACAGCCCTGGATCGAGTTCCGACGCCGGTATCCAGCCATTGCAAGGCTTGTCCTATACCACACCGGCTGTCTATTCGCTGGAAACACCTATTCCGGAAAACAGGCCGAAGTTGCAACAGGGTGTGGCTTCACAATATTCGATTACGCCCGCCTTGCCCGACGGCCTGACGTTCGACCCCCAAACGGGCGTGTTGAGCGGGACTGCCTATACGACATCTCCGTATACCTGTTATAGTGTCACGGCCAGTAACGGCACTTCGTCTGTTACTGCCGCGCTTGGCCTGATGGTGACAACACCCGGGACATTTTGCGTTACCGACCCGGACAACAAACGGGTATTTTTGGTTGACACTTCCAATCCGAGCCTGGAACAGACCATAGATTTTTGGGAGGGAGATGCCAGCAGCGACAAATCTTATGCGGTCGTCTATGGGTCTAACCGCTTTGCCGTAATTTCTCAGCCAGAACAAGGACGCGGTCATATAACTTTGATCAATCTCAACAACCACAACAATCCAGCCCGTGTTTTACAGGCAGGCGAAAGGCCTAATGATCTACCCCTCGTCTTACAGGTAGGCGAAAAGCCTATCGCGGTCGCTTATGGCAGCAAATATTTTGCAGTGCTCAACCAGGGAAGTGGCACATTGACCTGGGTAGACGCTTCGTCGGACGCTACCTCAGATTCGGTTTATCTGGGTAACGATTTGTCCGCCCTGGCATTTGGCGATAACCGTTTTGCCGTAGTGCAACAGGGCAGCCCGGCCTGGCTGTTTTTATTCAATCCAAAAGATAGCACCCCAGACAGCACTACAGTTATTCCGGACGGTACGTATGTTGACATTGCTTTTGGCGATGGTAATTTTCTGCTCGTCAACCAGTGGGCATCGCGCGGGGTATTGGTCTCGGCAAAGGACGGCAGCATAGTCGGCACACCATTTACTCTGGGGGCCAATCCGGTAGCGGTGGCCTATGGCAACGGGGCCTTTGCGGTGACCAATGCCTATGGCAACAGCGTGGCAATGATTAAGCTGTCAGATCCGCAGAATCCTCCCCCACTCGTGCCGGTCGGCCTTTCGCCGCAGGCCATCGCTTATGGCAATGGTTATTTTGTCGTCTGCAACTTCGCCGAGAATACTGTCAGTATCCTCGATACCGCCCACAACGCGCCGCTTGCCACCATTCAGGTCGCCTACTCGCCAAGCCCTGTGGTGTTCGGCAACAACCGTTTTCTCATCCGGCACAGATACAACGAAGCGGTATTTCTGCTCGATGTCACGCAGGGTCGTCCGAGACTACAAGGGCCGAACATACCAATTGCCTCGTCGCCTTTCAGCACCACCGCCTTTTCTTCTCCGGAGATACCCAGTTTGCTGTGTGTGGCGGGCGGAGATGCCAGCCAAGATCGGGTAAACCTGATAGACAGCAACTACGACAATGTGGTAAGAACAATTACCTTCCAGCGTAGTCCTCCTACTGCACCAGCACTGCCCAGGGCTGTCGCCTATGGTAACGGTTTGTTTGCCGTGGCGAATTGCATAGATAAAAAAGTCATGATAATAAATCGCGCCAAGCAACAGGTGGACGCCACTCTTGACGTGTCTCCCAAGGTGTCGGCGATTGCTTTCGGCAACAACTATTTTGCGGCGGTAGACCAGTCAGACGATAAAGTCTGTTTCATCAACACGCAAAACTTATCCGCCGCACTACAATGGATCAACGTAGGTAATCAGCCTGTAGCGGTAGCATTTGGTTACATCCCAGACGCAGTTGTCAATAACAAATTTGCGGTCGTCAACAAAGGGAACAACTATGTTACGATTATCGGGCTTGCCAACGGCCCGTACGTAGACGCAACCTCTGACACCGGAACCACCCCGGTAGCCGTGGCATTTGGTAACAACCAATTTGCGGTCGTCAACCAGATACCCGGTAGCGAGAATGGGTCCGTGACATTTATTGACGCCAGCGATGATAGCGTGCTGGAGACTGTTGAGGTGGGCAAAAAACCGGTGGCCGTGGCGTTTGGCAACAACAAATTCGCGGTCGTCAACCAGGGCGACAACTCGCTGAGAATTCTTGACGCCGTCTATCCCTACGATACATTGGCAGATATTTCCACTGGATTTTTGCCGAGTGTGGTAATTTATGCCAACAACCATTTCGTGGTAATCAACCAGGGCGAAAGCACGGTGACACTGATCAATGCCACAACCAATGAATACGTAGCAGGCATAGTGTTGCCCGGTGGTACTGCCAAAGCTCTGTGCTTCATCAACAACCGTTATGCCGCGGCGCTGCGTGAATCGCAATCCGTCGCCATCATGGATGCCATCTACAATCTGCCGATCACGGCTCTTACCTACAACCTGCTGTTGCCTGAAGCTATGGCAGCCTCGGATTAAAGGAGTTTGCCATGAAATTCGCATCATGGATACGCACTGTGCATATATTTTTTGTGTTGTTTCTGTGCTGGTGTGGCTGCAGCGACAACCGCTATCGTCTTGGCCTTGAGCCGGTACCCACACACCAGATGCCGCTCGATCCGATGCTGCGTCCGGAGCTAGGTATGCACACCGCGCCGATCCGCAAGATTGTCGCGGATGACGACCGCCGCTTCATTGTCACCGGTTCGCTCGACAAAACCGTCCGCGTGTGGAAAGCCGACACCGGCGAGTTACGCCATGTGTTGCGAGTGCCGGTAGCCGAAGGAAACGAGGGTAAAATCTATGCGGTGGCCATCTCGCCAAACGGCAAGACCATCGCCGTGGCCGGCTGGACAGGTATCACCTGGGAAGCAGCCGCTTCGATCTATCTCTTTGAGAGCGACAGCGGCCGCTTGCTTTACCGTATCCCCGGCCTTGCCAATGTCGTGCACCACCTGGCCTTTTCCCGCCTGGGCAACTTTCTCGTGGCGACACTGGGCGGTGACAGCGGCATACGTATCTACCGCACGCTCGATTATGTACTCATAAAAGAAGATCGTCGCTATGGCGGCGCGGCCTATGCCGCCGATTTCGACAGTGCCGGCAGGCTGGTCACCGTGTGCCAGGACGGTTTTTTGCGCATGTACGACAGCGACTTTTCGCTGCTGGCCAGAGTGCCGGCGCGCGACGGTAAAATGCCATGCGCCGTTACCTTTGCGCCGGATGGTTTACAGTTGGCCGTGGCTTTTGCCCGCTCGCGCGAGGTTGACGTGTACGCCGCACGCGACCTGGGCTACTTGTTTTCGCCGGAGAGCACCGGCCTCGGCGACGGCGAGCTTTGCTGCATAAGCTGGGCAAGCGACGGCAGCTTGTACGCCGGTGGCACTGTCAGCGACGCCAAGTCGGGCAAAAAGATCGTGCGGCGCTGGTACGAGGGCGGTCGCGGCAAATACGAAGACATGACGGTTTCTCGCTATGAATTGCAATATCTGTATGCCCTGTCCGACGGCAGCGTAGCTTTTGCCGCCGCCGAGCCGGCCTGGGGCATTTTGTACGAAAACAGCCAGCTCGTTGGCAAAACCGCCGTTACCGTTGACTACCGCGGCGCCACTCTGCGCACGTCTCCCGACGGACTCTTGGTACAGTTTTGCTACGAAACACCTGACCAGTTTCCTGCCTATTTCTCGATAAACAGTCTGGCCAGAGAAGAGGAAGGCGTGTCGCTGTCCCAGCCTAAAGACGCACATGGCAAATATCTGCCACTGTTTCCGCCACTCGGCGAAGCGCCGGAAATTCCGTTGTCCGACTGGAAAAATGGCGCGCCTTTGGCGCTGCGCGGCGAGCCGCTGCCGTTGCCGCCACAGACGCGCGTACAGTGCCTGGCGATCGCGCCGGGCCGCAACGGTTTTGTCGTCGGCGGCGACAGCGGCCTCTATTTTTTTGACGGCCAGGGACAAGAGATGTGGCGCGCGCCGTTGCCGGGTAGCGCCAGAACAGTAGATATTGCGCGCGACGGCAAGAAGGTGGTGGCGGCTCTCGCAGACGGCACGATCCGCTGGTATGATGCAGGCGATGGCAAAGAGCTTCTGGCATTCCTGCCGCACCGTGATCGCAAGCGGTGGATCGCCTGGACACCCAGCGGTCTCTATGCCGCAGCCAGCAACAGCAACGATCTGGTGAAGAAACACAAGAACAAGAGCAGTGAAGCCGCGCCCGACAGTCTGCCATTAGCACCGAGCCAGCGACGGCCGCGCGAAGTGGCGCTCGCTCTTGGCGTTACCACACGAGATGAAACGCGCCCGGCACCAGAAGGCGTGCAGTTGGCGCAAAGCGAAGAAGCAGCCAAGACCTCGGAAATTCGTTCGCCGCGCCCGCCTACCTGGCAGTCGCCGGATAGTGGTAGCAACAAACCCAATCTCTATTTACTGGCTGTCGGCGTCAGCAATTACCAGGATACCAGATGGAAGCTCGATTTCGCCGCCAAGGATGCCGAAAATTTTGCCGAGATGATGCAGCAGAACCAGGGAAACTTGTATGGCAAAGTGGTGGCGGAGTTACTGGGCGATGACAAAGCGAACAGATCCGAAATCTTGCGCGCGCTCGATTCGCTCCTCACAGTCGGCACGGCGCAAGATGTGATCATGGTATTTCTATCGGGTCATGGCGAGATGGACCAGAACGGTTTCTACTATTTTTTGCCCTATAATTTCCGCCACAAAGACCTGGCGCGTAGTGCCGTGCCGTTTGCGCAAATCCAGAAAACTGCCGCTCTCTTGCAAGGCAAGGCGATCTTTTTTATTGACACTTGCCGTTCGGGCGGCGTGATGGGCGGGCGGCGCATTGACATCAGCGCCGTAATTGGCGAGTTGGCTGGCAGTAAAAACGAACTGGTCGTCTTTGCCTCATCGGCCGGCAGCCAGGAATCTTTGGAAAATCAGGCGTGGGGCAATGGTGCCTTCACCAAGTCTTTGCTCGAAGGTTTGGCGGGCAAGGCGGATTTTCTGAGACAAAAAACTGTCTCGGTGCAGTCGCTTTCTTTCTACGTCTCGGCGCGGGTCAAGGAGCTGACGCAGGGACGACAGACGCCGACCATCGCTATCCCGAACAGCATCGCCGATTTCACCATCGTAAAGTGCAAATAAGGCGACTCCAAAAAAAATTTGCAAGTGTTAGGGAAATATGGTAAAATAAAAATGCTATCGTTATAAATTCCAAAACAAACGATTTGGCATAAGGAAAACTAAATCCATGCATCCTTATCTGCAACTAGAGATTGGCGATCCAGACGATGTACGTGGCAGGGCTGTCATTCACATGGAACCCAAGACGAACAAACTGCTCGACATCAATGGCACGGCTTTGCAGGAAGCGATTTATACAGAAATTCTGGGCGGACGTCTCGTTGCTCTTAACCTGTTTGAGCCTTTTTATGTCAAGATAGGTGAAGCAGGACTGAGCTTATCACACGAGAGAATCCCTGAATTTTGTAAAAAAGAGTGCCGCGATCTGGTGTATGCCTGTGGACCAGAAGATGAAGAACTGTCAGAGCCAGAGGTTTGGCTAGAACAGGCGATTGCCCGTTACACTACAATCTACCGTGAAAAAATATACTGCAGGGTGGTAGGAAATTTAGTGCAGGACGTGTTCCATGTATGCAAACGGGCAGCAGCACAAACATATTATGAATATCTGTTTAAGCTTGCCGCCTGGATTTGTCAGGCAACTTGCGCCCGTCGCAACCGAGATAGCGTCGAATTGTGTTATGCAAAAAAAAGATTGAACGAGTTGAGGACGCACATAGCCGTTCTGGATGTAAAAAAAATCATCCATGCTGTTACTAAAGGTGATGCAGGGGCATGGTATGAAATAGCCAATTATGTTGACATGTTTTTTCTGACTTTAAAAAAACATTACCCATTGCCCCTGGCCAACGGCAATATACTTGCCCTCAACAGTGAAACGATGGCCTCTCTGGAGGAATCGCAGACGGCCTTACTCGAAGAATATTTCCATGCCCTGCTACGGGAAGAATATGAAAAAGCGATGGAGTTAAAGCCGCTGCTTGAAGTTTCTCATATTTCGGAATCATTGGAAGGCTGTTCCAACGCATAGTAGTTTGCCGGCGGAGATTTAGCCTAATTTTAGTGGTTGTGGTACGGAACTGTTACAAACATTTCTCAACTATCTGCGAGTGGAGTGTGGTGCGAGCAACAATACTGTGGCTTCCTACCACAGCGATCTCAAGATATTTTATACATTTTGCGGGACCCAAATCGCCGCCCATAACGTACGCAGCGAAGATATTATGCATTTTGTACGCAGTGAACGTGAAAAAGGGCTCGCGCCCGCCACATTGGCACGCCGTTTAGCCAGCATCAAAGCCTTTTTCCGTTTTCTGCAGGCGGAATCTTTGCAGCAGGATAATCCTGCCGTATTTTTGGAACTTCCCACTTTATGGCAACGATTACCTGCCGTACTGGACAGCCAGGAGTTGGAACGACTGTTGAATCAACCCAATACTGCCACACTTCTCGGGTTGCGTGACGCTGCCATACTTGAGTTTCTGTATGCTACGGGCGCACGCATCTCCGAGACCTTGGCGCTTACTCTGCCAAATCTCGAATTGACAGCCGGCTATGCCCGTTTACTCGGCAAAGGCAATAAAGAAAGAATCGTGCCGATAGGACGACAAGCGCAAAATATTTTGCAACGCTATCTGCAGGAAGCAAGGCCTTTGCTTCTGCGCCAACCTGCACAGCAAGTATTCTTGTCGCGTCGCGGCAGTGGCCTGAAACGGGAAAGTGCCTGGCACATTGTTTTGAAATATGCACGCCTAGCCGGACTCAACAAAAAAATCTCGCCACACACATTGCGCCACACGTTTGCCACACATCTCCTGGAGCATGGCGCCGATTTGCGCATTGTCCAGGAAATTTTAGGTCATCAGAGCATTGCCACCACGCAAAAGTATACCCATCTCGATAAACAATGGCTGCAGCGGATTTACCAGAAGTACCATCCGCGGGCTAAAAAAAATAATTAAGGAGCTGTAAATAAATAACCTTTACAAGTTGCGCCGAGATTTTGGCCAAGGGCTAGAAGCGGCCGCCCCGAAGGGGTTCTCGTCCTCGTGCTTCTGCCAAGAAGCACAGAGGAAAGGCGCATAGCCGTAGCTCTGTAACTGAGGGAGCGACGACGCCATTG
>JAGVGO010000267.1 GCA_020057085.1 Planctomycetota bacterium | reverse complement strand
TGGGGCGCAAATCTTTATATTGCCTGGTTCCTGGCAGTGAACTGCCAGGCTTTATCACTATGCCGCATACGCGGCAGAGGTTTTTACACACGCATCAATTGTTCTCTTCCACCAGTTTCTTAAATGCCTCATCCTGGAGTAATTCCCCGCACTCTGGATGATCGCTAAAGCGAAAACCATTGCGGGTAGCCTGTTTCGCACAGCGTACCGCTTCTTTCACATCGCCCGTTTTCAGATAGAGATAGGCGAGAAAGATCAAGGCCGGACCTTGGTATTCCGGGCTGCCTTGCTGGCAAAGCTGGTCAAACATGCCTTTCATGTTTGACCAAGCCGTGGGATTAGACGCAGGTTTTCGATAAATTTGAGTATAAAAAAAGACCACGCGGGTGGTGTAGCGATAACTCCAACGGGTGGCCTCATCGTCCTGCAGCCAGTTTTTGGCGATTTTCAGCCACTTTTGGGCTACTTCATAATTTTTCTGTACGACCAACTCTTGCGCCATGGCCAACAATATTGCGGCCAGCGGACGAAATTCTTGGTCCTGGTAGCCCCACTGGCCCAGTTTTTTCTCATACGCTTTGCGAAAATAATCGCTGACTTTTTGCCACTCTCCCTCTTTGAATGCCATTTGCATCAACATTGTACTCGCTTTCACGATGGTCTCTTGTTCCGAGGCGGTTGCCAAAATTTTTTGCAAGTGCGCCCGGCCCTGGGAAAAATCGGCTCTGGCCAAATCGCTCTGCTGTAGGCGCTCGTAGACCAAACCCCGTAGAAACAAAAGCTCGCCGGTAGTTTGTTCGTCTTTTTGTGGATGATGGAGCAAAAGAAACGTCAGCTCTTCCCGCCACTTGTTGAGCTGGCTTTTGCCAAGAACGGCAATCTGTTGTTCGAGGTAGTCAATGGTAATCTCTTGCTCGAGGGCAAGTCGTTGTTTCAAGACCTCGTTGAGCGAAGTAAAATAGCATTGGCAAATTCTGGCTTGCTCTTGGGCAAGCGCCGCCTTGGGCCACTCGATTTTACTGGCGCTGAGATAATCTTCCGCCGCCGCCCGATAGGCGGCTTCTCTTTTTTCCGGGTCGTTGTGCAGTTTTGCCAATCTTGCCAGCGCCTGCGCCCGTAGAAAATGTGTCTGCGCCTGGGTGAAACTCGTGAGCTGAGGATGCGGAATTGCTAAAATGGCATTCAACTCTTCCAGGACTGGGTTCACCTGATCCGAGGACATACCGGCGAGCCGCTCTTCCAGCTCACGCTCTTTCTGGTTCAGCTTTTTGGCGAGCGGATAGTAGGCACAAACGTATTTGCGTCTTTTAGCCTCGGCATCCTTTTCCCAGCGTGCCTGGCAAGCGTTCTCGTAATCGCTGCTGGCCGCCTCATATTCGCCCAGCAGTTCATAAATTTGCGCCCGCAGAAAATAAGTGCGGGCGGTCATGGCCGGGGTCTGCTCACGATGCTGCAAAAGCAAGGTGACATCGTTGAGGAGTTGCGCCGCTTCACGCTGGGAGGCCATTGGCAACCCAGGTGTTAGCTGCCTTTCCTTTTGCGCTAACCGCTCTTTCAAGGGAATGTTGGGCGTAAGAATAGTCACCAGACCAAAGATGCCCAGTGCCATACTGACAGTCACCAGCGCAGATATTTTGGGATTCCTGCGGATGGTACGCCAGAGTCGCTCGTAAAAGCGCACCGGACGTGCCGCGATAGGCTGGCCGTCGAGATACCGCCTGATATCTTCGGCCAGAGCTTGTGCCGTCGGATAGCGATGGGCAGCTTCATACTCGAAGGCTTTCAGGGCTATGGTGTCTACATCCTTCGACACCTTGGCATTATGGTAGGAGGGCGGCGTGGCCGGGCCACTAAGCTGCTTCCAGAGAATGCTGGTAGGGCTGGAGCCAGTAAAAGGCAGTGTGTCGGTGAGCATTTGATACAGAATCACCCCGAGTGAATACACATCGCTGCACTCCTGAGCATTACCATCCAATTGTTCGGGCGCGATGTAACCGGCAGTTCCTACGGCCATCCCTTCTTGCGAAAGTTTTTGCTCAGACTCTATTGACTTCGTGAGGCCAAAATCCATGACTTTGACAATGCCGTTTTGGTCTATCATGATGTTGCCAGGTTTCAGATCGCGGTGGAGCAGATTTTGCCCGTGGACATATGCCACGGCTTTGGCCACGGTTTCCATGATCTCTAACGCCTCTTTTGCCGGCATTCCCCTGGCGATTTTTTTGTCGAGCGTTTCACCTTCGACGTACTCCATAACAAAAAAGGGAATGCCTTCTTGCTGCCCCATGTCATAAATTTGGACCACATTGGGATGGTGTAAGCTGGCAAGCGCCTGGGCTTCTTGCAGAAAGCGGGCCGTCTTCAGCCCGTCCGTATCTTCTGCAACCAGCAAGGTCTTGAGTGCCACCATTCTACCGAGTTCACCATCTCTGGCTTTATAGACCACACCCATGCCGCCACGCCCCAGTTCTTTCACCACATCATATTTCCCAAACTTTAGCAATGGCAGAGGCGCGGTAGCGTTCTCATTATTGGGCTGTAAGGTAGAATCCGAGGATGCCGAGCGCGCTTTTTTCGTGAATTCTTTTGAGGTCGCCATGTTGTTTCGTCCCTTAGGCAGACAGACTTTGCAGAAAATTTTTGATTGCCTTCTTGAAATCTGTGGCCGTCGGATATCGCTTTGCCGGAGCAGATTCCATAGCCGTTTCCACGATCTTACAGACATCTTTGGGAAGATCCGGTCGCAGTTGCGATAGAGGCGTCGGCGGTATCCCTAATTTTTTGTCCCTCATCACAGCGGTCGACGTGCCCAACGCCCTAAAAGGCGCTTGGCCTGCCAGCATATGATAAAAGGTCGCTCCCAAAGCGTAAAGGTCGGAGCGATGATCGGCATTCTTGGCATCACCGATCTGTTCCGGTGGCATGTAGTATATAGATCCCATGATAGCCCCCGACAAGGTAAGCGAATGATACGCTTCCCTGCTTTTTGCCAGTCCAAAGTCAATCAGTTTGGGGATGGCTCTGTTGGTACGCAGTATCAGGATATTGGAAGGTTTGATGTCACGGTGGATAAAATTTTTACTGTTGGCAAATTCCAAGGCCGATGCGAGGTTGTAAATTATCGCAAGCGACTCTTTAAGTTTTATCGTCCCGCCCTGCTTGATTTCTTTTTCCAGATTGTCGCCGTCCACAAATTCCATAGCCAGATACGGGCTACTCTGATAATTGCCACAGCCCTTAAACTGGACAATGTAGGGATGGGACATCTCTCTCAACACTTGCGCTTCTCTGATAAACATCTCCAGCATCCGCTTCTGATCTGCCTTGGGCACGGCCTCCATTTTTACAAGCTTGACCACTACCTGCTCCTGTGTCTGACTGTCCTGAGCCAGATAGACTACGCCCATGCCGCCTTCGCCAATTTTTTTGAGGATTGTGTATTTATCAATCTTCTGTTCTGGTTTATCGCTCTTTTCTTTTTGCTTTTGGCTAACGGCAGACGGCGGCGGTACACGTAAAGATTTAGTGGCAGAATGAGGAGAAACAACTGGATTTGCCGAGGGAGTTTTTTCACCTGGGCTATTCTCTACCACTGAAGTCGGCGCATCAGTCAGCGTGGCGACCTTGGTTTCTAAGGTCGCTAAATTGGGCTCGCTAGATTTTTCAGATAGGTCATTTTCAGATAGATCAATAGTTGGGTCCATTACCGGAAAAATCGTTTGCTGACATTGGTCGCAGCGGATTTCGCAGTTACATGCCGCCTCGGCAAAGATCGTAAGCTGCGTTCCACAGCCACATTTTACATGGTATTCTTGCATCTTGTCTCTCCTCATTCCAGCCGTTTATTTCACATTATTTTTCATTTTTTGTACACCCACCATAGTAGCCCGATGCCGATAGCGGTGCCAATGATGTTGGCAAGCCAGCTGGCCCAGAAGGGCGACAAGATGTACTGGTAGCCCAGGCTGGTTCCCCATATCTGCAGCGGGTAATAAATCAGCAATACCGGAATGGCGGCCACACCGAATGCCACGAGCCGGTTGTCGTGACGGATGATCATACCGAGAGGCGCACCGATCAACACCACCAGAAGCGAAGCAAGCGCACCGGCAATACGTTGGTGCCATTCCATCCGGCAATCCCAGTGATCATCGAAGGCCTTGTCATATTGCGTCTGCTCCGCTTTGATCTGCCCGGCCTCCCCTTTTGCTTTGGCTAAGGCAAGACGTCCCGCCGCCTGCTGTTCCTGCACCGCAAATTGCTGCATACGTTGCCACAATTCTTTCATATTTTTGAATTTGTCGAGATCGCGATTGAACCTTTGTTCTTCTTTGGGTAGAGCGATAGGTAGGCTGATTTTGTCGAAAAAGAACCGTTCCTCCTTGAGTTGCGGTACCGGCAAATTTTGCTTACTCTTGTTGTGGCGCATGATGTAGTTGATACTACCATGCTGCAGATGAAAAGTGAGGAGTTTTTTGTACGGATCGTATACCAGGTTGCCGCTTTCAGCCAAAATTTCTTCTGCCACCTGATCCTGGCCGATATGTTGGATAACCAGGTTACGGAAATTGCCGGCTTCCAATTTGCGGTAGTAAATGCGCACATCGGGGATAAAGTCTATGGTGGTTTCTTCCGAAGAGAAGGTGACCGACAGAATACTTTCGAGAGCCTTGTAAGTGATCTCTCGCTGTTTCAAAATGGTAAGCGGGACGATATCTCCGTTGATGTAGAGACAAACACCGGACAAGAATAGCCCCAGTACAAAGGCAGGCTGAAAAACACGGTGGAAATGGATACCGGCGGCACGCAAAATCAGGATTTCATTGTCATATGCCATGCGCCCGTAAATGAGCGTAGTGGATGCCAACATCGTCAGCGGAATGGTAAATGCCGCGCACCTGCCTATGGTGTAAGGGGTAAGAGCCAGAATATCCAAAAGGGTGAGAAACTGGCTATAGCGGCGTATCACCTGCAGCAACAACAGCAAAAAAAAGATCAACGTAAACACTACGAAGGTGAGTAAAAAACTCTTGATCAACTCCCTGAGAACATATTTTTCCAAAATCCGCATCATAACACGGTCCGGCTTCCTGCGCCACTATAGGCATGTGGCATTGTGGCATGGTAAATTATCCGATCTTGCGAAAGCACAGAACCAGGAACAGGGCTGCCGCGGCCAGGATCAGAATCATCGCCAGCATGTCGCCGAAAGAACCTGAAGTGGCGGTATTGCGCTCGTTCGGAAAACTTTGCCAAGGATCTACCTCTACCGTGCCGGCATCAGCCACCAGGCTCTCGTAGAACACCAGAGCATAAGGGCCGACAACAATTACGTCACCGTGTTTCAACACTGTTTTGGCGACCAATATATGGCCGTTTAAGTTGGTGCCGTTGCGGCTCAAATTTTCCACATACCACTGCTGTGTTCCGGCCTCCAGCCAGATACGGACATGCAGCTTGGAGATAGTTGGATGAGGCAGGAGAATAAGATTGCCATTCTCTGCTTCAAGGCCACGTCCGATGAGGTTGGCTTCTTGCGGGTTGAGACGCCAACTCTGGCCGGACGCTTGCTGGACAAGATAGATGCCAGGCTGCATAGTAGCCCCCGGTTTTTAGTTGATCTGCTGGTGAACGATTTTGATGCACTGACTCTGCACCACCAGGATACCGGCCTTTTGCAACTTATGCGCCGATTCGTTGTGGGCGATACCCAGTTGCATCCAGAAGGCACGCGGTTTCTTGGCCATAGCCAGGGTAGCGTCGGTCACTTCGGGAATGGCCTCCGGCTTGCGGAATACGTCTACAATATCAATATCAATTTCATGCGGAATGTCTTTGAGTGAGGCATACGCCTTGACGCCAAGTATTTCAGGGTATTTTGGCGTGACAGGGACGATCTTGTAACCCTGACTTTGCAGATACGCCGCCACGATATAGCTTTCTTTTTCCGGCTCGGCCGATAGCCCCACCACGGCGATAGTTTTGGCCGTTTTCAACAGTTTTTCGATCTCTTTAGGTTGCGGGTTGCTTTGGGGAATTTCACATGATGACATGGTATTTCTCTCGTTTACAACTTTTTGATGGCGACAATGGTAATATCGTCATACTGCGGCGCACTGCCCATGAATTTTTTGAGTTCTTCGAGCAGTGAGTCACAGATTTTTTGCGCACTCAAGTGGCCGTATTTCTCCACTATGCCGATGAGGTGGTTGAGTTCAAACATCTGGTTCTGTGAATTGAGTGCTTCGGTAACACCGTCGGTATAAAGTATGATGGCGTCACCCGGTGCTACCTGTAATGTCTGTTCCTTGAAAAATTTCTCCGCCTTCTTCATCATGCCGAGTACGATGCCACCGGCGCGGATCGCTTCACAATTTTTCGTGGCGGCACGGTAGACCAAAAGATGTTCATGGCCGGCTCCTGTCCAGGAAAACAACTGTTTCTGGGCATCCCACTGGAGCACCAGCATGGACATGAACATGTCTTTGCGTGTGTCGGCAACCAGCAGTTTATTGAGTTCCTCGACGATACTTTTGGTGTTTTTGCACGAAAGAATGAGCGGACGGAAGAAGCAGCGAGCCATGACCATGACGAGCCCTGCGGGCACGCCTTTGCCCGATACGTCGCCGATGCAGGTGTAGAGCAGATTTTTGTCCTCGGAGATCAGGAAATCATAATAATCGCCGCCTACTTCCTTGGCCGGAATCATGAGTCCATGCACTTCCACTCCACCTACCTGTGGAATGGCTTTTGGCAAGAGTTGCATCTGAATATTGCTGGCAATCGCCAGTTCTTGTTCGATACGTTTCTTTTCACCGAGTTGCTGCACTAGCAGGGCGTTTTCGATGGCCAGAGAGGCTTGCATGGCAATAGCCGTAACCAGTTTCAAGTGATCGTCGGTAAACACGCGATCGGCCCGCGTGGCATCAATATGGATTACCCCCAAAACTTCCTCATTCTTGCCTACCAGTGGTACGCAAATAGCGGCGTGAATCTGCTGGGCAGCAATCGAGAGACCCATCTGAAATCGCTCGTCTTTGGTGGCATCACGGGTAAGCACCCCTTCCTTGGTGTCGAGCACCTCTTTGATGATGGTGCGGGAAGCCATGATTTTGGCATCGCTTGCTTTATTTTCGCCCCGTTTTTTGGATGCCATCGGCCACAATTTGTTGGCTTTCTGATCACGCAGAAAAATAGTACCACGATCGGCTGGCAACTGTTCAAAAACAATATCCAAAAGCTGCTGCAGTAGCTCGCGTAACTCCAATTTCGACATGATGGCATTGCTTACTTTGATCAATACTTCCATGTTCATCGAAGCATGCTTGGATTCGCCGATGCTTTGTAGCGCGGCGTCGGTGTTCTTATAAAATTTTTGCCTGCTTTTGATGGTGGGAGACTGGGCATCGGCTGTCGCTGGTTCTTCAACTTCATGGGGGACGACTGGTGCTTCCGCTGCAGCAGGCGTTGGGCTGTTGGCCACATTCTCATTTTCTTCGCCGTACAGTAGCATCACTTCGGCAAGAGTGATCATGTCGCCATGGACCAATTTGCGTTCCTGCCGAATCGGTTGACCATTGACTAAAACTTCACCGCCTAACGAGGCGATTACATAATGGTTCGCTTTCCGGCGAATAGTCGCCTGTTCTTCTTTGAGGCCACTGCTATCCAGACAAATATTGCAATGGTTTGCACGACCGAGGGTATTGGTTGGACCAAGCTCAAAAGTGCTCCCTACTCCTGGACCATCCATAACTATGATTTGGGCCACTTTTTATCCCTTAAAGAATATGTGAACCTTTTATTAGCGCAGGGTGTAAATAATAGAAGCTGGTTGGTTGCTTGCTCGTTGGTCACCGGTATCGGTACAATCTCAATTACATTGAGTTGTATGATACCATGTGGTGGTAATATGTGCAAATGAAAAATTTCGCTTGTCAGATTAATATTGACTTTTGCCGAATAATGTTAGAAAATAAAAAAAGACCTCCCAAAAAAACTCTAAAAACACTTATTTATTTGTCAAAATTCACAATTGTACTCTTGCAAAACTGTTTTTTTACGCTATAATAAACAAAATCTAGGCAAAGATCCTTAGTCCTTTATGAAAGGAGATTCCTATGAACAGGTATCCTTTGATTTTTGTAATGATGATGTGTGTGTGCGTGTTGGCCACAGCCCAGACCCTGCCACCACCAACGCCGCCCCCATTTTGGACTGTCAATAGTTCCGAGTACGACAATATCCAAACTTATATCCCAAACTCAGACATAGGTACAAATGAGACCCTGGGTCAGGTAGAAGCCAGGTACGCGACGATGTTGCAGACTGCTATGCAAGGCTATGCCACAGATGTCCAAAACTTTGGCCAACAATACATCCAACCTTATAATCCTAATGCCTATAACGGCCCACAAGGCTTGGTTTCTGCGGTAAACGGATATGCCAATACGTATAATGGAACTGTAGCTGAAGAGTTCAATATCGGTGACATGAATGGGAACGTAGCCGCTTATTTGCAGATGGCAAGTCAGGAGGTCGCCAATCTCAACGCAGATCTCCAAGTTGCCAGTACAGCTACGAAACAAAATTATGCCAACGATCTTAAAGATGTCGTGCAATTTTTCGTGCAAGACGTCAAAAATAACCATTTCGTTACCGCAAATGGAGCATTTGACCTTAACGCCTATCGCCAAGATTTTCAGATGTTACGAGACTATATAGTCGACAGCAATGCCATCCCCCCTGTGCCGGCTCAAGAGGCAACACGCCACAATTTTGTTCCTTCGGAACATTTGGATCGTGGCATGCCGAGATCCGCCAGAGACCGCGTCGAGGTAAACGTCCTTTATGATGGCACTACGAATCAATATAGCGGCTACACCACGCAAGAATTGATTGCTTACGTCACTGGTAAGTTTTCAACTGATGAAGGCCTGAGGAGCGACGTGGATTGGTTTAACGCTGTGTGGAATAGTGAAACGGACGTTACTTCTGCGTCAGGTTACCATAGTGTAGAAGCGTATAATCAGTTCGATCACCTTAACAATACAGGGGTCGGCGTGGACCTTACCGGATATCAAACTATCACGAACAATGGAAGAGAATCCGTTTTGGGAGTGGATGCTAATAATAACGGCGTACGAGACCCCGGAGATGGGGAAACCATTAACGTCAACGAATATGGTGTCTTGTCCAGTGAAACGACCAGAGATGAGGGAACATTAACAACCGTACGTGTCCGTGATGTCCGTTATAATAATCGCAGCTTTGGTTTCAGAGACGGCAATTTCGACACAGTGTCCGTTACAGTGGGCAACCGCAAATATCAGCTCTATGACCAGTTCTATACCAGCCCGCTGGTATTCGACCTCAATGGCGATGGCAAACTGGAAGCCTCCAAAGGCGAATGGTTACCTCACAAGTATGATAATGCCAAACTGGTGGAGTTCGATATTGATGGCGATCAGTTCGTAGAACTCACTGAATGGGTTGGTGCGAGCGATGGCATCCTCCTGGTTGGCTATGAAAAAGGCAAAGAAATCAATGCCAATCATATGTTCGGCGAAGCGGGTGGTTACAAAAATGGCTATGAGAAACTGTCCCTCTTCGATACTAACGGTGATAAACAGATCAGCGGCGACGAGCTGAAGACCTTGAGCATATGGCAGGATAAGAACGGCAACGGCAAAGTGGATGATGGCGAAGTCGTTGCGCTGGCCGAACTGAGCATCACAGCCATTTCTCTGACCCATGACCAGCTTGTCTCTTCGTTCGTCCAGAATGGCGAAACCAGGAAGGTCTGGGACTGGTATCCTACTTACTTCAGGATCAAACCACAAAAAACAGATAGTAAAACCAACAACTAGACAAGTGGAAAAAAATGAAAACCACGTTGCACAACAACGTGGTTTTTTCCAATAAAGTTTAGCGTCAGCAAACGAAAAAGAGAGTATCTAATACTCTCTTTTTCGTATATACACCCGAAATGGATGCGAAAATTCTCCAGGAGGTAAAAAATGGGCAAGACGATAGCATGGATGGGGCTGCTATTATCCATTCTGAACGCACTCTCGGCGCAGGATTGGTTGGTCACCAAAGAAGAGTTCGCCAAACGTGGTATTAACTACAACGCTCTGCAGCTGGTCAATTTATCGCCGCAAGGAGATTATCTCACAGCAACCGAGTTAGTGAACGATGTCAAAATCAAAGCCAAGGGCGTCACCCAGATACTACACGTGTTTCGTTGCAAAGACAAAAAATTGGACAAAGTGGACAGCGTGCAAATTCCGATTACACAAATGGTCAACTCTGCTTTAAGCGACACGCGCAATGAAGTGTGGATCACCGGCGACTATGGCAATCGCTATGTGCGCGTAAATCTTGGTGACATGAAACCGGAGATTGTGTTCGATTACCATAAAGGGATATCCGGTTTCAAGGCGCAAGCTTTTCTGTTCGCTTACAAAGGCGAATTTTTTTCTACTGGTTGGTTCTACGACAAAGACCAGTATACACTGGGAGATGCCTTAGCTAAACTCGAACTGTCCAAGGGTGATAAACTGAAATTTGTCAAAAAAATAGATCTCGACAAACTGTACAATGCAGATGCCAGTGCCAACGTCACCACTTTTTATTATGTTTCCGGCGATTTAGTTTATTTCAATATGATCAAACCACGCGAGAAAACCACTTATCTGATGGCCTATAAAAACCAGGAACGAATTGTGGTTGATCAAGCATATTCTCTAGGTGCGTTTATTGGAACAGAGTCGCGAGTCTTTTACACTGCCAAAAAGGAAGAAAAAGGCCCGCTACAACATTTCATAAAAGATTTGCAGACCAAGAAAACCTGGAAGATCGGCGAGGACAACATACCTTACACATATCCTTTTATGTCAGTCAAAGGGGATGTGTTGGTGGTGGTTGCCATAAGTCGCAATCTAAATGCCATTGATGCTTTTTTTGGTGATGAGAAAGATAACTACCGGTTGAAAAGATTTTTGAAAAAAGAACAGGCTGGGCCTATGAAACTTTCCGGCAATGGCAAAGTCTACGTACTTATGCGTCAAGATGGACTAAAGTATGGTGAAATAAAATAGACTCCAGCCAAAGGATCCGTATGTTTGCTCAACTTCCCCCAATTTGCATAATACTGCTGTTTTTGTCTTTTTGTCTGGCTGGCCAAGTAAGTGCCCAACAAGATCAGCCAAATGCTATGCTTACCATTCACCAACTGGATTGCCAATTAGTTGATTATCCATGGTGGCCAGAGCTTCATTTGTATATCCGCGGTTATGCACATCCGATCTGTGCAAAAGGGGTGCTTACTGTTGCGGTTTTCTTTGGCAGGCAGAGAGTCAAATGGTGTGATATAGTAATCCCGGCAGAAACCGGTGACAATCTGCCGTGGCTTCCGTTTGAAGCGCAATTAGGGCCATTAAATAATGCCAGACAATTCGTTGCATCAGGCGACTATCAGATAACTGTAGAACTTTTGCTGGACCGCCAGAACCAGGGTTTTCAGGCACAGTGGAAAAAATACCATGGGCCTCTACCCAGTTACAAACAAAAAATCGTGCTTGGTTCTGAGACAGTAGCACAGCAAGAGGAGAGTGTAGAACGCCAGTTTTATATAGTCCGTATGCAAAAATTAAATCATCTGTTCAACGATCTCGAAGCGAAGAAAAAAGAAGCTTTTTCCATCCACTCAGTCCCCAATAACCAGTTCGCCGATCAAAATCGGTTCTCAGCCGACAAATGGGCACGATGGCTCGAACGCGATTTTTTCCCGCTAATAACCGCCGAGCAGAGTCTACTGGAAAGACACCAATTAACCAATTTTTTTTGCCGCTATCCAGTTACTCAGCAAGGACTGGAAACTTACGCTAAAATCTTGCGGCAACTGGCGACAATAGCCACTCAAGATCTGAGTAAAGCATATCAACAAAAGCGGACTCCGACACAGTTGAACAAAATGGCCAGACAAGCGCGTGATAACATCAGCAAAACGGTCGAGGAAATTCAGAAAATACATGGTGTCATTGCTTCTGAAATGAATATCAGCTTGCGCAAAGAACTCGGCTATTTGCCTCCCTTTAAGAATTAACAGGGAAAGGAATGAGCATGAAAAGCACAAACCAAAAACGACAGGGGATGAGTCTGATTGTTGCCGTCGCCATTATGATGGCTCTTTCCATTATGGCAATAGTATTCGCTCGTATGATGGTATATGAAAGAGTCAGCGCCAATAATTATTGTGCCATGATAGATGCACGGTTTACAGCATTTGCAGGCATGGAACGCGCAGCCGTAGAAATGTTTAACCATTTCTACTTCGGGGGGGTGTGGGGACAAGCTTTGCCTGCCCGCTGTATCGGTGTGTGGGACAACACAGAGAAATGTTATATAATCGACGCGAATATAGAACCCGGGCGCTATGAGAGAAATGGTAATCGTTACAGAGTAAAAATAGTAAGCAACGCGGGCAAATTCAATGTCAACAGCCACATTGCCGACCCGCCAGCGCACTCCTGCCAGATCAATTCCAATCTGGTAGTCAGAAATATTCTCTACCGCCTGGCAAGGCTATGTGGCCTGAATGATGCATCTAGTGACGATATAGCAGAGACAATATCTCGTTACTCTACCGACACCGCAACGAACACCAACTCGTTGGATGCAGAAGATCGAAGATGGCAAAACATGGACGAACTATGTAAAGCCATCGACTATGATAGCGAGAATCCGAGTGCGAGTGAAAAAGAATTCATAGATAACATTTGTACCAATTCCTGGATAGATACCACTACGAGTGCCTGTGCTGCCAATATCCTCAGTTCTACCCCACCGATCACGGACCCGCCTGTTTATTACAAAGAATACCGCGCGCCGGTAGATATCAATGCCGCCTCGCCAAAACTGTTGCGGGCTTTGTTGGGAACAGTAACCGGCAACAGCATAGTAACCACCTATAATACAGCCTATGCGCAACAAACCTATCTGACTAATCCCTATATGGCGGATACAGGAACGGGTAGAGTCGCTACCATAGCATGGCAGAGAACAGGCTGTGACGATGATCCCACACAAACGAATCCCCCTCCAGCATTGCAAACTGTTTTAAGCAATATTGCGACTAAAGTCACCAGTCACGATTTTACCGATCAAGCCAAGTTGGATGCTTTCTGGACGACGGTTGCTTCGCAACCCCTCGCCGATGCTCTGCGTAGCAATGCTGATCCTAACGTAATAGATACTTTCTGGAATCCCAATTTTTACACGCAACGTCAAGTAGTCAAAGGGTATCTATGGGATAATCAGTTTTCGGCGTACGACATGCGGCTGCCGTCAAATATAAGGCCTGCCCACAGCACTGAGTTTTGTTTTCTTAGTGTCGGTGGGTTACAACTAAAATCCGAAGGATGGATATATAATGAAAACAGAGGCATGACGGTCGCTTATGCCAAAATTGAGGCGGACGCAGAATTGGGTGATATCAGCACGCATACTACCCAGGAACAGCTCGCGTCTGTGAATCCTCCCCAACATACTACATTGCCCGCCAATACAGTGGTAGGCATGACACCCGATATCTTTGGCGGTGCCGTAGAACCACGTCGTAACTATAATCCAGGTAGCAACTTGTTATATCTGTCGTCCGCCAAAACAAGCAATTTGCCTTTTTCCGGGTCACCTTTCCCAATAGGGGGAAGAAATAATACTTATGATAAACTCGGGATTTATGACTCGATGCAAGCAGCCCAACTCGTTGTTAATGGGGCACGGAACGCCACCATCAACAATTTGGCCCATGATGGCCTGGTTTCACGCCGTATTTTCGGAAGCGATATAAACGACGCCAGGTACTACGCTACCAACTGCTTTTCTGACGCTGCGTTTGGATCGCCGGATGGTAGTATCCCCAACACAGGGTCATCATTAGTTGGCAATGAGACGCAAGCCGATATGAAAGTAGGCAACTATCAAGGGACCATCGAGTTTTGGGTTAAACTCGACTTTGCTCCTGGTGCAGCCGCAACCGACGCCTCAGGTGACAGGCCTAACCCGATTTTTGGTCTGCTTGGTATAACATCTAAAGACAAGCTGAAAAACTGTAAAATTAATCCTGATTTGCTCATTACGGCTCCGGCTCTTGCCGGCAAATACCATGAAGGTATACAAATGTATGTGTACATCAGTAGCGTCGGACAGTTACGGGCAAGCAGACTCTACTATGCTTTCTGCTATGATAAGTCCAATCCTCCGCTCTATTATGGTGCCACTTTTGATAACGCAAGAGATCCTGATCGTACCGGTGGCGGTGTGGGAAACCGTGTCGCACGCAAAGATATAGAATATGCAGTAAATGGCTGGTTACCTCATACCTGGCATCATGTAGTAGTCAACTGGAATGATAGAACAGATTCTATCCAACTTGTCGTTGATGGAGATCCCACTAACCTTGCCGCTATATCACTATCGCAAACGGAAATCGGCTATGGCATATCGAACGAGAGTGAACCACGTGACAGCTTCTTTATCAATGGTTTTTTGCGGGAAGAGTGTGTGAGCAGTCAGGGATATTTTCCGCTCGGTGGCACTGGCACAAGCTTGATACACATACCAGGTAATGCGACTATAGATGAGGTCGTTTCGTATAGCGCAGAAACGGCTATTGCAAGTCCCAAACGATATGGAGATGGACCCATATATACCAATTCTTTTACAACCACCAGAAATGGTATTCTGGGGCCGATTTTTTGGCTATCCTATCCAAACGCCAGTACGAGTCCAGTTCCTACCAGTATTCCATCTGTCGCTGTCACCAACTACACAGCAAGCAATTCCATTCTTACACCAAGCAGTATCACCGTAGTTCCCAACAACCAAGTTATATCTTATAATGTCAACTTCAATCTCGACAGTAGCGCAACCTCCGCTGGCGTAAGGACGCCCACTTTTGATTCTATTTCCCTGGTATTGTTCTACAGGTCGCCTAAATACACAAGGCTCTCTTATCAATGAAATCAATGAAAATCGGCCCACAGCCCCTTGTTGATCGCGTACAAGAGGCTGTGGTTTATCACTAGGAATCTCTATGCCACTATGCACACATCTAGTTAACATCATCTTGTTCGCTGCTCTGTTGTTCATCCTCACTGTGGCCACTATAGGTTATCTTGACCAGGAGGTGCCGACTTTTAACCACTGGCTATCACTGCAACTTCCTTGGGCACAGCAACTGGTTACAAATTTGATCGCCTATGGAAGCGACTGGCATATCCAGCCACGTTGGATCATTGGTGGCGTGTTCGGAGCGATTCTGCTTTATTTTCTGGTAGGCCTTCTCAGGTCAAGCAAAAGCTTCCATCCCCCATCGCCTGCCACACTTTTTTTTATCAATCTGGCGATTGTCCTTGGCATCGGTACTATCCTGACTATCTATTACTGGCCGGAAGATACCGTTCGCCTTGGCAATTTTCTGCAATTGCAGCGTGGTCCACGCGACAAATTTTTGGCACTGCTGCTACACATCGGCATTCTCGTGGTAGCCGCACATCTTTTGCTATTTCTTACTTTTAATTTTTGGCGTTTGTTATTTAGCTCATGGCGACGGCCCGGCAGCAAGCCAAAAGAGACAAAAATCTACTGTAAACCTGTGGAAAAGGAATAACGCTTACACACCTCGCCGATAAGCTGCGCCCATCTCCCGAAACAATTGCGTAATTTGTCCGAGCGTACAATATTTGACCGTTGACATGAGTTCGGCAAAAATATTGTCGCCCTGCTCTATTGCCAACCGTAATTTTTTCAAAGCTTCTGGGGCAGTTATTTCATTTTTCCTGATAAATTTTTCAGTTTCCTCGATACGTTGCTGACGTTCCTGGGCGGAGACCGATTGCTCCAACCCTGTTTCCACACCACTTGCACGCCCTCTTTTGCACGCTTCATTTTGGATAATGTAGCGTTGATAGTGGTATTCCATGGCACGGATCACGCCGCCGCGCCGATCCATTTCCTCCAGGTGCTGCAGTACATCTGTTGCCAATTGAGTCGCAAGATCGTTCACAGCAGCGGACGGCGAAGTCTGGCTGGCATCAGACAAATGTTGTTGCAAACGCACTAATGACTCTGCCTCCTGGTTCGATTCATCTGAAGAGAGTATTTTACCTAACGGGTAACACAAAAAAGCAGCATCGCCGTACAAGGATGCCAATGTATTGTCTCGCTCCAGTGAAAAGCCGGAGCCGCCGTCAGCCACCGCTACAGGCATAACCCCGTACTGAAAATCTTGCCACGCCTTGCTCAAACCGTAGCGAGAAAGCAGCGCCTCAGCCCACACACGGCGTGCCACGCTGCCCAGTACACTGTACGCTGTCTCACCAGGAACAACGCCAAAGAAAAAAGGCAGATATCCACCCACTTCAGCGAGCGATATCCCACATTTACGGCAATATTCCAATAACGTAAAACCGTTCGCCAGCGTAAAGGCTATCTGTGTCACGGCAGAAACACCGGCCTCTGCCAGCCAGTAACCGCTGATTCCCGACGGGCTAAAACGATTGATATGATACTGCTGCCAGTATTGCAGAATATCGCCGAGCAAACGCCAGTTGAAATCGAACGAAAACATCCCATCATTTTCTACCACCATCTCACCAGGCAGATTCCATAGGAGCGCACCCTGCAGTTGCGCAAAAGTCTGGGCACGGATTTTACTGAAAATCTCAGGTGGAATCAAAGCATCGTCGGGCAAGTTGTTGTTCTGACAATAACGCTCGCGTTGCTGATCCATAGCGGCGTGTAAAAACATCGCCAGCAAAACAGGCGATAACTCCTGGCAATTAAGGAATATATTGGTTGCCGGCGCGAACAAATCAAAGCCGCTGAAGACAGTTTTAAAATCTTCCCAAGTAGCGATGTTTAGTCCGCCGTGCCCCAACTTATGGTAGACGTCCGCTTGTTGCTGCGCATCGAAGCCGTAAATCGTCAACGGGTCGAAATAGAGCAGCAGGTTACGGCAACGCACATGCTCTTCCAACCACTGCAATTGTTGCTTGGTGCATTGTGGTGTGGGTGATGCCAGGCTTAAACATAACGACGTCTTTGTTTGCGCTTGACTGCTCTCCGCATCCGTTTGGCAAGGGCGGTCTCGCACAGTTTTTACCACTTCTCCCAGATAATTCAGGCGATCGTAAGGAATGATCGTGTCCGCTCGATGGGAAGAGAATGCATCCTCTGCTTTTACTTTGCCTTCATAGCGGCTGGTATAAACCACACCGAATTTGTAGCGTAGCAATTTGAGCAGATGAAGGTACAGCAGATTTACACCAGGATCGTTGAACTTGTTTGCCAGTGTACCGAAGATCGGCAGTGTTTCGTCAGCAACGTCACCGGAAATGTTGTGGCTGGACCGAAAATATTGACGAATCTGATTTAACGCGTCTTCACATCCTTTGTATGCAAACTTGTTTACGGCAATGATACTGGCGAAGTCCAGCATATTGATCTTTTCGAGCTGACTATAGGTGGCATAGTCTCCTGTCATGATGTAGACAGCGATGTCGACGATGTCGGCGATATCCGATTCGCTCTGGCCTATGCCGGGAGTTTCCATCAACACGAAATCATAACCGGCTATTTTAAATAGGTTGCCAATATCCGGCAAAACGTCGTACAGACAATTGAGATGCGGTGTGGCCAGGCTGCGCATAAACACATGCTCGCCATAGATATTGTTCATGCGAATGCGATCTTCGAGAACGGCACCACCCCCTTTGCGTTTTCTTGGATCCATCGCCACCACTGCGATGTAGGCGGAAGGAAAATCAGCGTGGATTCTTTGCACGATTTCGTCAATGAGACAACTTTTCCCCGCCCCACCACCTCCGGTAATGCCTATCACGGGTACTTTACGCTCCGTATGTTCCTGCAGCCTTTCCTGTAACTGCGCGCGTGCTCGTGGCAATTGTGGATTTTCGCCCAATTCATCATAAGCACAAGTGAGCAGAGAGACATATTTGGCCAGAGCCAAACGATGGTCTCGTTTGGGTACGGTTATCTCGTTGTTCTTGCCAAAAAAAGCTGCAATAGTGGATTGTTGTGAATGCTCTATCATCTGTGCTACCATATTGTCATCACCGGACTGCGGCAAAGGATCGACATGCAGTTGCAATTCTTCTGCGTGCTTGCCGCCTTTCTCTAGCGTCAGCACGGATGTCATGTTGTATAGTTTCACATCGGCCAGTCCGTTGCGTTTGAACTGCTCCAGCACACATACATAAAAATCGCGGTAAGCGGGCAAGGGTGAGGTTAAAACAACGGCATGGGCATCTTCTTCGAGCACTGTTTTGACTATATCGTGTGCAGCTCTGGATAGGCCGAGATGAATGACTTCCGCACCCTGTTTAAGCAGTGCCTTGCGTATGGTATGCACCGCTGTTGCATCATGGTCGAACAAGGCCGTTGCCGTTATAAATCTTACTTTCATAGGATTCCCTTCTTTTTTATTTTCCTGTGCTAGGCGGGCGAATCAGATCCAGATAGCGGCGAATTGCCTCCTGGTGTTGTGCTGACAATGTGGTCTGTCGCAAAAATTGTTCGGCCTGGTAGAAAAACGGAGGAACAGCCGATACTTCCTCACTGCCGGCAGCATCGGGCGTCAGTGTGTCAATGCCTTGCTGCGACAGCCATTTTTCGCCATCTGCGAACAGTGGGCGCACGGCATGGGGAATGAACTTGGAAGCTGGTACTTCCTTGCCGTTTTCGTTTTGTTGCTTCGTTCCAGGCGACGGTGTCTGCCCTGATTCTTGGCCTCTTGGCTTCTCATCGTGCGACGGCTGCTGAGGTTCCTGCCGCTCTTGGCTACTTTCTTTTGTCGGTTTCTGAGGCGAAGGCTGTGGCCGCATTGTCTCTTGCTTCTTGCCATCGCCGTCTGTACTCGGCTGTGGCTGTGTTTTTTCCCGCTCATTGTGTTGCCGGCCATCTTTGCCTGGTTCTGTTTGTTGCTTCTCTGCTGCGTCCTTCCCGCCAGGTCGCTTCTGTGGTGTTGGGTTTGGCTCGGCTGCTCGTGTCGGTTGGTCAGGTTGCTGCGTCCGCGGTGTCATCGCCGGTTGGTCAGGTTGCTGCGTCTGCGGTGTCATCGTTTGTTGTGGGGGGCGGTCGGCTGGCTGGTACTCGCTCTCTTGCGTTTTGCTATCTACTGAAGCAAGGAGGGGACGTGGCGCTGACGATTTCTTGGGCAGAGCGCCATCGGCCAATGGAATCTGCCACAAAAACCAAGGGATGATGAGAAGCAACCCTGGTCCCAGTCGCTTCAGATGTTTGTCTGTGTATATATGTGTTGCTTCTGTCTGCAGCCAGGTAATCGCACGAAGAAGCACAAGCGGAGCAAGGCCGGAGCGTTGTTTGTCGCAAGCAATGGCACATCCGCTGGCAAGCAAGCCGTGCAAATGGTATGTGGCATCCACTTCCTCGGCTAAATTTGCCAGCGACGGAATGCCGAGAAGACTTTGCCACACGCCGTAGCAAAGAGTGAGAGCCACCACCATTTCGGCAAGGAACCAGGAAAGCGGCCGGCACAATTCTGTCTGAAGATAGCCGCCATATGCAAGTACAAACAGGACAAGCAGCACCAGAGTGGCCTCGCCCGACATGACGACAAAAAAATCACTGCAGCCGCGCAGAAACAGCGACCATTGGCGCTGCCGCCGCAACAGGCCAAGCATATGCAGAAACAACAAATATGAATCGTTTGTGGCTGCCGGCATGACGGCTAATCCCCAAAACAAATGCCAAGATCGCGCGTGGTAAGTATCTGTCAAATTTCTGTTCCGGTCAACAACATATTGAACAGTACGGTCGCGCTGATCCCAGTCCTTACGCGATATGGCGCAGGCCAGCGATCTGTTGAACGATTGCTTGCATTGACAAGTTCGCACGTGTCGATGCGTCCAGTCGTTGCCAGACGCTCATCGCTGCGCTCCAGGACTGGGATCACGCTCCCTTGTACAACATCTTCTTGACCAGTACAGATCTGTCAAATTTCTATCCATTCCATTATACGGGCATGGCAAGTAAACGCAAGCAAAAATTATAGCCCGCTATAGTGTAGCGCCTTGCTCCTCCAGGTTATTTACTTGTTTAGCCACCCGCCATGGAAGCCTGCTTTCTTGAGTCCGGCGATGATGTACGGGTTCTTTTGCATGAGCTGCCAGATAAGCCCAGTGTAATGATTTTCGATCATCAGCACGATGGGGCCGTTGTCAATGCCTAGATGATCGCTGGCAAACCAGCCGTCCTTGTTTTGCTTGCCGAGGCGGTAGGTGGGATTGAAGGCATCGTAGAAGCCGTAGCGTCCGAACAGCCGCGTGCCGTACGAGCGATACATCTCTTTGAGGGCGGGGATGCAGATTTCCGGAGCAAAGGGAATGGCGCCTCCTGCAGCGGTGGGGGCGATGGTGCCGTCGTCGCAAATTTCGCCAAGGCTGGCACCGCGCGCCCAGTAGCCGTGGAAAGTGCGTTTTTCGCCATTTATCTCGACCTCGCAGTCACCCGGCCCGTCACAGGCGGTAAGCCCCCACACATGTTCGCCGTACCCTTGCCAGTGGCCGGGATTTTTCAGGCAATAGGCGCGGTTGGCATACACCGCGCGCCGCGAATTGTCGAAGTAGTCACCGCCTTTCTCACGCATGTAGGAGTCCTGGATGCCGCGGAAATTTATCCAGATGTGCGAATACTGGTGGCCGAACAACGGCGAGAAATTGGCGTGCGTCTCGCCGCAGAACGTGCCCCACAGGTAGGTGCGTGTCCACTCCTGCCAGGCCTCCTGTGCCACTGGGAAAGTGGGCGAAGCCAGTGCCAGGATGTAGAGCAGCATCGCCTCGTTGTACCCCTGCCAATCGAATGGGATGAAGCCGCTTTCCGGATGCCAGCCCATGCACACGAGCGGCTGCCGTGCCTGAAACCAGCGCCAATCCATGCGTCGGTAGATGATGTCGGCCAGCTCGCGGATTTCTTTTTCGCCGCTGTTGTCCCTGTCAAAATAGGACTGGCAGGTGAGGATGCCGGCCAGGAGCAGCGTGGTGTCTATCGTTGACAGCTCGACATTCTCGTAGCGCAGCCCTGTTTGCAGGTCAAGGAAATGGTAGAAGAAACCACGGTAGCCGCTGCACCTTGTCGCCTCAATTCCTTGCGGCGCATGTAAAAAAAATTGCAAGGTTGCGACTACTCGTTCACGCGCCTCGTCGCGCGTGATGTAGCCCCGTTCCACACCCACGACATAGGAAGAGAGGGCAAAGCCTACGGCAGCGATGCTGCAAAACGAAGGTGTGGGGGCGCGGTCAGGGGTAAGCCCATTGTCAGGATTGCTCAGTTCCCAGAAGTAAAGAAACGAGCGGTACTGTACCATGTCGAGAAACGCATCTCGTGCTGCCGGCGGGTCCTGCTGGGCCGGTGACAGGGTGCAGGCAGAGAGGAGAATGAACGACAAGAGATAAAAAGTAGATGATTTCATAAAAAATACGGCTCCTAGCATGTGAGTTAGAATGATGTTACATCATGGCATTATAAATCTTGCCGTCATTTTGGCAAATAAAATCACAGAAATTTTCTTGCTATGGCAGCCGATTATGGTAATCTCCAAAGTAGTCAGGTAAAATCTCACAATTATGGAGCAATTGATATGTATCTGCACCGTAGAAAAAACCTTGTGTTGGCGCTTTTTTGGGTGTCTGCCTGTCTGTTTGCACAAGGCGCGCCTTTGCAAATAGTCTCTGGTGTTGACAAGACTGTGGTAAAGCCGGGTGAAGTGGTGGAACTGACGGTACTGGTGAGCGGCGTGCCGGAGCCGGTTACCCTTTCGTCGCCCGCCGTGGAGAACGGCCAATATGTAGGAGAACCGCGTCTAGTCTTGCGTAGCGAAGCGATTGACGAAGAAAATGTGCGCCACGTGCAACGTCACATCTATCGCATCAAAGCAGGACAAAGCGGGCGGCTTCTCATCGGCGAACTCACATTGACGGTGGCCGAGCAAAGCTACCACTGTGCCGCTATTGCTATCGTCGTAAGCGATACGCCGCGCGACCCTGCCAGCAAAGGCGATATGTGGCTATCGCTAGAACCCAGCCGTTACCAGGTCTGGGCAGGCGAGCCGGTGACAGTCGCGCTCGTTTTGTACGTATGGGAAAAGTTGCGCTGCAACCGCGCCGAAGCCAGCCCTATCGTTGTACCTGGTCTCACCGTCTCAGGTATTACTGAGATGCACGACGATTTCTGCCGCAAGCAAGGCCGCATCTACCGTCGTCGCACCTGGCGCTGGCTCACGATCCCCGAAAAAATCGGCGACATGGAACTGACGATGCATTGCCAGGTGCTGCTGCTGGTGCCCAAAGAGAGTTCACAATTCGACAAGATATTCGGCGAAGACCCGATGTTTCAGGCTCCATTCTTTCGCCAAAATCCACCCGGCGAAGCGTTCGGCGCCAGTGAACAGACAGTGCAACTGGCGACAACGCCGGTACACCTGCAAGTAAGACTTTTGTCGCCGGGAACCGCTCCGGCGATCGGCAACAATTTCCGTCTGCACACCTTGGCAACCCCAAGACAGATATATGCGGAGCAGTCGTTCCACCTGCTCATTTCGCTGGAGGGACGCGGCAACCTCGATTCTGTCGCCTTGCCGCCGGCTTATGGCGAGTTCCTGGCCAAATTGCCTTGGCGCTTGCACAAGCAAGAGATTTTGGAGGCCAGATACGACGATGTTGACGGCAATTTTCGCAAAACATTTCGTCTTACAGTGGCAGTCAACGCCGCAGGTTCTTATACCATTCCCGCTGTTAGATTTTGTTACTTTGACCCGTGGGCAGAACAGGTCGAGGTGAGCCGGCAATTTCCCGCCTGCGAGGTGGAAGTGATTGCCAGGGTAAAAAAATGAAAAAAACTTGCGGTATCAACATCGGTTCCTCCAGCGTTAAGGTCGCGGTACTGGACAGCGGCCGGCTGGTTTTTTCCGCGGCCATAGCCCACGAAGGCGACGTGCGCCGGACGCTCAACCGCATACTGCACCAGGCTTCCGTCAAGCCGGGGATACGGACCCTGGTCACCGGCAACGAGGGACGTAAACAGATCAGGGTAAAAGGCGTCATCGAGGCCGTGGCACTGCAGGAGACACTGCGACTCAAGGGCATCCAGTGCCAGGCCGTGGTTGCCATGGGCGGCGAAGACCTGGTGGTGTATGTGCTGGACGAGCAGTATCACATCCGGAACTCTTTCTCCGGCAATAAGTGCGCCTCCGGCACCGGCGAATTTTTCAAGCAGCAGTTGAAACGCATGAACCTGGACTTGGACGAAGGTCTGCAATTAGCCGCGGCCGGCGCCCGGGTGCACAAGATATCCTCCCGTTGTTCGGTCTTCATGAAGAGCGATTGCACGCACAAACTCAACAAGGGAGAGGCCAGCAAGGGTGACATCGTGCTCTCCCTGTCACGGGTGATGGCGGACAAGGTGGTGGAATTCCTGAAAAAAGCGAAAATCTTCCGCGGCCGCGTGGTGCTCACCGGCGGCCTCACTCAGAACCAGTCGCTGGTAGACTTTCTGCGAGAGAGCATGCCCGGCGTGGATTTCGACATCCCTGACTACGCCCGCATCTTTGAGGCGCTGGGCGCTGCCTCCCTGGCAGCCACGCAGGGCGAACCCCTGCCGGAGGAGGAAAAACTCTACACGGACGAACATGTCTCCTACGACAAGATGTCGCCGCTGGTTCCCTTCCGCCCAATGGTCACCTACATGCAGCCCCATCACGGCACCGTGCAGCGGGGCCGGGAATACATCCTGGGCATAGACGGCGGCTCCACCACTACCAAGGTGGCGCTCATCGACAGGGAAACCGATGAGATCGTTGCCTCCTACTACGGCCGCACCCACGGCGATCCGGTCAAGGCGCTCAAGGGCTGCCTGGGAGAAATCCGCAAGGAAATCATTGACGCCATCGGCTCACTCGACGTCAAAATCTCCCTGGCCGCCACCACCGGTTCCTCACGGGAGATCCTGGGCGTTTTTATGGAAACCACGGACGTCTACAACGAGATCATCGCCCACACCGTGGGCACCACCTATTTTGACCCGGGCATAGACACCATCTTCGAGATCGGTGGCCAGGACGCCAAGTACGTGTACCTCAAAAACAAGGTGCCCATTGATTATGCCATGAACGAGGCCTGTTCCGCCGGCACCGGCTCTTTTCTGGAGGAATCCGCCAAGGGCGACCTGAACATCGAGTCCGCCAGCGAAATCGGCACTATTGCCGAGCAGGCCAACGCCCCTCTGAAATTCGGGGAGCACTGCTCCGCCTTCATCAATTCCGACATCCGCAAGGCTATCCAGGAGGGCGCCAGCAAGTACAACATCGTGGCTGGGCTCATTTACTCCGTGGTGCTCAACTACCTGAACCGCGTGGTGGGCAACCGCACCATCGGCAACAAGATCGTGCTGCAAGGCGGGGTGGCCAAGAACAGCGCCGTGCCACTGGCCTTCGCCGCCTTGGTGAAAAAAAACATCGTCATCCCGCCGGACCCTGAGCTCATGGGCTGCTTCGGCGTCGGTATGCTGGCCAAGCAGAAGGCGGCCGCCGGCCTCTTGGAGAAATCGCTTTTCAACCTGGACGAGGCTCTGGAACGGGAGATCGTCTACGAAGGGGAGATAGTCTGCCGCTCCTGCGACAACTTTTGCCCCATCCGCAAGCTGAAGGTGGGTCCTCACCGCTATTTTTTTGGCGGCCGGTGCAACAAGTACGCCAATATCCGCAAGAAGGCCGTCGGCGGCCCGCCCGTGCAAGACCTGGTGCAGGTGCGACACGACATGCTGTACCAGGAGTTTGCTGCCGATTTTTCCGGCCTGGCAGACGCCGCCGTCACCGTGGGCATCCCTCACACCTTTTCCGTGCATTCGCTGTGGCCGCTTTATTCCCACTTCTTCCGTGAACTGGGAGTCAACGTCTTTCTATCCGAGCAGATGGACAAGGACGGTCTGGACAAGATGAACGCGCCATTCTGCTTCCCCGGCGAGATTGCCCACGCCATGATGGAAACCGTGATCAAGCGTGGCTGCGACTATTACTTTGTACCCCATTTCAAAGACGCGGAAAGCATGCAGGCCGATGTACACGCCTGCCTCTGCCCCATCGTGCAGGGGCTGCCGTATTATCTCCGCTCTGCCTTCCGTATCCCCGCGCAAAAATTGCTGGCTCCGGTCATCAGTTTCAAGAACGGGTTCCACTTGGGTCGGGAGTCTCTGCTGGACATGGCTCAACAGATGGGATTTTCTGCCGCTCAGGGGGAGGCGGCGTTTGCCAAGGGAGTGGCACAGATGAAGCAGTATTGGCAGCGGGCCCAGGAAATCGGGCGGCAGGCCGTGGAGCGAATAAACGCCAGCGGCCAGCGTGCCATCGTACTCTTTGGCCGGCCGTACAACGCTTTTACCTGGCACGCCAACATGGGACTGCCCAAGAAGTTCACCTCCCGTGGCTACACCGTCATCCCCTTCGATTTCCTGCCCATAGAGAACGCGGATATCTACGAAAACATGTACTGGTATTTCGGCCAGCAAAACCTGCGCGTCGCCGTAAATATCGCACCCAACCGGAACCTGTATCTCTGCTACATTTCCAATTTTTCCTGCGCCCCTGACTCTTTCATTCTGCACTACTTGCGCTGGATCCACGGTAGCAAGCCGTTCCTCGTCCTGGAGCTGGACTCACACACCGCCGACGCAGGCGTGGACACGCGGGTGGAGGCTTTCCTGGACATCATCGAGGGGTATGTGCGATCAGGGCCGACGGCCGTGGGCACCCAGTTCAACCGGCGCTACGACATCAAGATCGGCACCGACGTCAAGGTGGTGGACAGCGTCAGCGGCGAAAAAATAGACCTGCGGGACCGGCGGGTGCGGCTGCTCCTCCCCTCCATGGGCCACGAAAGCAGCCAGGCTCTGGGCACGGTGATCAACCGCTACGGCATCAACACAGAGATTCTCCCCGTTGCCGACAGAAACTCGGTGCAACTGGCACGGAACGTGGCCTCGGGCAAGGAGTGCATTCCCTGCTTGCTGGTGCTGGGCTCTTTCATCAAGTATTTCAACGAGAACCGCCCCGACCCGAATCTCATCTACGTGCTTTTTATGCCGATTACCACCGGTCCCTGCCGCACCGGCCAATACGCTGTGTTCTACGACCGCATCCTGCGAGAATACGGCTACCAGAACATCGCTGTCCTCAAGCTCAACTCCGACAACTCGTACAACGAGGTGGGCGTCGGTTTTAGTCGCCTGGCCTGGTACGCCATCTGCACCGGCGACGCACTCAAGGACCTGAAGTCCGGCGTGCGGGTCTGCCTGAAAAACCCGGCGGACGGCATGGCTCTCATCGCAGCTTACTGGAAAGAGATGCTGGACATCTTCGCCCGCGGCAACCTGGCGCGCGACCTGACTAAAAAAATCGCCGAGCTGGCCGAGGAACTTGCTCGTCTCCCTCGCTCCCGCCCCGTGGAAACCATCCGCAAGGTACTGGTGGTGGGAGAAATCTTTGTGCGGAGGGACGACTACTCGGTGCAGACTTTGGTGGACCATCTCACCGAGTGGGGCATCCTGGTCAAAATCTCCGGGCTTAGCGAATGGATAAACTACCTGGACTGGATGCGCAAGCACTCGCTGAAAAAGACCTACCGCCGGCATTCCTGGCTGCAGAAATCTTGCGCCGGCTACTACTTGAAGCATAGCTTCATGAAGCTGGAACTCGCCTGGAAAAAGAATGTGAAACACCGGATAGAGCAGGCTTTTGCCATCTCCGGCATCTTGCCCGCGGCGCCGGAGGACATGAAACGCATCATGCGCCGTGCCGCGGTCTTTTCCTCCCCGGATTTTGAAACCGAGGCCACTCTCTCACCATCGGTAGCCGCCGAGGCCATGCAGGACGGTTACTCCGGCGTTGTTATCATTGCCCCTTTCGCCTGCCTGCCAGGCCGGCTCATCGAGGCCGTGTACGCCCCTTGGGCACGGGAGCGCAACCTGCCGGTACTCGCCCTGGAGACCGACGGCAACGTCTACCCGCCGAACATCGTTGCCAAAATCAACATATTTTCGTTGAATGTCAACACTTTGACAAAAAATAAAGAGAGCAAGCGAGATAGCCGGTAACTGTCGGACCGGATTGAAAGGGGCGTATCTAACACTTCGGGGGGATAAAAAAATTATGGGTAGAGTATAACCTCTCCCCTGGCGGGCTGTTTTGTACCCACATCTTTGACTCACAGTT
>JAGVGO010000163.1 GCA_020057085.1 Planctomycetota bacterium | reverse complement strand
TTTCCTGGCACTAAAGTGCCAGGCTTTATAACTGTGCCGCATTCGCGGCAGGGGAAAATTCGACTTTTTACACAGGCATCGAATTTGGTAACTATTCATTTGCACCAATACAAATTTTGTTTTTTTACCCATCTAAACCCAATACACTTGTTTTGGGTCTAGGTCTTCGTTTTTACCGCTTTGTCTAGAGCTTCACCCATGTCTTTTATCATTTCTGTGGGTGTCTGGTAGCGGTTGCCAGGATCACGCGCCATCGCTTTCTCCGATCTTTACATCGTGAGACTCTACGATCCTGACTCGTGCATACAACTTCCTTTTCTCATCGCTTGTTCTGGTACCTTAAATTACGACTTTCATCAAATTTTATCTTTTTTTTCTTTCCATGCAAGCGTAAACTTAAGGTAAAGATGAAACCAAACACTATTCTGCACCTACGTGCTGGAAAGGAAAATAGTATGCAATACGTGAAATATTGGTTGCTGTTTTTACTCGCCACCTGCTGCTTGCTTGTGCCAGCGCGCGCGCAGGCAGCCGATGTCCTGGAACTGCGCCGCGTTTCGCAACAGGTGCAGCAGTTGGTGCCTCACATCCGCGAACGCACGGTGGCGATTCGTATCACTATCGGCGACAAGACTGGCTTCGGCTCAGGGGCGATCATTTCGGCGGACGGATTGATCCTCACCTGTGCCCACGTTGCCGAGTTGTCGGAAAACCTTGTGGTGATCACCAGCGACAACAAAGAATACAAGGCAAAACGACTGGGCATGAACGCCCTCAATGATTATGCCATGCTACAGATCGAAGAACAAAACCTGCCGTTTTTTGCGCTGGGCAATTCCACCGCGCTGAAAATTTTGCAATGGGTGATCGGCGCCGGCCATCCCGGCGGCCCTTATCCCGATGTCGAACCGGCGATTGCCATCGGCCGTATCCGTGGCTTTCACAAAAAACTGCCGATTCAGTTCGGTGCCAAATTTTATGACGACGCCATCCAGACCGACGTTCCCATTTTTGCCGGCAATTCCGGCGGTCCGCTCATTGATCTGGAAGGCCGGCTCATCGGCATCAACGGCGCCATTACGCTGGTCAATGACCTGGCGTTTGCCATTCCCATCAACGAAATCAAGGCGGATCTGACGACTTTACAAAAAGGCAAGGATGCAGAGGGGCATCAGATCACCGACTGGTGGCAGGTCTTCCAGGAACTACAGGAAGACATGTCGCTCGACGAGATGTTGCAAATGTTCCGCGACACACCGCTAGGCAAGATCATCGAACTTTTGGGCGGCGATCTATCGGTGCCATCGTCGCCCAAGCCGGTTTTAGGGGTGATTTTTGATGATCACGGCCAGGGCAAGATTACCGTGACGGAAGTGAAAGTGAACAGCATCGGTTCGCTGGCCGGTTTCCGGCCAGACGATGAAATCATCAGCGTTGACAACAAAAAATTCACTTCGCTAAACGAACTGGAAGATTATTTCGACGAGCTGGAGAAATGGGAAGAACCGCGGGTGGAACTGCTGCGCAACAAAATACGGCAACATCTCGTGGTCTATTGGCAGCGCAGCAAATACTCACGCAATCGTTGTTTAGATCAATGTTTTCTGGCAAACGGTCTGCAACTCAAAGAGGTGACAGTACAAATCTGGACCGAAGGGCGACAGCTGGGATATGGTGTGGTGATTTCGCCGGACGGTTGGGTACTCACCAATTACTACCTGGTAAAAGACCTGCCGCGGGTGCAAGTGCAATTCCAGACAAGCGGCCTTCGTTCTGCCGTAGCCCAGGTGGTAGGAAAAGATGGCGTTCTCGATGTGGCACTTCTCAAGCTGGCCGATGCCGAAGGTCTCAAAGCGATCCGTATGGGCGATGACAAAAAGCTCAGGATCGGCGAGTGGGTGATTTCGGGCGGGAGCGAAACGGGTATTCTGCAGGCCGGCATGGTAAGTGCCCTGGCACGCCAGGTACCGACAAACCGTAAAATCCCTACGCTGGGGATTCTGGGTATTTTGAGCAAAGTGAACAAAAGCCCGGTGCGTGCCTATCAGGAAGTAATCCAGCATGACAGCAGCATCGAGGTACACCAGTTCGGCACGCCTCTGGTGAATGAACAGGGCGAGCTCGTCGGCATCAATGTCGGTCATTTCTATCGCGGTACCACCTTTGCCATTCCCATCTCGGCGATCATGGCCAGGCTCGATGATCTCAAGGCGGGCAAACCGGTGGTCGTGCCGCCCGAATTTTTGCCTTATGAACCGGAAATGGATCCGTTTGCGAAATTGCTGCAATATTTTCTCAAACCTCACAATAAAAACACTGAGCCGCTCGGCAAGGTATTACATGACGTGTGGCAACATTTTGTCGGCAAACCGCAAAAAAAGGAGCAGGGCGGATTTCTCGGAGTACAGGTGCGAGAAACAGCACAGGGCATTGAAATTACCGAAGTCATGGCCGGTTATGCCGCAGAAAAGGCGGGTCTGCAACAAGGCGACATAATTGTAGAGATTGACAAACAAAAAGTGGAGTCGCTCGTATCACTATTGGAAAGGCTGCAAAATCTTGCTCCAGGCACAAAAATAGACATTTCTGTTCTGCGCAAAGAGAACGGAAGCCTGGTGACCAAACCTTTCATGGTGACACTAGACCAGCGGCCTTAATCCCCCAATGAGGGAAATTCGCATAACATAACGATTTCCCGCCCCCTTCTTGTTTATCTTCCTCTCCGTCTGCAATAGACGGAGAGGTTTTTTTTTACCCTTCTTCCCAACCGCCGCCCACATCTCCTCCCGCCGCCGATTACATCATTATCCCGGAACAAGACGACCCATTCGCTAACGAAAAAATTAATCGTACGCATAGCGGACGCGCTGTGCCGCTTTGTGCTTCGCCTCGACTTCTCTTTTCTTTTTTTCTTCCGCTTTGTGCTTTGCCTCGGCCTCTTGCCAAAGCTGGACCAATTCGGAATTGGCTTGGGGAACGGCTTTGGGCTGTAGTAATTCCTGGACTTCCGGGGAAATGAGGATTTTCATGGTTTGGCTCCTTATGCAAGTAAGTTTGGGAAACAAATGTTATCTTCTGTAATCTATCTCTTGTATGATCTCCGGCTATATGCCATTTGCAAGACCTGGAGATCTGCCTGGAATTTCATGGTAAGCGCGTCAAACAACGGCACCAGTTCTGCTTTGGCATCAGCTCTCTGCGAAAAACGGTGCGTTGCCTGAGAAGCAAAAAATGCCACAATTTTCAGGGTTCTCACGTCAATAACCTTGGTGGTGAGTTCTACGTACATTTCTCTTTCACCTCCAGGTGCAGGATTATCTTGAGAAATGAACCAGCCGATAGCCACCCAGTCAGCTACCCGCCACTCACCGAGCGGCGCTAAACTGCGTTGGTCAAACAGCGCCGACCGCCCTCGCCGTTGCTCGCTATATGTTTGTTCGATCTCTTGCTCGGCACGGGGAACGACCCGCAGATGGCATTCCTTAAATGCTTGCTCCAACCAGTTGACGTAACTGCGCTCGAATTTTTGGAAATTGGGCAAAGTTCTCTGCGAATCAGTTGCCAATAAGCCCATCACTGCGACAGTCTTTGGTGCGGGCACTTCCATAGTGGCTTGCTGAAGCGACCAAGTGCAACCGCAGAACAGCAGGCACAGACAGCCCAAGAGCCAGTAATTTTTTGCTTTCATAGTATCCCCCTTCTATCTTCCTGCCGGTGTGCTGCGGCAGGAAAGAAAACCTTGCCTATCTCAGCGCAGCGGTGCTTGCGCAGTAGCCAGATAGCACGCCGTATTGCTCAGGCAGCCGAGGACATGCGCAGCGTTTTCCTGACCGAGAGTGACAATGCCGATAGCGACCGCATAGCCATTCTCGTCAAAAGTAAACACCGGTGCTCCCGAAAAACCACCGCTCAGGAACACGCCGCCTGACAACTGGAAGTAGTTGCGATAAATTTTGCCTCCCCGTGTCTGGAAGTTTCTGGTAATCGAGGCCAGCACATATTTGCACAGCGTCGGCGCCTCGTAGCCGGTAAAACCTGCGGCCCACACATCCTGGTAGAGATAGCGCCCACCATCCTGGCATACCTGAAATACCACAGGCTGCTTATGGAATATTTCCCGCTTTACCTGGACGATGGCAAAATCATGTTCCCTATCCAGCCTCACAATATCGGTAAGCGGAATCACCTTTTCCTCGCCCCACAGATGCACCGACACGCGGAACGGCTGCTTCCCTGCCTGCGCATTGCGGAAACCATGGCCCGCTGTTACCAGATACCAATATAGAGCCTTTTCAGGGTGCAAGTCCAGCAAGAAAGCGGTCTGTTCCCTCACCTTCTCCTGACTGGCAATAGTGATGCGGAACACTGAGTTTATCGCCCGATCTATTTGCGCCTGCCAGGCACTACGCTGTTCCGTTGGCACGGTCTGCTGCACACCGCTTGCCGCAAGTTTAGTCGCTGGCGGTTGCACGGTTTCGTCGCTAGTGGCATCCGGTGTCGGCGACGATATTACGGCCGGCTCCGCGTTATTTTTCTCGCCTTGCGTAACCAAGACCTGCGTTGCCCCACAGCCAGCCACGCATAACATCAACATCGCTTCAAGTATCTTTTTCATGGTTTTTCCTTTCTGCATGCTGCGATTCGCGAGACAGGTAGCTTACTCGCCCCGCGAATCACTGCTTTTCGTGCTTGTGTTATCTCAGGCCAATACTCCGCTTGGCTTTCATCATCTCTTGTTTGCTCAGGTTTTGCGACAGATAGAGCAGACGGAGCGCCGCCTTCCTGTAGTTTTCTTTGCCCAGCGCCGCCAGAATCGCTGTCTCGTCCTGATAACCAATGCGCGGATGGGAGATGAAGAATTTCCACATCGCCCACACATTCTGTTTGAATTCAGGGAGCGAGACGGCCTTGTCGCAGGGCAACTTGCGGAGCAAGATGTTGTGCAGATCATCCAGACTCACCTTGGGCAGCGGAATAATGATGCCGTGCAGCTCCAGGAACGGCGTGAAGCCCAGATGGCGGACTTCTGCGGGGAGCGTTGCCTGGCGCTGGAAATCCATTTTTTCCAGATCCTGAAGATTGAGCAATTCCGCAGGCTTCGTGAACTTTTTACGTTTGACCTCGCCTGTTACCATGAGCATCACAATATCGGTGATGTGGTCGTAGTAAAGAGATTTCTTGTTCGTCTCGGTGATGACGAACAAAAGTGCCTGCGGACCAGATTTGCCGACGCTCAAGATAGCGCCGTGGCCTTTGTAGAAGAACTTTACCGGCCTGGAGCCAGGGAACTGGGTCTGAATAAATGGGTCCCTATGGACAGAAGAGTATGGCGATTTACTCCCTGCGACATATGCCCACTGTGATTTATCCTGCTCCTTGAGCAATTCTGTGACCTCTTCCGGCAGCTCACCCAGATCGCGCTCCAGCTCCTGGAAGTTGAAATTGAGGTTGCGGCCCTCGGTAATGTCAACCACCGGCAGCTTCTGGTCGGTAGTAGAGTTAGCAGCAAGCTGCACGGGTCTCGGCGAAACCGGCGACATCCATTTGTCACTGACACAGCCAGTCAGTGACAAAATTGAACAAATGAGAACGAGTAAATTTTCTTTCATGTTTCATCCTCCTAATTTTCTTCCAGGGCGTTACGACAAATGATTTTATTGGCTTTTGGTTCGGTGTATGGCACAGCAGACGCCGTGCGCCTGCGTGCGATACTCGCTAGGCAATGGCCGCCATGTACTCTTCACGCAAATTGTCAATATCACTTTGTGCAAGGAAATTCTTGAGCATTTCCAGCGGATGTTCTTCAGTCACGCATGCCAGATAGACCGCTTCGGGCACCCAGCCTTCTTCAAACGCTTTATATACCATGACGTTTTCATGTAGTTTGCTCGATTGTTTCATCGCTGACCTCCTTAACATGGGATGATTGATTTACCAAACAGGTTATCAGCCATAAGCTGAGGAAGGTAAGCAGAATATTTTTTTTCTGGGAAAACAGCTAGAGTCAACTTGGAAGGTAGATAATTCGCAGGTGAGAGAAGTAAGCGGGCCTGATGATGGCAGGCCCAGAAACAGGCTCTAAAGAGTCACGAGATCATACGTCATGTGATTCCACTTGAACATGGCAATTGATGCCTGTGTAAAAAGTCGAATTTTTCCCTGCCGCGAATGCGGCAAAGTTATAAAGCCTGGCACTTTAGTGCTGTTTTTTACCCACAAGTTTTCGTGGCAGTTTTATTTCCACTGGGCCGGGTATAAACCTTCGCCTTTAGGCGGAATAGCTTTAGCGCAATGTCCTTTTAAGGAGTCCGCTTTAGCGTTGTAACGACCA
>JAGVGO010000051.1 GCA_020057085.1 Planctomycetota bacterium | reverse complement strand
GGCGAGCAAATCGGCATCCAGAAAGGCGAGCAAATCGGCATCCAGAAAGGCGAGCAAATCGGCATCCAGAAAGGCGAGCAAATCGGCATCCAGAAAGGCCGCATCGAGGCTGCCAAAAACATGCTGCGTGAGGGATTGCCGGTACGTACTATCGCCAAAGTCACCGGCCTGACACGCGAACAGATAGAACAGTTACGCGACTAGCCGCAAAAAAACAAGGTGCGTTGGTTAGTAGCCTGTGCGAACACCCGCTTTAACCAGGAACTTCTGCATGTCAAATCTCGGATCTCTTGTGCATGTCGAATCGTTTTTTGTCCATTGCCCCAATCCGGTCGGCGATGCAGTGATGTCAACTGCCGCCTTGCGCGCTTTGCGCCAGCGTTTTCCCAAGGCACACATGACACTGTGTGTGAGGCCGCCCCTCGCGGTTCTTTTTCAGGGTGCCGACTGGTGCGATCGTCTGCTGGTCTATGACAAGAAACGCCACCGCACTATAAAAGGTTTTTGGGCTTTCCTGCACGAACTGCGCAGCCGACGCTACGATGTGGCAATAGTCATGCCGAACAGTCTGGACAGTGCGCTCATCGGCCGCTTTTCGCGCGCACCGATCCGCCTCGGTTATGAACGCAGCGGAGGCTGCTATTTGCTCACCCATACCTTGCCTCGCCCGCGCGAGAATGGCAAACTGCTGCCGGTATACATGGGTGCTTACTACGGCGCGCTCACCGCGCTGCTTGGTGCAGCCCCGGCTTCGCTGGAACTGGAGCTGCCGCTCGCTGAAGAGACCCGCCAAAGTGCCAGGGGGGTGTGGGACAAAGTGTCACCGACGGGCGACCAGGCAAAAATTCTGGTGACGCCGGGTGCCGGCTTTGGTTCCTCGAAATTGTGGCCGGAAGCTTACTTCGCCAAGGCGATTGACCTGCTTGGCCGCGACTATCAGGCAAAAATACTGATCGCGCCCGGTCCCGGCGAGGACGAAATCGCCAAAAATATCCAGCAACAGACGAGCTACCCTGTCACGGTGCTGCCCGCCATACAAGGCGGGTTAAGTATCCTGAAAGGGCTTCTACACGAGGCGGATCTGCTCATTTCCAATGACACCGGCCCACGCCATGTGGCCCACGCTTTCCACATCCCGGCGATCATTCTCATGGGGTCAACCGACCCGCGTCACACCGCCACACCGCTTGAAAAAGGCGTGGTCTTACGGCATCCGATCGAGTGTGCGCCATGCCATCTCAAACAGTGCCCATTCCAGCACCACGGCTGCATGACAGGCATCATGCCTGAGCGCGTGGTGGAGGCGGCCAGGCAGTTTCTCAAAAAGTAGGCATTTGCATGAAACACAATTTCAACCCAGATTACATTTCACTCTCGCCCACCTACCGCTGTGGACTCAAATGCGCCCACTGCCCGGTGCCGCAGTGGAAAGCGCCGGAACTGCCGCCGGCAAACACGGTAAAATTTTTGCAAGAGTGCAAGCGGCGGGGCATCCGGCAGCTCGGCATCACCGGCGGCGAACCGTTTCTGGCAAAAAATTTTCTCGTGCCTGTACTCACCAGTGCCGCCGAACTGGGATTCAGTTTCGACAAGATTATGACGAGCGCGGCCTGGGCGACAAACGCCGGCGCGGTGCGCGAGCGTCTGTTACCACTGCTCCAGGCCGGCTACGATGGCAAATTTTGCCTGAGTGTGGATGTTTACCATCGGGTGGCAACGAGCAGGCTTGTCGCTTTTATCGCAGAAGCGGCCGCGCTCACCGGCCGCGGCGACATCTGCTCGCTTGCCTATACGAGTCTTTCGCCGACGACCGGGCTTGAACCGATCCGTGCCGTCGCTAAAGCATTGGGTCTCAGGCTTACCGGCTCACTACGCCAGGGCAGTGCGCATCTCCTTTCGCCCTATCTTTGTCTGCGTCTCATCTACAACCATCTGAGTCCGGTGGACAAGGCGGAAAAATTGGCCAGTGGCTGGGATGGCAAGTGGTTCAGGGAAGATTGGTGCGCCGGTCCGGGACAGGCTTTGTTTGTCAATCCCAAAGGCGAAGTGAAGCCCTGCTGTGGTTTTGCCAACGATCTTGAGACAATGACCATCGGTAACATCTCAGAACACTCAGTACGTGAACTCATCGCCCGCGGGCGCACGCACCCGCTCGTCGGCACAATCTTTCGTGACGGGCTTACCGCCGTGCGTGAAAAAATCTTACGGAAAAACCCGCAGGCTCTTCCCGGCAAAACTTCAGATCACTGTTTTTTTTGCTGGTATGTGCAAGTCAACCGCCTGTGGCCGCCTACAGGTGCATCCACTTTTCTGATGTGCTTTCTGCCCTATTTTCTTCTTGTCACAAGCTGAGAGCCAGGATCAAATTATTGCTATCTCCGGCAAAAGAGTGTATAATGCAAAAAATTGGCAGAAGCGATAGCCCGGAACTGCAAACCTATCCGTAAGGAAAGGAACACCATGATCATCAACGTTAAAGATATTCCCATCACCGGCAAAGAGTACGAGCTCGATCTCGATGAGGAGACTCTCGATCTCGACATGACGCTGCTCGCCCCTGTTCACTTCACTGGCACTCTCTATCGCAGTGGCCAGGATGTTCGCATCCAGGGACATTTGACGACGGAAGTGGAAAATTACTGCCACCGCTGCCTGGAGCTGACGGTCTTGCACGTGGATACCGATTTTGAAGTATTCTACAAGCCTAAACCAACAGGCGCAGCAGCAGCGGAAGAAGAGGTTCCCATCGAGGAATTAGGGGTTTTGTACTATCGCGACAGCACCATAGATCTGTGCGAGACGGCACGTGATACTATCATTCTGGAAATACCGATGAAAGTATTGTGCCAGGAAGGATGCCGTGGACTGTGCCCATTCTGCGGTGCCAATCTCAACAAAAACGGCTGCGATTGTGCCTGCCAAAAGCAGGAAACAGGCAATCCGTTCAAGGAATTTTTTGAAAAACATGGCACATGAAAACAAGTCAGCGTATTTTGATCGTCAAACCGAGTGCCCTGGGAGACATTATCCACGCTCTTCCTGTGGCGATTGGTATAAAAAAAATAAACCCGAACGCTATTGTCGGCTGGGTCGTGTCGCGTCCTTATCAAGAAATTTTAGAGAACAACCCTTACATTGATAAGCTCTTTATCTTTGAACGCAAACGATGGGGAGGCATGAACAATTTCTGGCAGCACAAGGGCGAATTTTTCGAGCTTATCCACAACATCCGCGCGGCCCGCTTCGGCACAGTGCTCGATTTGCAAGGGCTACTGCGAAGCGGCATCATCACCTTACTCTCTGGCGCACCCCGGCGTATCGGTTTCAAGAACGCCCGCGAGATTGCACCGTTTGCTTATAACGAGTGGGTGACGCCGCCGCTCCGTATGCATGCCATAGAGCGTTATCTCTTGCTTGCCGGGCAACTTGGCCCCATGCACATGCCGCTGTCTTTGCCTTTGCCGCAGACGCCTCTCTATCCGAAAAAAATGGCTGCCTGGGGGCATGGCGTGCCCATTGTGGTCTTGGTACCGGGCGCACGCTGGCCCAGTAAAATATGGCCGGCGTACCACTTTGCCATGCTCGCGGATATGCTCATTGCTCGTATGCAAGCCAAAGTCGTCTTGGTGGGTGCAAGCTCAGACTGCGACATTGGCCGCCAAATCTTAGAGCATTGCCAGGCAGCGTCTCAAGTCGTCAACTGGATCGGCCAAACTTCCCTTGCAGATCTTACCGCCATCATGGTGCATGCGCACCTCGTCGTGACCAACGACTCCGGCCCGATGCACATAGCCACCGCTGTCGGTACGCCCACGGTCGCACTGTTCGGGCCAACCGACCCCGCGCGCACCGGTCCCTATGGATCTCAGCATGTGGTATTGCAGGCCAGGCTGCCGTGCGAGCCTTGCTTGCAAAAGATTTGCCGCCGTCCCGATTTTTGTCTCAAGGCCATTACGCCACAACAAGTTTGGCAAACTGTTGAGTCCTGCCTTCGTCTAAAGAGTCGGGAGTTCGCCGAAACAATATATTGAAGAAAGGACGTTGCTCCATGTCGCTGAATTTACTGAAAAACAAGATCACCGTGCTACGCAGGCGCGTCTATACGTTGCTTGTCATCGAAGGTGTGGCGCGTGTCGTCTGGTACATCTTGCTGGCGTGTGTCGCTTCTTTTTGCCTCGACTATTTCCTCCATTTGCCGCATACCGGACGCGCCCTGTTATTGCTGGGTTTTGTCGCTTTTCTCGGTTCCGTAGTTGTGCGCAAGGTCTTGCCTTGGAAAAATTCCATCGGCGACGATACCTTGATCATGGCTCTAGAACGCGCCAACCCGCAGTTGCAGGAACGGTTGATTTCCGCTTTTCAGTTCGCCCGCCTGTTGCAGGACCCTGAATATCAGGAATCGCCGGAGATGTCACAGCGTGTGATCGCCGAGGCGGAACAACTGATGCCGAGTATCCGTTTCGGTGGCATCCTCAACTGGAAAAAAGTCGGTGGCTTTGTCCTCTTGCCTGTCTGCGCCATCACCGTGCTGGGCGTGGTATGGCAACATGTTGCTACCTTTGCCAGTTTGGGTGAAATATGGTTTACACGCAATGTCCTCTTGCGCGACACATCCTGGCCGCGGCGGACCTACATGTTTGTGGTGCAAGGTCAGTTCAGTGTGTCGCCGGAGCAACCTGTAGCCTTGGAAGTGAGTGGCGACAAGTTGTCTACGCTGATTGCCTGGTATCGCCCGCAAAAAACCCGCTATGCCCTGTGGCAGCAGCTCAAGCTCTCTCGTCCCAGCGATATGGACGCTGGCAAGCAGAAACTGAGAGCAACTCTCGGCCGCGTAGAAGAAGCTCTCTACCTTTATCTGGACGACGGCGAACGTCAGTCCAGTCTCTACGAAATTGTGCCCGGCGAAAAGGAACAGGCTCGTATGGCGGGGATTGCGTTGCGCTTCCCCGATAACGAAATCATCAGGGAAAGAGGTAAAAGTCTTTTGATCAAAGCGGCGGTGCGCGGCACGGTTCCATCGTCGGCGCAGATTTGTCATCAGACGCCGCAAAGCGAGTGGCGTGACGACTACATGAAGGATCACGGGCATGGTGTGTTCAGCTATGCTTTCCCCGCCTTGAGCGACGACCTTAGCTTTTACTTGCGGGGTGGCGATGATAACGACAAGCTGCCTCTCTATCGCGTGAAAGTGTTGAACCCACCGACCACCGAGAGCATTGCTGCCTGGTACCGTTATCCCGCATACACGCGGTTGCCACCTACCCCGGCACAGACACCCCAGCTCGGCGGCAATTTCAAGGCAGTGACAGGCAGCAGCGTTACGCTACGCATCACTCCCAACATAGCGATCCAAAAAGCGACGATACAATTGGGCGAAAAAGAAAAAAACGGGACGGCGATTTCTTTGGGCAACAAGCCGCCAGCAGCAGAGTTGGCGGGCAGTGTCAACGACCTGTATGGCACTTTGCCGGTACAGGAAAACGTGCGTGGCCAGATTCTCCTTACGGGCGAAAACGGACTGCAAGATCCTGCGCCGGCTACCATCTACATACGTGCCCTGAGCGATCAATCGCCGTTTGTGCAATTTGTCGCACCAAAACAACAGCGGCTCGATATGACTCTTGCCGGCAGTCTGCCGCTCGTTGGCAAAGCGAGTGACGATTACGGAATTGCCAGGATCGCCTTGCGTTACAAATTGAACCGCGACGAAACATGGCAAGAAATTTCTTTCACCGCAGCCAATAACAACGGTGAATACGGCAACAAGGAAATCGAATCGAAATATTTATTGGAGTTCACCAAATTACCCGTACTGCAAAACCTGGCCGCTGACAAGAGCGGCGAGAAGAATACGCTGTTACTCAAGCTCTACGCCGAAGACAACAACAACGTATCGGGACCGGGAGTGAAAGAGAGCAGTCTTCTCACCATTGATTTACTCAGCAAGGAAGAACTCAAAAAGACGCTCGAACAACGTTTGCAGGAAGTACAGCGGCAGTTGCGCAAGCTCTCTGACCAACAATCCCAGTTGTGCGAGGCGATCCAGGATTTTGCCGCAGCACAGACCAACTTCGAAGCAGGTGACGTGATGCGCATCCTGCAGATGCACTTCAGCCAGAAAGGTATTTCGCGCGATGTCAGCGCCCAAGGCGAGGAGGTCAAAGAAATTTTGCAGACGGCCGACAACAATGAACTGTTCGAGCCTTATATCAGGAACAAAGTCGAGTCGGTGCGTAACATCTTGCTCGGAGTGGCAAACGAGCCGGTATCAGGTACATTCGACGGCAGATCGGCGACCGCCGAAAAACAACTGCTCGCCGCCTACCAAACGGTGCGTCAAGACATGACCAAGGGCAAAGGTTATCTGGAAAGCACGATAGAGGAGCAAAAACAGGTAATCATCGAATTGCAGAAGGCAATCCAACTCTTGGGTGACCGGGAAGATTTCAATGAAGTGATCCAGGATTTGGAGAACATCCTGGACCAGCAGCGCAAGATACAGCCAAAACTCAAAAAATTGCTGGATGATACGAAATAAAGGAGAACTAGCGGTGAAACATAGTTTGCTCGCGATCTTGATACTCGGCCTCTTGGCGTCTTTTTGTTGTGGTAACGCCGGCGCCGATGAAAAGTACTCCGCAAAAAATCTGGAACGGGATCAGCAGAAAATCTGGACCAATCTGGTGAATCTCTGCGAGAAGATGAAGAGGGTAGAAGAACAACTGGCGCGCAAAGGTAACCAGGAACAGGCGGCACGCCTAAAAAAGGCCGTCGCCATGATCTATCAACGGTTTACCGAGCCACTTTTTAACATTGACAGTAAATATCAGAACGACCTCGACAGCGGCAACCTGTCGGCTAACCTGCGCCAGATATTTGCCGGTAGCAACCATGCACTCGTTGGCGATACCGAGGTGAAGAAAGAAGAAAACTGCTGGATTCTGAACGGCAAAGCCAACAAGTATCTGGCGATCAAAGAGTCCGGCGAGCTAAAAATCTATCGTCTGTTGCCGCCGATTGATGCCGAGATGCAGGACATCATGAAAACCATACAGGCTGGCAATCTGTATAAAACGAGCGAGAGACTGTCTGACATGGAAAAACGCATCGAAACCTTGCTCAACATGTTGTTGAATCGCCAGAATCAGACCGAGATGGAAAAAAACATCCAGGAACTGCGGCAGGTACTCGGCAACCTGGAACAACTGGCGCGCCAGGAAGAACAGCTCAAGAAGAAAGTCGAGAACATCGAGAAGGAGCAACAACAGGCGATCGAGCAGGAACTCAAGAAGATGCAGAAGGCTGTGCAAGACATCAAAGAAAAACAGCGTTCGCTCATGAACGACACCAAGAAAATCTCGCAGAGCCAGGATACTGCCATAGAACGTCTGCAACAGCAGCTCGAACAAATGATGGAAGAGCAAAAGAAGGCGCTCGAGAACGTAGAGGCACAGGGAAATAAAGAGAAACTTGCAGAGTACAAGAAGGTATTGCAAGATCTTTTGCAGGAACAACAGCGGCTGGCTGAAAATCTCGGCAAGAGAGAACAGGTGAAAAACCAGGCACAGACACTCGATGAGATGCTCAAAGACAAAGAAAACTGGCAAGCACCCAGCAACAACAGCCAGGAAAACCAGCAGCAGAAGGCGAATAGCGAAAAATTGCAGCAGATGATGGCGCAGCTCCAGAAATTGCACCAGGAGCAAAACAGCACCGCCGAAACGACCAAGGAGATGCAGCAACTGGCACAACTGGCGCAAGCCATACAGGAGCTGCAGAACAGACAGAATAAGGCGGCACGGGTATTGCAGCAGATGAAAGAAGGCGGCAACCTGGAACAGAGCGATTTCAACCGCCTGGAACGCGGGCAAAACCGTGTTGCCAACGATACCAAGGCGCTCGCCCACAATCTGCAAAAAATGGCCGAACAGCCCAAGCTGCAAGAAAACGAAGCCGGCCAGAACATCGCTCAGGCATTGAAACATCTGGCGCAGGCTTTGCAGGATGCCGGCAGGCAAATGGACAAAGCGGCGGCAGAGATGCGCGGCGGCGATCTCGATCAGGCAGAGCAGAATCAGCAAAAAGTCGCCGAAAATCTGCAACAGGCGCAGCAAGAAGCGCAGCAGAATCAGCGTGCCGCCGACATGGGCAAACAGAAACTTGGTGAGATGGCACAGACAGAGGCCGCTCACCAGAAAGCGGCCGAGGAACTGCAGGACAAGCTCGCCCAGGCAGCGCAAGAGTCGCCGCAAATGGCGGAGGCACTCGAGAAAGGGCGCAAATGGGTAAATATGGCGCGCGACAACATGGCCAATGCCAAAGAGAAGCTGGCAGCGCAAAACGGCGGTGACAGCCTCGACGCCCAACAGAAGGCGCTCGAATTTCTCGAGGCGGCGCGTGAAGCTTTGCGCAGTGCCCAGACACAATCACAGGCACAGAATTCTAGCGACAAGCAGGCGCAGAAACAACGCGAAGCCGGACAGCGGCTGGCGGATATGGCAACAAGTCCTGCCTGGGAGAAAAATGCGGAGATGCAGGAGCTGCTCAAAAAGGCTGCCGAGATGATGAATCAAGCAGCCCAGCAGCATAGCTCACAGGGCAAGGCGGCGGAGGATGCCAAACAAGCTACGGAAAAGGCGGCGCAAGCGATGAAGGAGATGGCACAAGGCCAGAAACTCGCCGAGATGGGCAAACAACAGGCAGACCTTGCGCAAAAGGCACAACAGGCTGGCGAAAATATCAACAAGACACCTGGTGTGCCGCCGGATTCCGGCAAGCGTCTGCAAGAGGCGACGCAGAATATGCAGAAAAGCGCGCAAAACTTGCAGGACAACAAACTGCCGGAAGCCAAGAAAGAAAGCAGCGATGCCATGGAAAACCTCAAGGCCTCGCTCAAGGCACTCGAAGAATCTCTTGCCAACCAGCAGAACTCACTGGCCCAGGCTGAAATCAGTCAGCAAGGGCTGGAACAGAAGGCGCGCGACCTCGCCAATGAAATGAAAAAAATGGCACAGGATTATCCCAAGGATAATGGCGGCGACACCATGAAAAACGCCGGCAGCAAGACGCAGGACGCGAGCGAAGCGATGCAGCGGGCCAACCAGAAATTGGACAAGGAGAATGCCAAGGAAGCGGCCGGCGAACAGAAAGAGGCGCTGAGCGCGCTCGAAAAGGCGGCGCAGGAACTCGACAAAATTAAAGAAAACAATCTGCGCGGCAAGGCCGGACAGCTCGACAACCTCAAGGAAAAGCAACAGGATCTGGCCAAACGTCTCAACGACCTGATGAAAGAGATGGAGAAAGCGGCCGACAACCCGAAGACGAGCAAAAAAAACAAGAAGCGTCTCGATCAAGGCGACGAGGCGGCCAAAGAAGCTGCCGAGAAGATGGCCGAGGCACTGAAACGCATGGCTAAGAAGGACGCCAGCGGTGCACAGAAAGAACAACAACAGGCGCTCAATTCTCTGGAAAAAGCGGAAGATGCTCTCGCACAGATGAAAGAGGAGGCATTGAGCCAGGCGCAGAAGAAAAAGCTCGATGAGTTGGCCAAAGCGCAGGAAGAGCTGCGCAAGAAGGCGGAAGAGATGGAGAAACGGCTGAATCACCTCAATCGCAAGGAAGCGGCCAAAGCTACGGAAAAAGCCGGCGAGAACATGCAAGATGCCAAGCAGAAGATGGGTGACGAGGACACCAGCCAGGCCAAGGAGAAGCAGGAAGACGCCATCCGCAACTTGCAACAGGCGCAGCGCGACATTGAGAAAGAAAAGTGGCGTTACGAGAAGCTGCGTCAGGAAGAGGTACTGTTCGATCTCGAAGGCAAATTGAAAGAGGCCGTGGCAGCGCAAAAGCAGATCAACCAGGAGACACGCGAACTCAACCAGCGAACTGAACTCAATGGCGGTAAGATGTCGCGTCTCGATCAGATGGGGCCGTTGAAAAAATTGACCGGCGATCAGCAGAAGCTGTGCCAGCTCATGGAAGAAATCACGACTACCCTGGAAAAAGAACGCAGCCAGGTGTTTGGCTGGATTTGCAGCCGCATCAAGGTAAACATGGAAGAGGCCATGGAAAACCTCAAGCGCAAGGAGACAGGTATCTACACCCAGGCCTTGCAGCAGGAAATTCTGGAGCGGATGGAAAAACTGGTTCAGGCTTTCCAGGAAGAGCAGAAGCGGCGCAAGGACGAGAAGCAGCAGGAGCCGCAGGACGGCGACCAGCAACAGCAGATGGAACCGCAGATATTGCCGCCGGTGGCCGAACTCAGGATGATCCGTGAGATGCAAATCGAGATCAAGGAGAAAACAGAACAGCTCTATGGCTCAGTCAAAGGTCAGCAGGAAATGGACGATTTTTCCCGTAAACAGTTGGAAAGACTAGGCCACGAGCAGGGTTCACTCGCCGACATCACGCGCAAATTCGTCGAACGACTGGAGGGCAAGAGATAGAGCCATACTTGACATTGTCACATTCGTTTTGTAAAAACACCAAGAATGGCAATAAGTTAGAAAAATAGAAATAATAGAAATGATCCGTAGGGGCGTATCTAACACTTCGGGGGGATAGAAAAATTATGGGTAGAGTATAACCTCTCCCCTGGCGGGCTGTTTTGTACCCACAAGTTTCGTGGCAGT
>JAGVGO010000191.1 GCA_020057085.1 Planctomycetota bacterium | reverse complement strand
GTGGGTACAAAACAGCCCGCCAGGGGAGAGGTGATAGGCTTGTACTCTTGTACTTATTTCAAAAAAGTTACTATGCCCCCTAATTATTGGATACGCCCGCGTTGATGCGTACAAAGTTTTTTAAGGAATCCGTATGAAGCAATTTTTGTTGTTCGCACTATTGGCCATGTTTCTGCTGCCGTGGGCAATGGCGGTAGAAAAGGTGGATTTACGTGAATCTCCGCAACTACTTGTCATGATGGCGCAGGCGCGCAATGTAAGCGACAGTCATGCCGGCATGCTGCGCAATGCCCTGGGGCTGAACCAGGATACCACCCTGCAACTGTTGCGCCGCAATGGCGACAGGAGCCTCACTCATTTCCGTTATCTGCTCGTCTACCGTGGCGTGCCGGTATGGGGTGAACACATCATCGTCACTGAGGACGCCGGCAGGAACATCGTGCGTCTGCACGGCAACGCCATCACCGGCATCGAAAAAGAGATATCCAGTGTCGTACCCGCCTTTACCGCACCTGAGGCGCTGAGTATGATGAAGGCTCAATATGCCGAAAAGACGGGCGTGCGTGAAGGGCATGTTTATGACAACGAGGCCAGTGGACTCGTGATCTACGTAGCCGACAACAAAGCGGTGTTGAGCTACGCTGTTTCTTTCTTCGTGGATGTGCAGGAAGGCGGCCAACCGGCCCGTCCTCACTACCTTATCGATGCCAACAGCAAAACCGTGCTGTTCCAGTATGAAGGGCTTGCTCACGACAACGGCTTCGGTCCGGGTGGCAACACCAAAACCGGCCGCTACGAGTATGGCACCGAATATCCGGCACTCGATGTGGCCTTTAGCAATGGCACTTCGACCATGAGCAACACCAATGTCAAGACAGTCAACCTTAACCATGGTTCTTCCGGTTCGACCGCTTATTCTTTCACTGGCAACCGCAATACGGTGAAAGAGATCAACGGCGCTTTCTCGCCTCTCAATGATGCACATTTCTTTGGCGGCGTGGTGTTCAACCTCTACAAAGAGTGGTACAACACCGCTCCTCTCACCTTCCAGCTCACGCTGAAGGTACACTACAGCAACAGCTATGAGAATGCCTTCTGGAATGGTTCTTCCATGACTTTCGGTGATGGCAAGACCCGTTTCTATCCGCTGGTTTCTCTCGATGTCGTAACACATGAAGTATCGCACGGTTTCACCGAGCAGAACTCCGGCCTCATTTATTCGGCCCAGTCGGGCGGTATCAACGAAGCATTCTCCGATATCGCCGGCGAAGCTGCCGAATTCTACATGAAACACAACAACGACTGGATGGTCGGCGCCGACATTTTCAAGAGCACCGGCGCTCTCCGTTATTTCGATGATCCGACGAGAGACGGCAGGTCCATCGGCAGCGCCAATAACTACACCAGTGGCATGGACGTCCATTACAGCAGTGGCGTGTTCAACAAGGCCTTCTATCTTTTGGCGAACAAACCCGGCTGGGACACCCGCAAGGCATTTGACGTCTTTGTCAAGGCCAACCAGAGCTACTGGGCACCCAGCGCCACTTTTACTACGGCCGCCAAAGGCGTCTATGATGCGGCCAACAATTTTGGCTATTCGAGCGACGATGTCGTCGCCGCTTTCCAGGGTGTGGATGTGGCAATTTCCACAAGGTAAAATCGTGGCACGGCCATAACTGTCGGCTGAACGCAAAAAAGAAGGCGACCATAAAAGGCCGCCTTCTTTTTTGAGAGAAACATTACGGCAAGACAAAATTGAACTTTTACACAGGCTTCAAATTGGCATTATATTTTGAGCTTGACAGAGATTTACAGAGAAGGTAGTATCTTTTTTTATGAAATCCACGTGGCATACCCTTCGTTTTTGGCATCTGGACCGCACGACATGTGAGGTAGACACGGAAACCATACCGGTTTCTTTTGCCCGCGACTGGAGTTCGTTGCGCCAGTCGGTGGCCCAGTGGGGAGTGTTGACGCCAGTGATCGTACGGCGCGCCGGAGACAAGTGGCAGTTGGTTTCCGGCAAAGGCCGCTGGCTGGCCTCGGCAGCGCCGTGCATACCGGCTCTCGAAGTGTCGTGCAGCGAACGCGAGGCGCTGGAAATTTATCTCAACGACAACCTGGCGCGCGGCTTCAACACCGTCGAGTGCGCCCGTCTTCTCCACCGCCTGCACCACCAATTTGCAGTGCCTCTTGCCGAACTGCGCAGCGATTATGCACCGCTCCTTGGGATGACGGAAGGCATGCGGCCGTTGAGCGATCATATGGCGATACTGGAACTGCCGCCCGCCATTTTAACGAGCCTGGCAAGCGGCCAGATGACATTGCGCAATGCCTTGATTTTATTGGATTTCACTGGCGAAGAAGCAGCAACGTTGACCGCCTTGAGCCAACATTTTCGCTGGAGTGCCGCCACCGAGCGGGAGGCGTTCACCCTCATCTGGGAAATCATGCACCGCGACCAGATGACTCTCGCTATGCTACTTGCCTCGCCGCCGTTTCACGAACTGTGCGCAGGCAGCAGCGAGCGGACGGAAAACAAACATGCCAAACAGGCAGGCGAGTTGTTCTGGCAAAGCCTCAAACGCTGTAAAAACCCGTCTTCGGCACGCGCCGAAGCTCTTTTTAACGAAACCGTGGCTGCCTCCCATTGCCCTTCGTTTGTAACCATCTCCGCCCCGCCTTTTTTTGAAAAGGATTTGTGGCGGGTGGATTTCCAGTTTCGCGATGCGGCGACATTCGACAAAGCCGTTGCCTATCTGTGTGAGTTAGCGCAGCAAGGGAATGTAGAAAAATTGCTGCAAACGGTTGAAAACAGGAGAAAATGACATGTTGCTGTGGTTGGAAGAACGGCTCGGTTTAGGCGAGATATTGAACAAACCATGGATTCCGCGTAGTGCCGCTTTCTGGCGTTATTTTCCCGGCGTCTTACTGGTCATGCTGGTAATCTGGCAAACGGTGAGCGGTTTCCTGCTGGCGTCCGAATATCCTAATGGTTTGCAAGTAAACAATACCAGCCAGTCGTTAGCCATCAATGCGCATCGCTGGGGTGCCGAGATATTGGCGATAGTGACTTTCTGTTACGTGTTGACAAAACTTTATACAGCCTCTTATCAGAGACGCCACGAACTTACCTGGCTTACCAGCCTGACGCTCGCTCTGTTATTGGTTTTTTCCCTACACACCGGAGGTATGCTGCCCGGCAGTTTACAGGGGCAGGCCGGACTGCGCCTGATGTATGATGTGGGATCGCTGCTTTCGCCTGGTGCGCCCAACACCGGCGACAACCAACTGGTTGCTTTCTCGCGTCTGTATGTGTGGCATATCGCCGCGTTGCCGCTGCTATTGACGCTCGTGTGGTCGGCCCATCTGGCGTTGTGCGTACGGCAGGTGCAGCGCCTCACTCGATGAGCTTTTGCCTGGTCGGCGGCCAGAATACGACAAATGCACGACCGATCAAGTGTTCGCGCGGCACGAACGGCAACTCCACAGCCGACACCATATCTCGCACATCCGTCCTGGGAATTGTCCTCGGCATCCCGTAAATATCGGTGAAACGGTACACTTCGCTGCTTTCCGCCGGAGCCGCTTCTTGCTCGCCGGCTATGTGGAGGCCGCTCCTCAGCACAATCTCGAAAGCTTTCCAATCACGGCTGTCGTTGCTGTGCGTAGGGTTGTCGCCCAACATGAAATAGTGACCACTCGGGATTTGCCAGGAACTGCTGCTGCCAAAAATGTCGCGCCGCCCCAGATAGTAGATGTCCCGCCATATTTCCACCTCGGTGAAAAAAAATTTGCCATGGCGTCCACCCATCTGCACCCCTGATTCATGTGTAGCGCCGGGTACCTCTGCCAACGATTGTGCGCACTCCATGACGGTCAGGCTTTGCCCATTGACCCTCACTTCGACGATCTCGTCCAGATTGCTCATGCGCAACGCACAGCTTTGCCCTGCCGGCAACACATAGTCAAGTGCAGCCTGACGATGGGCAGATGTCGTTTCGCCATGATACCAGGCGAGCGTACTTTTGCCGGTTACGGTGGCCAGAGTCAGTAGCCAACGGTCAAGGCCTTTGCGAATTTGCACCAGCACGGCAGCGCCGGCGGTGTGGCTTGTCACCCGGCAGGAAAATACCACTTCGCCTACCGTATAGCCACCGCCGGTCGGGTAAGCCGGACGGCTGCGCTTGAAGAACAGGCGGTCACGACGCGGTGCGTATTCATTGGTGATTTGCTGGTTGTAGATGCACCAGGCGACTTCGTTCGTTTGCAAAACCGGCCCTGGCGTCGTCCATTGCCAGGCTTCACCCTCGGTGCGCCACAGTTTTTCGTAGCTCTCCTTTCGGCCAAGGAAAATCGGGTAAAGCAAGGCCGCCTGTACGGATGCCGGTTTGCGGGCGATGCGGCCGTTCACGTAAATATTGCCATTTTTGATGGCCACCTCTTCGCCAGGCAGCCCGATCAGGCGTTTGAGAAAATTGCGCTGGTGGTTGAGCGGATAGCGGAAGATTACGACCTCCCACCTTCCAGGATATCGCCAGGCATAGGCACTTTTGTTGACCAGAATGTGATCGCCACATGCCGGGTCGCCGATCAGGGTGGGTTCCATGGACGAGGTGGGAATCTTGAATGGTTCCAGGCAAAAGAAACGCACCAGGAGTACGGCGATTATCGCTGTGATCAATGCCCGCAGATTGTCCCGCCATATTTTTTTCATGGCTCGCCTCATTGTCCGTGGATCGGGCGTTTACGGTCGCGCAGAAAAGAGCCACGTCGGCCGCTAAAAACCGCACTGATTTCGGCGACGATGGCAAGCGCCATTTCTTGTGGTGTGTCGGCGCCAATATCGAGGCCCACCGGGCTGTACAGTTTTTCTCGCTCTGCCGCGTGCAACCGAAGCCCTTCCTGTGTTAGCTCGTTCAATAACCGTTCCGACCGGCTGCGTGTCCCCAACAGCCCGACATAGCGCACCGGCGAGAAGAGCAATGTCTTGAGGGCAGCCTTGTCGTAGAGATTGTTGTGGCTGAGCAAAACCGCCGCAGTGCGCGGCGTCAGGGAAAGTTTGCCGGCGATTTCCTCAACAGGGCAATACACTACCTCTGCCTGCGGGAATCTACTTTGATCTGCATACACACGGCGACTGTCACACACTGTCACCAACCAGCCCAGAGCGTGGGCCAGGGAAACTACGGGCAGGGTGTTTTGGTTGCCGCCGATGACGAGCAGAAAAATCGGCTGGATAGCTTCGTACAGCACTTCTGCCGTACCGCTCTCAAGTTCGTGCGTGAGTACCTGGGTGCGCCCATTGCTCATGGTTTCGGCAGCATTTTGCCCGATTTCCAACGCCAGCGCATGGTCGCTGATGTCGGCATGTACTAAGCCATCTTCTTGCAAAAAATAACGGTTGCCGACCGTGGCTTTGAGTTCACCTGTCACGCGGAAGACGGTGGCCAGTACCGCCGCTTTTTTTTGCCGCAGACAATGGCCGAGAAGCTCATAATAAGACACCGCTCGCTTTTCCGGCACTTTTTCGAGCAACACCTCGACCCAACCCTGGCAGCCCATGCCGAGGCCGACGATCACGTCGTCTTCGCCCTGCAGATCGTAGGTGACGAGCTGCGGCCGCCCGGGTTGCACGCTCTTGGCGCGTTCCGCCACATCTTGTTCGAGGCAACCGCCGCTCACCGAACCGATCATGGCCCCATCGGGCAAGAGCAGCATGCGCGCCCCGGCTCGGCGGTAGGCCGAGCCGTTCACCTTGACGACCGTGGCCATTACCCCTGATGTGCCCTGTGCCACCAGTCGGGCGCACTCTTGTAAAATGTCGTACAGTTCTCGCATAAAATTTCCTCACAGTTTTTTACAAAATATACCAGATTTTCGTTTTTATGCAAACTTTTTCTCTGTTCCCGTGCAAGACGGGCAATATTCTTCAATGATTTCTGGCTGCTGCGTTTTTTTTTGAATAAAATATTTGTTGGCGTGTCTAAACTAAAAAGTCGAGCGAAGTGATAGCGAACAATTTTTGGCACAAGGACCCAAAATGGATAGCGAAAACAGAAGCGATACGATTCTCGTAGCAAAGGCGGCACAAGGCGACCATGCGGCGTTTGCCATGCTGGTCGTCCGCTATCGTGAAAAACTACATCGTCTCATCTATTTTATGGTCCACCACCAGGAAGACACGCTGGATTTATTGCAAGACACCTTTCTCAAAGCCTATGAAAATTTGCCGCGTTTGCAAAAACCGGAAATATTCGTATCGTGGCTGAGCAAAATCGCCATCAATCTGGCTATCAATCATGTAAAGCGCCGGGCACGATGGCGTAAATGTCAGGACAAGTTGTGGGAAAACAGTAAAGCAGAGGATATAGAATCGCCAGATAGTACGCTGGAAGAGCAGGAGAACCATGCCATGTTACGCTCCGTGATCATGGAACTACCGCCCAAACAGCGAAGTGTGTTGGTACTCTGCGATATGGAAGGTCACTCGTATAAGGAAACTGCCGAGATATTGCAGTGTCGTATCGGCACAGTGATGTCGCGCCTGTTCTACGCCCGCAACTTTTTACGTAGCAGGCTACAAAATTGTCAGGCGGTTTCTGTTTGGGGGCTGAGAGATGAAAAAAATTGCGCAGATTCTGCGCACTAAGGGGAATGCCATGCTTTGTAAGCGATACGAAATAATGCTTTCCGCATATCTGGATGGAGAGCTATCTGCTGCCCAGGAAAAGCTGGTAGCCAGCCATTTGGAGCAGTGCCCTGACTGCCAGGCAGAGATGGCTGCCCTGACCAAAGTTAAAGGTGCTTGCCGTGAACTCCCTACGCCCACACCGTGCCGCGAGCAGTGGGAAAAGTTTAGCGATCAATTATTGGAGGAATTGTCGCACAGGAAACGCCGAATACGCATGCCCAGATATTCCATATGGCTGGGCAAAGCAGCCGGCATAGTACTCATAGCTGTCTCATGTGTCGTCGTTTTCCTGTTTTTGTATCCGAAATCCGGGGAAGAGAGTGTGTTTTCCTTGAAATATGCCGAGGCGCAGCGAAACAAATACATTGATTCTATCACCCATACACCGGTGGCGGTATTGCCCTCCACCAAACCGTACAAAGTGAATAACGAACTCCGCAACCTCGCGCGTGCCAATCTTTCTCAGACAGAACAGGAATTTTTATTTCAGAACGGCTTTGTCGTAACGAGTCGGCAGTATCCATCTTTTATCGCACTCTACCGCCAAAACCAGCAGGATGATATTCCATCTTTCATCTCGATTGATTCGACTATTTCCGGGCTCGCGCATATTCTGGCACGCTTGCGGGTTGACCTGGAACGTGAGCTGTTTTATAACAAGTTACTGGATCTTACCGCCATTCTCGGTGAAAGATTGCTCAAGTTGCACGACGAGATTCCGGCTTCTTGCCAGGAGGCCAGCTTACGCGCACTCGCCTTTGTCTCCGTAGCCGAGCGTTTGCTCAATGCGAAACGTGTGGCGTGGCCGCCGGCCATCGAGGCACAGATTGGAACGCAGGTAGAAGAAGAACTCAAACTCATTTACAATGGCCGGGAAAACAGAATGCTCGGCATTCAGAGGAGTCCTGTCTTCGGTTACGATATCGATTACAACCGGTTCAAACAAAAATGGGATAGCACCAAAGAGGAAAAACTCAAGCGTTATTACCAGACATTGGAATGGTATAACCGATGTGTATTCCGTTCTTCAAGTGCTTCCGAGACACAAAGCGCGCTTTTGATTTTACTGGCAGCCATTGGCGATTCGGCCGATGGTATCATGATCTGGGAAGAGATGCATTTGCTACTCATTGCCATCTATGGTGAGCCTGACGATCCGCATCTTCTGGATTATCTGTCGGTCGCACGCAAAGTCTACGGCGATACCATCACACCTGCGATGATTGACAAAAACGAGTTACTCACCCGTTTTTCGCGTCAGGTGGCGCGTACACGTACACCGCAAATTCGTTCCGAAGTCGGCCTCCACGCAGGCCTGCGGCTGTTCGGCGGCGTGTCGTACGATCGTGACCTCATGCTGCAGCAACTGGTACATCCTTATGTCGGCCAGGAAGGCGACCCGCGTGTGATTCCAAGCATCGTAGACATCGGTGTCATTTTGGGCCATCAGGAAGCGATGGAGGTGGCCAAACAGGGTGAGCGTGATTTTTTTGCTTTCGCCAAATATGAAGAACAAATCAAGCGTTATCAGGAGCGACTACAGAAAAATCTCTCGGTAAGTAATCCCTGGCAAAGCGGTGGGTTTGTGGCCCAGGCCTGGCTCTACGAAGCCTTGATGCAACCGGAGAGCAAAGGTCTGCCATTATTCACGCGTACCGATGCCTGGCATGCGCGCAACTTGACCAGCATGTTGTGCGGCATCCTGGGGCTTGCGGAAATCAACAGTCGCCCTATCTTCTCAGGCAAGGCAGAAGGAGCCTTCAGCGGCATCGTCGATCCGTACCCTGAATTTTTCAATCGTATGGTGACGAGTATCAGAAATCTGGAAAAAGTACTCAATTCCGTTGGCTACCCTATGGAACGCACGCAAGGCCAGGAAGTTCTTCTCTACAAGAAGGGCTTACAGTCGCTTGTCAATATTTCCGTCAAAACACTATCCAATATCCCGCTTATGCAGGAAGATATGGATCAATTGCGCGACTTCGTTCTGGGCTGGGAAGGGGATTACGAGGAGGCCAACATCAATGAGTTGTCCATTCTGGTACATCGCAACGAGTGGAAGTTCGATGATTATTTCTATGCCGGTGTAGAGCCGATTCGCGAGCTGTGGGTGGCATGTCCAGGCACATCGGCGCCATTCCTGGCACGTGGCGGCATCTACCTGCTGTACGGATTTCCTACCGGCAAGAAAATCTTGCCGGAACAGTGGCGTAAGGAGCGGATCTGGGACCGCCTCGGTGGCCATATGGTGCCGTGGACCAAGAAGTATGTGAAAACGACGCAACATTGAGCTTTAGTTTGATTTTGCTTGCTTGCCAAGTATGCCTCGTGTACAATACACTCGTTATGGAACCGGGTGTAACGATATTCGATATTGGGTTCGTGGAAAGGCGGGTAACGATTATGCGACAGTGTTTATATCTCTGGATCGCTTGTTTTATCGTCCTGGTATACGCTCAGGAGGATAGTGACTGGGCTACGGGGGCAGGAGAAGGCAAGTCTGCCCAAGAAGCCCTGGTGGACGCGCAGCAGAAGGCCATGATGAAATACCTCCAGGAAAATTTAGACTCGGTTCACTTCTACAACAACAAGGAAGCTATCGTCAAGTTCCTCCAAAGCGACTGTGCCAAGTATCTGAACGGTAAGCCGGTTGTCATAAGGCCATGGCAAGGGAAAGACACCCTTATCAAAGTACGGTTGAAGGTTGAACAACTGCTGCAGGATGCCAAGAATGTCGGCAAACTAGTGGTCATTCGTAAAGGAGAACCGGTCGAAGAAAAGCCGGCTGTGGTCCAGAAAAATTGGATTGTGACCATGGGCGATGGGAAGAGCCGCAACGAAGCCATTGCCAAGGCGTGGATTGGAGCCATGTATCAATATTTACAGAAAAACATGCAAGCGGCGGTTCTCAATGGTGCGCAGTCCACTAAAGTCTGCAACTTTCTTGTTGAATCGTGGCGTAAATACGCGCAAAATGACCCCAATAACCCGGCGGTGGTTGTCCAGGAGTACCAAAACGGCAAGATCGTTCTGAAGGTACTCATCAATGAACAAGAGCTACTCCGAGATGTGCAAAAGCTGTTACAAACACCCGACGTGGAGTCTACAACCGGCGACAGCGAGGAACTGGATCGCCCGGAGGCTGGAGAAGCCCGGATGGAGGGAAATTTCATCGTCGCTACCGCGAAAGGCCAAAGCAGGCAGAAAGCGATCCGGCTGGGCTGGATGACGGCCATGTACTACAGCATCGCCATGAATTTGGGAGCGGAGTTTTGCACCACCAATCGAACCAAAATAATCGCATTTATCAAAAAAGACTGGCGTGACTTCGCCAAAGGCGATGCTGAGAATCCTACAGTAATCCGGGCAAATCGACAGCAAAATAAGCAATTTTCCTGGTGGCTGGCCACCATCAAGGTGCAGATCAAAGAGACCGAACTCATCCAACGTGCCCAGAAACTGGGAGCACGCTAGCGATCTGCCGTCTTTACATGTGCTTTACCGGCGATGACCACGATTTTGTCGTTTTCCCAAGGCAAGGCACGGTAGTGGAAGACGAGGGCTGAATCTTGTGCGTAGTGGCGCAGCACACTACTCTCGACCCGCCAGAAATCTTTGGCCGACGGCAGCGACAGCACTATATCAGGCCGGCGTGCGGGTGTATAGACGCGGCTCAACTGCTGATAGAGAGGCGTCAGCAGACGATCACCCAGATCGTACAACTGCCCTGCCGGGCGATTATAGAGGTTGTACCACATGCGTAAGCATCCACTCTCATCGAGATAAACGCCGTCCAGGAGGCCGTCGTTATCGAAATCTTCGCAGGCCACAGCCACTTGCTGACACACTTTTCGATGACGCGCGGCATAAGGCAGCCACAAAGTTTTTTGCACCACCGTCGCAGGTTGCGCAGAGAAGCCGACACGCTCGCCAGCAAACACGTAAGCACAAAGGTGGAGCGGCATGTGGCCGGTCGTGAAGTAACGCCACAGCGATTCGCCGAGCTCCGGATACCTGATACCCACTACCGCCACCGCTTGCCTGCTGTCACCATCGCTCTCGGTCACAGTGGCGCCAAGTACTATCATCTCTGGCAATGCCAGAGGCAAAACCTGCGTCCGGTCAGCGATTAGCCACAGGCGACTGAGTTCCCTATTTCCTACCACCAATTCGGCTGCCCCTTTATCGTTCATTTGACCAACAGCCAGGAGATGTACACTGTCGCCACTGGCGTCACTGTCGTTCTCTCTGGGCCAGTGCAGCATGCGGCTAGGTGCTGCGGGCAAGAGAGTTTCCCTGTCGAGCGTGTGGATGGCCAGCCCTTGAGCCTCTTCCACCCAAATTTCACAGGCATCTTTCTCCGGCCAGACATACAAGGAAGGCGGCCAGGCAGAATCGGCGTGGCCGAGCGGCAAGATTGTCTTGCTCGCGCGAAACATCCCTTGCCAGACATAGAGATGCGCCTGCCACTCATGGCCGGCGCGTTGCGGCAGCAAGAGTTCTTCGATGCCGTTCGCGTCGAGGTCGTGGAACAAGGAAAGCCGGCCATAAGGGACATAAGGCAATGATGTGTTGTCGCAGCGGGTTATTTCCTGCGTCGCTTGTGGGGCAAGTCCATCCCACCACAGCACGTTGTGCGTCGTGACTACGACGAGCCACGGGCGATGGCGGCCGTTTGCAGACACGGCAAAACCAAGGATCGGATAAGGCGGCACCAGACGCCAGGTAGCGTCTAGCGGCAGTCCGTTGCCGTGCGCAACGAACACAAGGATTTCCCGCATGCCCACCAGCAGCAAATCGGCACGCCCGTCGCCGCTCAAATCGCCGCTGTAGAGCCACAGCCAGGAGCCATGCGTCGCCAGGGTTTTTGCCGTATACGCAGGGACAAGCAACGGCCGTTTGTAAGGGAGTATGGCCGGCGATACGCAGCCGCCCAACAGCAACCACGCTACCAACCACACCGCGAATCTTGCCGGCATGACCGCTAGCTCTGGGTGGGCGCGGTCAGGTACATGCGGGCAAGATGCTTGTGCCGCGGGCGTGCTACCGTCACGCCGTCGGGAGAAGGCAGTGTTTCGAGCAGGTGATCCACGAGTTCGTCCGGTGTGAAGTCGTCTGCTTCCGCCTGGTAATTGAGGAGCAGACGATGGCGCATTACCGGATGGGCAATGGCGCGGATATCGGCAGGGGACACGCTGTCGCGCCCTTGCAGCATCGCTCTCGCTTTGCCGCCGACGATCAGACACTGCGCCGCACGCGGGCTGACACCCCACGCCACATACTCTTTCACCAGTTTGCTGCAATCGGCATGTGGACGCGACATACGACACAACGCCACGGCATAGTCGCTTACCTCCGGGGCAATATATATCTTGCGCACCAGCCGCAAGAAGTGAAGAATTTTTTCCTTGGGCAAGCAAGAAGTGAGAGGTTTGGGTGCTTGCGAGATGGTAAGCCGCATGATGCGGTATTCCTCCTGATACGACGGATAGTCGAGCAAGAGATTGAACATGAAGCGGTCGAGCTGCGCCACCGGCAGAGGGTAGGTACCTTCCTGCTCGATCGGGTTTTGCGTGGCCAGCACGAAAAATGGTTTATCGAGTACGCAGCGTTGCCCCATCGAGGTGACGGTGTTTTCTTCCATGGCTTCGAGTAGCGCCGACTGTGTTTTCGGCGGCGTACGGTTGATCTCGTCGGCGAGGATGATGTTGGCGAATATCGGCCCGCGCAGGAAAGTGAACTGGCGCATGTTCTGGGTTTCTTCCTGCACCAGGATTTCCGTGCCGGTGATGTCGGAAGGCATGAGATCCGGGGTAAACTGGATGCGCGAAAACCGGAGATCGAGCAATTCGGCCACCGAGCGGATGGTAAGCGTCTTGGCCAGTCCAGGGACGCCGACGAGTAGTGCATGGCCGCCGCTGAAAACACAGATGAGAATTTGCTCGATGATCTCTTCGAGACCGACGATGCGCCGGTGGATCTGCTCGACCATATTTTTGCTGATGGTTTCAAGTTCTTGTATTTCCTGGCGTTCCTGTGCTGTCAACAGCGTGTTGCGCCCGCCTGTTTCAGGAATTGCCGGAGAAGTGGAAGTAAGAATGAGTGACATCGCAAGTTGCCTTTACAAAATATAGCGCGACAGGTCTTCGTCTTCAACGATTGCCTGCAGCCGTTCTTTGACCATCGTCGTATCCACGACAATCTTCTGCCCGCTCAGTTGTGGGGCGCGGAATGAAATGTCTTCCAGAAGTTTTTCCATCACCGTGTGGAGGCGGCGGGCGCCGATATTCTGCATCTTCTGGTTGACGGTGGCGCACACCCCGGCGATCTCGACGATCGCCTCGGGCAAAAACTCCATTTGCAGACCTTCCGTGGCAAGGAGCGACTTGTATTGTTTGATGAGGGCATTCTGCGGTTCCAGCAGGATGCGCACGAAATCTTCCTTGACGAGAGATTTTAGCTCCACACGGATGGGAAAACGTCCCTGCAGCTCCGGAATCAGGTCGGTAGGCTTGGAGTTGCTGAATGCTCCGGCGGCGATGAACAGAATGTGATCGGAGCGTGCCATACCGTAGCGGGTGAGTACACTGCATCCTTCCACAACCGGCAAGAGGTCTCGCTGCACCCCTTCGCGGCTGACGTCCGGTCCTGATTTGTAGTTGCTGCCGACGACTTTGTCAATCTCGTCAATGAAGATGATGCCCATGTTTTCTGCCCATTTCACCGCCTCCTGCACCACCTTGTCACGGTCAATGAGTTTGTCCGACTCTTGCTGAAGGAGAAGTTGTCTCGCCTCTGCCACCGTCATTTTACGTACGCGGTTGCGGGTCGGCACGAGTTTTTCGAACATGTTCTGGAACTCTACTCCCATCTGCTCGACGCCGGCATTCGACAGAATTTCCACCATCGGCACGGCGCGGTCTTCGACATTCAGTTCCACGGTGCGGTTTTCGAGTTGCCCGGCCAACAGTTTCTCACGCATCTTGTCACGCGACCTTTTGCGTCGCTCGGCAGTGTCACCGGCTACTGCCGGTGAGTAGTTGTCCTCGCCTTCTTCGCTCTCTTGCAAGGTATTTTTATTGGCTGGCAGCAAGAGATCGAGAAGTCGTTCCTCGGCCGCCTTGCGTGCCTTTTCCTCTACCGCCCTGGCATGTTCCTGACGCACTCTGCCGACCGCCAGTTCGACGAGATCTCGCACCATAGATTCCACGTCACGACCGTGGTAGCCTATCTCGGTGTAACGCGACGCTTCTACCTTCAGAAATGGGGCATGTACGAGATGCGCCAGACGGCGGGCAATTTCGGTCTTGCCGACGCCGGTCGGCCCAATCATGATGATATTCTTGGGTGCCACCTCATCGCGTAGCTCGGCCGGCAATTGTTGCCGCCGCCAGCGATTGCGGACGGCGATGGCCACACATTTCTTGGCCTCTTGCTGGCCAATGATGTATTTGTCCAGCTCTTGCACTAATTCTTGCGGCGTCAAATCTTTCAATCTTTTAGCTCCTCTATGGTGATATTGTTGTTGGTGTAGATGCAAATCCCTGCGGCGATGTTGAGTGACTCACGCACGATCTCCACCGGATTCAATTGGCTGTGTTTGACGAGTGCCTCGGCGGCGGCGCGCGCGTACATACCGCCTGAGCCTATGGCCAGGATGCCGTTGCTTGCCTCGATCACGTCCCCCAACCCTGAAATGAGCAGCGAACACTTGCTGTTCGCTACGGCCAGCATCGCATCCAAATGGCGCAGCATCTTGTCGGTGCGCCATTTTTTCACCAGTTCTACCGATGCTTTGTAGACATTGCTCTGGTATGTCGTGAGAAGCGCCTCAAACTCGTCGAACAAGGTAAAGGCATCGGCGGTGGCTCCGGCAAATCCCACCAGTACCTTGTGTTGGTTCAGTTTACGTACTTTTTTGGCGTCGTGCTTGACGATGGTTTCCTTGCCCATGGTCACCTGGCCATCGGAGCCCATCGCCACCCACGCACCACATCGCACGGAAAGTACCGTCGTTGCATGTAATTCCAGCATATTTTTGTCCAGAAATGGGAAAAACGATAGATAAAAAACAACACGCTGCCTGTACGCAGGCTCAGTCAATTTTCTGTTGGCGGCACCAATGCCACGCCAAGCTTGAACGATGACAAACTTTTTTTGGTCAGCCAGCGAGCTGCCCACGGGCTTACCGCCCAGGCCAATTCCTGCACAGGCTGAACCTCGATTGTCTTGAAAAGGGCGCGCATGGCGGCCGGTACTTCTGGCCCATCTTCTTCTATTTCCCACACCAACACGGCACCTTGTCGGTGCAACATTTGCCGATCTATCCAGGGATTGCAGCTTGGCTCCATGACAAAATAAGGATGCGGACGATCAGGAGCATACACGGCGACATTGGCGGACAGTTTGCGCCTGCCTACCACATAGCGCAAAGGCGTGTGGTAGCGTTCTCGCCAGAGACGATTCAGCGACTCGGCGATGGTCTGTCCAGGCAGGAACTCGTAGCCTGCCCTCTGTTTCAGTAAAACCTCTACCACAACTTTCCACGTATATATGCCTGCCAGGGAAAAGAAAGCGATACCAAGGCAGATGGCATATGCCACGAGCCGTCTGCCGCTGAAGATGGGTTGTAACCACAGCACGGCCCATAACCCCAGCAAATTGAAGAGCGGCGTCTGCCACATGTGATTGATCTTGGCGCCGGTAATGGCGGAAAAAAATGCCGTAAACATAATCGGGGCAAAACACAAGACAGTGACATAGCGCCAGGCAAACGCATCCACGGCAAATTGTGCGGGTTGTTGCAGCGATTTTCGGAAACACCCGGCAATAGCAGCGGTGATGGGCATGGCCACGCCCATGACGCTCAATAAAAATCTGAGCGGCTTGGTGAAATGGGCTATACATGTCGTGTCAGCGTCTCCGGTAAGACAGGCGCGGCTGAAAGCGTAGTTGATAGCAATAAAATCGTGCTCGATCAGCCAGAAGAAATTGGGCAAGGTGATGGCCAAAAAGAGTGCCAGCCCGGCATAGAAGCCGGCACGACGGAAACTGTCACGGCCTTCTTTTTGCGTAAGCAAAAAAAAGATCATGGCGAGCAGCAGCATCAGCGTATAGTACTTGGCCATCGAAGAGAGTCCGGCAAAGAGACCGACGAGAAGCCAGGACTTAAGCCGTTGCGTTTTGACGGCATCATAAAAATAGAGACAAGTGAGTGCCCAGAGCGGCATCTCGATCATATTGTCGTTGAATTCCGGTGAGTGGAGGTTAAGGAAATAACACAGACTCAATGATGAGACGGCAATGAGTGCCGGTAACGGCGGCACTATCCTGCACGAGAGACGCCACACCGCCCACCAGCAAATGAGGACCATGATCTGGCTCACCAGGTACATCACCGGCATGCTTTCGCCGGAAAGCCAGTAGACCGCATAAGTGACCCAGGCGCCGAGAAACGGATCCTTGTCGTATCCTATTTGCCAGTAGCGTCCCCAGACGATATTTTCCAAAATGTCAATGTAGGTATTTTGCAGTAGCAAAGAAGGCAACAGCGTCCACACCAGCAATTGCAGTGTACTCAACAAAAATAACCAATTGCGGCAAACACGCATATCCATCGTAAGACACCTTAATTATTCGTCAATCGGCCGGCCGAGGCGTTTCTCCATGCTGGCGTCGCTTTGTTCCACCTCACGTTCCGCCGCTTCGACGATACGACAATAGCTGTGGTAGCGGAAGGCGGCGATGTTGCCTGGTGACACCGCCGCCTTCACTGCACAGTCGGGTTCGTGTATATGAGTGCAACTTTTGTAGCGACATTGTCGCTCTAGCGCGGCAATCTCCGGAAAATAGGAGGCGACTTGCTGCGGAGTGAGTTGCCACAGGGAAAATTCACGGATACCAGGAGTGTCTACCGCCACACCGCCGAAGCTAAAGGGCAACCAAGAGACCGCAGTAGTGGTGTGCTGTCCCCATTGTGTTTTGTAGCTGACATCCTGGACTCGCAGATCCAGCTGCGTGTCCAGCACCAACAAGAGCGACGATTTGCCGACGCCCGAGTGGCCGGCAAACACGGTTTTGCGGTTGCGCAGTTGTTCACGCAGTTCGTCAACGCCCTGCGCTTTGGTGGCGCTGGTGCAGAATACCGCATATCCCAGACGACGGTATTCGGCAAGTTGTTTTTCCACCTGCGGCCACTCGCTGTCTTGCTCCCGCAGGTCGCTCTTGTTGACGACGATGAGTACCTCAAGACCGCCGCGCATGGCCGCCACTATCATACGGTCAATGATGCCGGGGCGGAATGGCGGAATGCCTACCGACGTGACAACGGCCATCTGCTCGACATTAGCTACCACCACTTGTTCCTTGGCTTTTTTGTCAACTGAGCGGCGGGCCAGCCAGGTTTGACGCGGCATCACCTGTTGCAGCCACACTTCGTCGTCGTTGCGCCCCGAGACGATGATCTCGTCACCGACGGCAATGGTGCGCAATTGTTCGCCGGCCAAACTCAAAATACGTTTGGGAATAAACACACGATACTCTTTGCCATGCCCTGTGGCAAGGCAACTGTTGCCGTCAACACGCACTACGGTAGCCGAAAGTTCCATGTCATTTTTCCTCCAGCAATTGGCACTCGATGTGCTGCGTGAGCTTGTTTTCCAGCGCCACGTCTGTCTCGGCTACTCGCACAATGGCTGTAGGTCTGTGCTGGCGTAAAGTGACCAGCGCACCAGGGTACAGACCAAGACCGGTGAGACGATGCAATAGGGCTGGGTCCTTGAGCGTGATAGCCACTATGCGCCCGCGTTCGCCGGGAGCAAAGTGGGAGAGAGGCTTATTCTTCACATTCGTGTCGCGCGGGATAGGATATTTGGACATAACATTATTTCATTTGCCTTTCTGGCGCGGGAAAACTTTATGCTGGCGAGCCAGGTATCTGGATGTTTCATAGAGTGCCAGATATTCACGGAGCATACGGGCTAACACATCTTTGTGTTCCTGGCCAACATTTTTTAAAATAATTTTGTCGTTTTCTCGCCAAAAAAGCTGCCCTTCTTTTTGCAAAGCATGGTAGTGGAAAACCCAGTTGTCGTGGAAATAATATCCCTGGTGGGCAGCCATGCTCAGGCAGAGGCAGTAATTATCGTCCAGGGCAAGCAAATTTTTGCCCATACCGCTATATGGCCACTTGCCACCCAACAAAGCGAGTGCGGTAGGCAGAACGTCCAGTTGGCTGCCGTACACTTTGTGCTCTCCATGCAAATTCATGCGTACCAGGTTGGGATTATAGAAGATGACGGGGATGCGCAGCCGTTCCAGCAGATTATCGCCGAATGTGATGCTGGCATGGTCGGCGACCACGACAAAAAGGGTTTCGGCGAATTTGGGGCTTTGGCGCAAAGTCTCGAAAAATTTCTCGATGCAGGTGTCTACATAGTTGAACACTTGCAAATATTGATTTTTAAGTGGAGATTGAAAATTGGCAGGAACTTTCCATGGCGAGTGGCTGGTTACGGTCATGATATGAGCGGTAAAATATTTTTTGCGCGAGTTGAGCAAAATTTCGGCAGATTCTTGCAGTAAATGGTGATCCACTACACCCTGCGTATCTTCCCCTTCGGCCAATAAATTTTTGGCGGCCAAACGATCCCGAAAGTCATAATAACTGAAGCTTTGGTAGCCTTGATTGCCCATAAATGCCATGTATTCCGTAAGGCATTCGCGAAAACCCTCGAAGAAATAATGCTCATAGTCCGTGGGTCCTAAAATGTGCGCTAACGAACCATAATAGCCATTCGTTTCGTATGCGGTATAACGCATGGTAAATTCGTCATAAGCTTTGGGAAAGCTGCTCGCCGCACAAAATACGCCACCTGCCGTTCCTTGAAACGAGTGGATGATATTGGGAAAATAGATGCCTTCACTCGCCAGTTTACGCACGTACGGCATCACCCATTGCCCATTCTCTTGCCGGTCCAATACCGACTGCGAGAGACCTTCGATTTGCAGAATCACGACGTTGCGCAGGCCCAAGTTCAGGTCGCTTTTAATTTCTGTCAGCAGAGGGTAGTCCGCATTCTCGCCGGGCAACTTGAGAAGCTCCTGCGTAATACGAAGGGCTTCCTGGTTGTCGAGTTGGTCCTCAAAGGTAGGCTCGAAGAGACCCGGCAGATATTCTCGCAAGATCATGAAAGTCGGGTTATGGATGGCCTGGTTGCAAGCGAAATTGTCGAGCACTGTGTAGTAAATGGGATGGGTAATGTGTAACCTCCAGCCGCTGGCGAGTTTGGTCTTTTTGACAGTAACTTTATCGATGGGCAGACATAGGCAAAGAGCAATGAATAAAACCGTCCACACCAGATTGGTTTTAGGCTGCCACAGGCTCACTTGCTGCCCCTGGAATTTTCTGCCGTAGCGTATTCCCAGATACAGCAAAATGCCGCTCAGCGACAGAAACAAGAGCGAAAGCCAGACATTGTTGCAGACAAAACCGCTCACCGCGACATAAATTTCGGCAGGGTTGGCGATATAAGCGAACAGCCGTTCGCCCACCTGCTGGTTCCTCTCATAAAAACACAGAATATTGGCGAAAAAGGTGCCCAGGTGCAGGTAGGTGGCGAAAAATCCAAGCAGAAAGAGTAACCTGAAATGCACTCTCAGGAGCAGCAGCGAAATCGCGCCGAAAACAGAGAGTGTGAAGCCCATCAAGGCAATGTCGAGCCGCAAGCCGCATAAAAATACGGTAGCCGTTTTCTCCAGTTCCAACGGAGAGGCGAAGGCGTACAAAAAAAACAGGCGATAAACGAAGCCTGCCAGCAAATTGACGGCGAGGAAAGACAGTAGCAGCAAACTCAACTTTTTAAGCATGAAAACCCTGACTGTAACAAGGATGTTTGAAATTATTTGAACGAAACCGCCCGGCCGGATGGGAGCCTTCTATGAAACATGAACGACTCGTCCGACTTATCCGACCTGTCGGACTTGTCGGACAAAGCTTCATCTTGAACAAAACCGGCCCGACGGGTGGCCGTTTACCATTTGATGTTGCGATATCCCTTATCGTTGGTGTCCATCAGATCAACATGGAACGGCACGATTTCGAGCAAGGTGTAGTTGGGATCATTCGGGCCGGAGAAATAGTCTTTGAGATGCTGCGCCTTCTCCTCATAATATTTCTTCTTGAGTTCCTGGTTCTTGCAGCAAGATACCTTGGCGCGGATGCGCACATGCCGACACTGCGGATCCATCCAGGCAATCTCAGCGACATCGTTGCGAGTCAGTTGTTGCACTTTGTCCGATAGGCTGAAGGTGGAACCGTAGATTTTGTTGCCCCAAATGGCATCGAGCGCCATCGGCCGCACGCGCGGAGATTTGCCATCAACTGTGGCCATGAAAGCGGTTGGGCTTGCCTTGATGATCTCCAAAACTTTTTCTTTGGACATTTTTAGTGTCCTCCTTTACTTTTGTTACTATTATTTGCCCACACGGGCGATGTACAAACGATTGCTGTCCAGTGTAGAACCGGACGTACCGAAATATTCCGTATTGTAACCAATGCCATTCGTCGCTTTTTGTGTTGACCAGTAGCGGAAACCGACCACTTGATCGTTGTTGTTTTTCACCCAGTTGATAAAAATGACCGAATGCCCCGACCCGCTGTGCCGCCACAGTTGCACAAAGTCGCCGGCCTGCGCCTCGCTATGGCTCACCGCCTTGCCGAGCGCATTGGCGACAATGGCGTTTTGCAGCGTGGTGAGATTGCCGTCCGCACCGAACCATTGTCTGAGGAAACGGTTGAGTACAGTTATGTCAAAATCTTTGATGATAAAGGGAGCGCCTTTGTCATGGCAATATTTTTCATAGGCGCGGAAAAATACCTCAAAGGTCAGGCCGCAGCAGTAGCAACGACTATAGGTATCGCCTTTGGCAAACAAGGTATCGCGGTAAAAAAGATCGCGGGTGTTGCCTTTCCAGTCGCTCTGGCTCGGCCAGTAATACTGGTGTGTACCATCGCTTGGATAGCTTTGCAACAGCGCGATCACGTAACTGTTGAAATCGCTCCCTGGTACGAGACTCTCTTCCTGGCCGTGGCTGTATGTCAGGCAACACAGCACCAAGAACGACACAAGCAAACAATGCCAATGCTTCATAAAATTCATGCGAAAACTCCCAATCGGGTTCTAACCGATATGCCTTTAAGGCGGACATCACTTGAGGCACTGAGTTCGGCAATGATCTCCAATCTTTTGCTCATTTTCTTCCTTATTTCACCACCGCGTAGACGCAAGTGTCTTCCGCCATCTCGCCTTTGAGCGACAGGCCGCGCAGGATGTCCCAATCGCCGCGGGTGATGCCCTGGCCTTCCACTGTGCCGAGAATCTTTCCGGCTTCCTCGATCTCTTTGAACGGCACGGTGCTGGCGATGGCCTTGATCACTTCCGGGCCAAACGGTTCTTCGATTTCCAACCGGTCGTTGCCCTCCGGCACGGTGTAGACTTTGTCCGCCTCGCAGCTCTTTTTCTGTTCCTCGTTGTACGGGTAGATCAGCTGCAGCTTTCCTTCTGCCGAGACGTGATAGAGCTTGACGTAACACGGCTTGCTGGCCTTGAAGAAAATTTTCATCCTGTCTCCTGGGCAATAGGTGCTGCTTTTGCCGCGGTCGTTCCACACTTCTAAGCCGAATTTCGGCAGATGTGCCGAGTCTGGCCTGATCGTTACGTTCCGAGGCTGTAGCGAGTCTGGCCTGATCGTTACGTTCCGAGACTGTGCCGCGTCCAGTCTGAGCATTACCTCCCGCGTGCGTTCGTAATGTAAAGGCGGCACGGCAAGCGCCATGTGCCGCACCGATACAGCCACCGTGGTCTTGCGGCCGGTCTCGATGTCTGTCACCACGAGTTGCACGCGCACCTGGTTGCCGCTTACCCAATAATTGCCGGAAAGGATACCTTCGAGTCCCTTGAGGTTGCCCAGGCGTGTGTGGGAACCGGCATCGAACAACGCCGACCTGGGCAACTTTTGCTCGGCGAGTACCAGATCCAGCTTCTCGCGTTCGTACTCCTCCCAGCCGTTTCTGCTCACCGCTTGCCCCACTTCACCAGCCAGATAGCGGGAGAAGTGCGACGGCACGGCGCTTTCCTCAAAGACGAAATTGCCCACCGACACGCGGTAGCTACGTTTACCGATCTGCTTGCGGAAATTCCAGATCGAGTGATCGAGCGCCTGCACCAGACTGTCCCACACGCGATCTTCGATGCGCGTGGTTTGCGTCTCGCCCATGCACGGCAGCACAAGCAAGGCAACGAGCAGACAGCAGGTAAAATATCTTTTCATTGAGCCTCCCCTTTCTTCTGTTGCAGCAAGCGTTCTCTCGCTTCGGCACACAACTGTTCGATTGCCTGGCGCACTTTTTCCATCAAGGCGTCGCGGTCGGCAGCGGTAAGCCCTGCTGTGGGAATCGGCTCGCCGATTTCGTAAGCGACAAGGCCGGCATGGGTACGCGGTGAGCCTTTGCGCAGACACTCTCCGGTGCCGGCAATGCCAATCGGCAAAATCGGCACGCCCGCTTCGATAGCCAGCATAAAGCCGCCTTTCTTGAACGGCAAAAGTGGTGCGCCAGGGTCTGAGTTGCGTGTACCTTCAGGAAACATCAACACATTGGTGCCAGCGCGGATTTTTTTGGCCGCCCGTTGCAGGCTTTGCACCGCTTTCTTATGGTTTTGCCGGTTGACCGTAATATTGCCCATCGCCCATAAGGCCAGACCGAGTACCGGCACAAACAAGAGCTCGATTTTATAAACAAAGCGCAGGCGCAGTGGAAGCTGCCACAGCAAGGCCGGATCGAGGTTGCTCTGGTGGTTCGACATCAGGACATATGGGCCTTGGCCGGGAATTTTTCGGATCGGGGGCAAGTAACGGACACCAGCGATGTAGAGCATGCCTTTGCCCCACAAGCAAGATGCCCACTCCGCGGCTCCTGTCCGCGGTGCCAGCAAGGCCAGGCAAGCGATGAAGAGACTGAAAAAGAAGGTGTGCAAAGTGAGCAGCACATCAATGAGTAACCAACGCATAAGTTTCCTTTGCTTCGTATACCAGCCCTAAGCCATATCTTCGCCGCCGACCAGCCGTTTGGCGTAAATCATCTCTTCCAGATTGATGCGTGTCGGCTCGACGACGGCCGAACCGAGAAAACGTGCGCCGATGCGCATGAAGCGTTCCGGCGAATCGGTGGTGAAAATGCGCAGTCTCGCTTCGCCGCGTGGTGCCGCCGGCAGGTGAGCCGACAGTTCTTGCGCCAGTGGTGCCGCCGAGTCTACGATCTTGATCTGCGGCCCCACTACTTCCTGAATCACTTCGCGCAGGAGCGGATAATGGGTGCAACCGAGTACTACGGTATCTATCTCTTTAGCGATCTTACCGGCAAGATAATGCTCCACCGCCAGTTTGGCGATCTGGCCGGAGAGAATACCTTCTTCGACGAGCGGCACGAACAAAGGGCAGGCAATCCCTGTTACCTCGATCTCCGGATCGTTGGCATGCACCGCCTTGCGGTAGGCACCGCTGGCAATGGTGCCTTCGGTGCCGAGTACGGCAATCTGTTTGCTGCGTGTAGCCTCGACTGCCGCCCTGGCTCCTGGCCCTACGACGCCGAATATCGGAATATCGGGATAGGTGGCGTGCAATGCCGGCATAGCCACGGCGCTCACCGTGTTACAGGCAACGACGATGGCATCGAGCGGGAAACGTGAGAGAAACCAGGCCGATTCCAGGGCGTATTGCGTCACGACCTCCGGGCTTTTGGTGCCGTAAGGCACGCGCGCCGTATCGCCAAGGTAAAGGAATGAGCGGTTGGGATAGGTGTGGCGCAATACGGAAAGCACAGTAAGTCCGCCGATGCCGGAATCGAACACCGCGATATAAGAACTCAACATGGCGGATCCGGGCATTGCATAATTAGCCATAAAGTTCCTTCTTACGCATCAAAATAGAGATCGAATTCGAGCGGGCTGGGTACCGCGTTGACCATCCGACATTCCTCCAGTTTTTGGAGAATCCAGGTGTCCAGCAAAGCCTCAGGGAATGTCTTGAGATAGTCGTGGTCTTTTTTCATAGACGCACAAGCTTCTTCGAGGCTCACCGCCATCGGTGGCACCTTGGCCTCGCAGGCATCTTTTTCGAATGGGCCATACCCTTCAGCCACCGGGTCCAGGTTGCGCTGAATGCCATCTACACCGGCGAGAATCATGGCGGCGTAAGCAAGATAAGGGTTACAGGTGGCATCAATGGTGCGAAATTCCATGCGCCGCTTGGCGCCTTCCTTGACATAGCCAGGGATACGAATGGCGGCTGTGCGGTTGGCCAAACCGAATACAGGGCTGATCGGTGCTTCAAAACCCGGCACCAGGCGGCGATACGAATTGGTGGTCGGGTTGGTGAACGCCATCAGTGATTTGGCATGTTTCAGAATGCCGGCGATATAGGAGAGGCAGATTTTGGAGAGGTTATATATCTGGTCGCCGTCGAAGATATTCCTCTCGTTTTTCATGAGAAATTGGTGTACGTGCATGCCGTTTCCTGCCTCGTCATACATCGGCTTGGGCATGAAGGTAACGATAAGCCCTTTTTTGTGTGCGATATTGCGTGCCACATGTTTGGCCAGCATAGTGTAATCGGCAGCCTTGAGCGCGTCGCTGAAATTCAGTTCGATCTCGACCTGCGATGTGCCCACTTCATGATGGTGATATTTTACGGGTACGCCAAGTTCGGTCAATTTAGTGGAAATGGCGCTGCGTACATCCATAAAATTGTCGAACGGCGGAATACGATGGTAGCCCTTCTTTTTACCGATGAAATATTCGCCGGAGACGTTGGAATTCCAGAACCCTTCCGGACTGTCGATGCCCAGGGTAATCGCCTGGCAACTGGTTGCATAACGTACATTCTTCAATATGTGGAACTCGTATTCAGGACCCATCATCACGGTGTCGGCAATGGGTAAAATATATTTGATGGTATTTTTCAAAATAGTGCGCGGGTCGTGGTCGGAAGGTTTCATGCTGGTCGCATCATACACATCGGCGATGACAGATATGACAGGGTACTCCTCCCAGTCTTCCAGGTAAGCCGTATCGGGGTCCGGCATGAGCAGCATGTCGCTCTTCACCACCGAGGCATAACCCAGGTTCGAGGCATCGAATCCCACACCATTCATAAACGTCTTTTCGCCGAAATTTTCCACCGGCAAAGTGACGTGCCGCCATTTGCCCCACAAGTCTACAACTTTAAGGTCAACATATTTGACTTTGCTGTCTTTGATCCGCTTAAACAATTTTTCCAATTTTTCGATTTCCACAGCACATTCCTGTCTTTAATGTAACCATCAGCAGATAGATTTTGCTGTTACCAGCTACCTCTACATCTTTGCCCAAAACGACACAGAAGTCAAGCACAAAATCTACTCGAAAAAAACGGTGCCCCGTGCGGATGGGTTGCTTCTATCTGCGGTTTTGTGGCAAAAAACTCCGGCGTCCGAGTAAAAGTTCTTGCCAAAACAGATGCTCCAGGCTATAATGCTTAAAAATAGGAAAAATTTTTGGTAACTATTCAGCCGCGTTTGAGTATTCTGCATATTCTGCATAAATCTATTGACAAGAAAACGATTTTTTGCTAACCTGAACTTTGAGTAAAGTAGGCTTATTCTGGCGGTTTTCCATAATACTAACAGAGGAAGCAGTGTATGGGATACATGATCAGTAGTTACGAAGTGTTGGAAAAACTTGGCAGCGGTGGCATGGGCGATGTCTTCAAAGGCAAAGATGCCAAAACCAATCAGTTCGTTGCCATCAAAGTCCTTTCCGAAGAGCTTTCCACCAACGAAAGAGCCAGAGAACGGTTCAAACGTGAGGTGCAACAAAGTATCGCTTTAAAGCATCCTAACGTGGTGGCTGCCTATACATCCGGTGAATTCAAAGGCCGACTTTACTATGTCATGGAATTCGTAGACGGTGTCACAGTCAAAAAAGAATTGTTGGCCAAAGGTGTATTCGATGAATCGCGTGCTATCGAAATCATGATTCAGATCGTCAAAGCTTTGGAGTATGCCGCGCAAAAGGGTATCATCCACCGCGACATCAAACCAGACAACATCATGATTACTTACGACGGCAAAGTCAAACTCTGCGATATGGGATTGGCCAAATCCACGGATAGCGAAACCAAATTGACGGTGATGGGAACCGTGCTGGGCACCCCCCACTACATGTCGCCGGAACAGGCACAGGGCGAAGAGAAACTCGATACGCGCAGCGACATCTTCAGCCTGGGAGGCACCTGCTACCACATGCTGACCGCTTCGCCCCCGTTCGAGGGCAACGATCCTATCTCCATCATGACTGCGCTACTGGAACAGGAACCACTGCCCATTCTCGAACGCAATCCTAAAATATCCGAAGGTATGTGCGCGGTAATCGCTAAAATGATGGTAAAAGACCGGCAGAAAAGATACCAAAGTGCTACCGAACTACTGGATGATTTGTACAAACTCAAGAAAAAAGAGCCAACCTCGGCGGAACAGTCTGGTTTTATACCCAAAGCCAAGCAACAGCAGAAATTCCACGATTCCTATTTCCCGTCAGAAATGGATGTGATTACCGGCCAGATTGCCTTGCACAACAAACTGGTGGTAGTACAGAAGCTTGAAGAATGCCTGCGGCGGCAGGAAGCTCTCTCGCTCATAGGTCTTGAATTCAACCTGAGCGACGTATTGCTGGAGCAAAAAATCATCACCCCGCAACAAAAAGGTATCCTGGAAAAGGCAAAAATCCAGGTGTTGGTTGATCGCAGCGATGATATTTTCCAGAAATTATGCGCCACACATACGCTTTTGAATGAGCGTGAAAAGCAAGAATTGGACAAACTGAAAAAGGCGCAGATGAAAGGCTGTTGTGCCTGTCTGATCGAGCAAAAGATGCTGGATGATGAGAAACGGCAACGTGTTTATGCCGCTCTCAAACATTCCCTGTGCAACGAAGAAAGCAAAGTTATGCTCAAGGTGGCGCTCGAAAATAATCTGATTTCCCAGCCACAGGCCGAAAAATGCTCCCGTATCTATTCCAATAACGTGGTGATGGGCAAGTACAAAGATATTGGTGCGGTTCTTTTGGAAAAAGGTTTTCTGTCGCTGGAAGCATATAAGGCATTACTGCGGGCAGTACGGCGCAGTATAATTACTGGCCGCCAACCTTCAGAATATCTGAACCAAATCAAAATGGCTTGAGCGGGCCAGAAAGGGATGCAAGGCTTATGGATAATGTAGATCAGCCCAAACAAGGAGCAAAGAAGATATCTTTTTCCCGCAACGAGGGACAGCAAGACAATAAACCAGCGCCACCGCCGCTGCAACCAAGATCGCTGTCTTCTATACCTTCACAGAGCAAACCGGCAAAGCCAGCAGCAGTGCCATCGGCACCGCCAAAGGCGACAGAGAAAGCACCGATTATCGGTGTCAGGCCTCGCCCTAAGGGGTCTTCCGATTTTGAGGCATTCTGTGCCCAGAAGCAGAGAGAAAAAGAAGTCGTCACCGCGCATGGAAACAAGGCGGAGAGTCACAGACATCAACGACAGAAGGGAATGTCCGGCAACGGAGAGCAATACCAGGATCACAAACTGGCCAACGCGGTGGCTGAACATCTACGCCACGACAACGATGAAGAAGCTAAAGCCTACCACAACCACCGCGTCAGTGAAGCCACCAAGAAAACATTCTCGCATGCCACTGATGGCCAAGGTAAGCAACTCCATGACCACCGCATCGGCGAAGGCATACGAGGCAATCTTGACTTTTCGGCAGGGCAAGGGGCTAAATATCAGGATCACAAGTTGGGAAAAGGCTTTGCCAACTTGCCAGCAGAAGAAGATAATGCATAAGGCATAGCATGGAACCAGCAGAGTTTGAATTTTTGTTGTTTCAGTCCGCCGAGAAAGCATTGCGCACTCTCTCTGCCGACAGCATTAAGAGACAAGCCAAAATTGTGCGTCTAATTGTGCTGGATTTTCATGATATCAATAATCGCTATTATTTAGAACTGTTGCCGCAAGGACTCGTCAAGCTTACCCAACACACTATCGAAGCCACGCCTACCGTACGCATATCCACGACCTCCATCACTTTTTTGGAAATCATGTTAGGCAGATTGCATGCAGCAGTCGCCTTGGTGCAAAACAAGATTGCCGTCGAAGGTATGCCGTTGAGTAAATTGCGCATTCTCGCCCCGCTTTTCTGGCAAATGGCTATCGCTTATCGCCAGATTGCCTCTGGTGAGCTGCCAATGTGTAAAACAGAGCGTCCACTGGCTAACGCGAAAGGTAAACTGGAAAAAACAGTCATCAAATTACTTCACTTCCCTTACACAATGCTCTTGCTGGCGGCAAAGACGCTCCACACTCTCCGTTTGCAGAAAATGTATATCCGTCTGATGAGCTGGTCAGAAGAGGTTTGGCAGTATCAGCACGGCATAATGCAAACTCAATTCCGAGCCGTTTATGAAAAAACGGCTAAAACACTGGCGATAGCAGGGGGCAATAAAGGCGGCAGGTTGCCTTTATTGCCAAGCCCCACGCCCAACGTATCTTCAACGCCGGAAACAGCAAAAGAAAGGCCTGTAATACGTCAGGAACCAATCGCACGCAAAGTGTCTCAATTTACGCCACAACTTGGTGTACAGCAGACAGAGCAAAGCAAAGTTGCAACAGCCGCCCCGGTCGCTCCAGCAGAGCCTGTTAGTTTAGACAAGGCTGCACACGACAATATCCTCGCACTAGTCGCTCCAGCAGAGACTGTCCGTTTAGACAAGGCTGCACACGACAATATCCCCGCAGGGGTTCTCGCACTCGTGCCTTCTCCCGAAAGAGAAGGCACAGAGTGCCCAGCAAACGAAGCGGTTCCTGGAACGCCAGCGAATGCCCCTGCTATGACCGGCAAGGTAGACACCATCATCATCCCTTCTCCCGGTGAGGCCGAAGATAATGCAGAACCCGACCAGATACATCACGAAGTCGTTCACTCTAATGAAGAAGTGATTTTTGCCGAGCGTCCGCCAGCGGCTGATTCTTACGCCAATGCAGGTTCGACAGTCAAAGGCGCGCCTGATACGACGACAGATGACGCGGAAGAGTGGGGAGATGAGGAAGAAACGGATAGTACAAGCTCGACACCGCAAGAAGATGTATCAGAAAGTGTGCCGAGCAATAAGCACAATGAGCCAATAATTGAAGAAGAGAGCGAAGAACCAGAAACGGGCGATGAGGTAGTTGTCACTTCCCCTCAACAACAAGTTGCTGCCCCTTCTGACAATGCAGAGAGTATGGGTGAAGAAGAGGAAAAAAGCGTAATTTTTGGCGACGAAGAAGAGCAAGTCTACGCGACTCACGAAAGAGAGGAACCGACGCCGCAGCCCGACATTCCGGCAAAACCACTACCGCAGTCAAGTGTCCCTCCGCCTTTGTCAAATAAATTTGCCGAAAACAAAGAAAGTGAAATTACTCTCGCTCAGTTTATCGAACAGTTGCAACAGGCTGTACAGAAACGTCAACAATTGCCTGCCGAGTGCCAAAGGCTACCGGCTTACTTTTTTACGCGCGAGCGGGAGCTGTAGAAATAGAGACTACCGGCTGGGCGTATCCAATAATTCGGGGGGGGGGTGCCAACGGGCGTATCTAACACTTCGGGGGGATAAAAAAATTATGGGTAGAGTATAACCTCTCCCGCCAGGGGCTGTTTTGTACCCACAAGTTTCGTGGCAGTTT
>JAGVGO010000272.1 GCA_020057085.1 Planctomycetota bacterium | reverse complement strand
TTAATCAAATGGACTGAGATAACCATTCTACAGTTTTTCTCAACAGTTTGCTATATTGATATTTCCATTACCACAAAATTCGGTAGAACGTGTATTTTTTTACAGCGACAAGTAACTTGGCATTGTCAAATTATCTGCGTTCGGCAGTCTTGCCCAGGGCAAAGCCGCGTTCTAGTGCCTTGAGGTTCTTCTCTGTCTGTTTAGTGAGGACGTGCTTCACCGCCTCGCGCATGGCCTCTTCCGATACCGCACCGGTAATGCTGATGAGGGCGCCAAGAGCCAGGATGTTGGCGACGAGCGGCGTCTCAAATTCCTGGCGCGCGATCTTGGTGAACGGAATCCAGTACGAGCCCGTGCGCGGGCAGGAATCGGCAAGACTTGCATCAATGATGATGACGGCGTTATCCTTCATCGTCGGCACGAAAAGATCCACCGACTCCTGGTTCAATGCCACCAGAATGTCGGCTTTACGCGCCTTGGGATAGCAGATTTCCTGCTCGCTGATGACGACGTCCGCTTTGGTGGCGCCGCCGCGTGCCTCCGGGCCGTAGAGCTGGGTCTTGGTGACATAACAGTCGTCCCAGATGCCGGCCGCCTTGGCGAGAATTTTGCTCGCCACCTTCACGCCCTGACCGCCCGAACCGGAAAGGCGAATTTCACAACGCACGCCGAGCGGATTCTTGCGCGGTTTTCTGTCAATGTCGTCGTGGTGGCCGCTGGCCAGCTTGGCCATTGCCTTAGGCACCACGTCCGCCTCGTAAGAAGAGAGGTAGTTTTTGGTGCGTGTGGCATCGTCAATAAATTCTCCCACCACTATTTTGTCTTTGAGCTCTTCCGGCGACATACCTTCTTTGGCTGAGATAGAAACGGTGCGATCTTTCAGCCACTTCAGCATCTCCAACCCTTTGTTCATGCGGTTTCTGCTGCCATAGCCGGTGGGACAGGTGGTGACTACTTCCACCACCGAAAAACCCGGATACTGCAAGGCTTTGGCGATGTACTTTTCGGCCTGTATAGGTTGGTGCACGGTGGCTCTTGCCACATAGCCGGCACCGCACCCCACCGACAACTGACAGATGTCGAACGACGGCTCGATGTTGCCATAGGGCGAGGTGGCGGCATTGGCGCCGCATGGCGTAGTCGGCGAATATTGGCCGCCGGTCATGCCGTAGATGTTGTTGTTGAGGATGATGGTGGTGATGTTGAGATTGCGCCGGATGGAATGGATGAAATGATTGCCGCCGATGGCCACCGCATCGCCGTCGCCCATGATGCTGATCACCTTGAGCTTGGGGTTGGCCAGCTTGACGCCGGTGGCAAACGCCAGCGAGCGGCCGTGTGTGGTGTGGAGAGTGTGGAAATCGAGATAACCGGGGATACGGCTGGCACAGCCGATACCCGACACCACCACCACTTCATCTTTTTTCCAGCCAAGGCTGGCGATAGCCCGCAACACCGCCGACATGGCAGTGCCATGCCCGCAACCCGAACACAGGATATGGGGCAGTCTTTCAAGTCTCAAATAATCTCTTGCTATTTCTGCTGGCATAAGTTTAGCCCATTACAAATTGACGTTTTTCTTGATGTAATCCACAATTTCTTCTGGCGTGAGCAGGTCACCGTCATAGCGGTTGATGCCCATCACTTTGGCCTTGCCGGCGGCGCACCGCTCTACTTCATAGATGATCTGGCCGAAATTGAGTTCCGGCACGAGAATGGTATGCACCTTTGCGGCGAGTGCGCGTACTTGTTTTTCCGGGAAAGGCCACATGGTAAGGACGTTCATGAGCCCGATCTCTTTGCCTTCGGCGCGCATATCCATCACCACCTGTTTGGAGGTGCGGGCGCTCGAACCGTAGGCAAAGATAGCCACTTTCGCGTCGTCGAGGTGCAGTGTCTTAACGCTGGCGATCTCGTCAACATGGTCGCTGATCTTACGTCTGAGACGGTCCATTTTGCGTTTGATCTTGGCATGGTCGTTGGTGGGAAAGCCAGAAACATCGTGTGTGAGGCCGGTAACATGGAAGCGGTATCCCTTGCCATAGATGGCCAGCGGCGGCACATCGCTGCCACGGTCGTCGTAAGGCAGGTATTGCTCCGGCGGCACGCTGGGTTCTTTGCGCGGGACAATAGCGAGTTTGCTATAGTCGTCGGGCAATTTCACTTTCTCGCTCATGTGGCCGATCACTTCGTCGGTGAGGACGATAACCGGCGTGCGGTATTGTTCGGCCAGATTGAAGGCACGCACCGTCTCGAAAAAACATTCTTCCACCGTCGAAGGTGACAGCACAATAATATCATGGTCGCCGTGTGTGCCCCATCTGGCCTGCATGACATCGGCCTGCGAAGGATAGGTGGGCAGTCCGGTGCTGGGACCGCCGCGCTGCACATTCACTACTACGCAGGGAATTTCGCCCATGATAGCATAGCCGATATTTTCCTGCATCAGCGAAAATCCTGGGCCGGAAGTGGCGGTCATCGCCTTGACGCCAGCCAGAGAGCCGCCGATGATGGCGCCCATGCTGGCTATTTCATCTTCCATCTGGATAAATTTGCCGCTCACTTGCGGCAGCTTTTCCGACATGTACTCCGCAATTTCGGTTGACGGGGTAATGGGATAACCGGCAAAAAAACGACAGCCTGCTGCGATTGCACCCTCTGCGCAAGCTTCGTTCCCTTCCAATAATTCAATTGCCATATACACTCCACCAATAAGAATTAAAAATTAAAAATTAAGAATTAAAAAGTAATTCCCAATTTGGCAAATCACTGTTTTGCCTTCTTGTCTTTCCCCGCTACGACAAGCGCCAGATCAGGGCAGCGCAAATCGCATATCTTGCACTGGGTACAGGCGTTGACATTGTTCAGATAAGGCTTCAGGTCGTCATCGAGTGACAGACAATGTACCGGGCAAAACTCCACGCAGATGCCGCAACTTTTACACCAGTTACGGTAGAGCGTCATAAATTCCGAGAGATTGACGCGATCCACTTTTTTTGTGAACTCCGGCGTCTCGTAAGGTTTGAGTTCTATAGGCATGTATAATCTCCGCAACAACGAAATACCAAGGTCACAAGCGTGACCTTACGAATCAGTTTTATTGTATCATCTTTTCTCAGCGATTTCCACAGTTTAAATTGTACACTTCCCTTCTGCAGGCAAAAACAGAGGATTTTTAATTTATCTGTAATTAACTGTCAATAAACAAATTATATAAATTTTACAAGTTCATGTACGCCCCAAAAGAATTAAGTTTTTATATTTTTTTAAGTATTGTCCACCCGCTGAGCCTTATGACTGCGGAATGTAGGCTACACTAACCAACTAACCAAGAATAAAGTTGCAAAAATTCGACTAGAAAGTTATAGTGAAAAAGGTTTAGTTTGGCAATTTCTTATTTTCGCGCAATATTCTAGCTGGTCAATGCCGAAAGAGAACGGTGTGCAGAAAAAAATCTGACAGGAGGTTTTATGGGCAAACGATGTCTGTCGTTCTTGTTATTGCTGGCCGTAGTGCTGCCGATGGTGGCCGTCGCCCAGCAAGAACAAGAAAACAATGTGGAAAAACGCATTCGCCGAGTACAACATGAACTGCATATCTATGCCTTGGTGCAGCAACTGCAACTAAATCAGAAACAGGTGTACCAGTTGCTCCAGGTATGCCGCGAGATGCAGAAAGAAAATCTGGCCTTTTTGCAAGAGGCGGCTGCACATCAGGTAGCATTTGCCAAGGCGCTGCGCCGTTTCCGCACGGAGGTGGCTGCCGACAAGGGGCTATCTTCGGAGGTGGAAGGGGAAACGGCCAGGCTGGCTCATCAGGAAAAGGAACTGAAGAAAAATTTCTGCCTCATGGTCAATGGCTACGAGCGCAAGGCAGCCGACATTCTCACCTCGCAACAGCGTATCATCGCCGAGTATTACACGCCGCAGATCAACTACGATGCCCATCGCCGCACAGGCGATTTGCGAGGATTGCTGAAACAAGTGCGGGACATGGATGAGGAAAAATTCCAGGAACAAGAAGCACGCATGGCTGGCCAATATCTGCGCAATCTGGAGCAGGAGGCAAAAAAACATGGCAAAGCTCAGGCTATGCCGCTACCCAGCGTCGAGGATGTACGCAGAGTGCTACGCCAGGTACGTAGCCTGTCGGACAGCCAACTGGAAGAACGGCTCGACGAGTTGATTGAGGAGCTATTGCCACGCAGTCCGGTGAGAAAAGCCAGGAAAGAGTTGCAAGAAATCCATGAAGAAGTGCATGGCGATATCGGCAAGATCGGTAAATTTTTGCTCTCCCCCTGTGCCATTCCTTACTACGAACGAATCCTCAGCAAATAATTTGACAGTCAACTACCCCGCCCACAAGGAGCGGGGCTTGTGGAGAAATCTACAAGCTTTTAACCTTGTAGGCGTAGCTCTGCTACACGTTGACCAGCCTGA
>JAGVGO010000052.1 GCA_020057085.1 Planctomycetota bacterium | reverse complement strand
AGCCAATTCTTATCTCTAATTTTAATAATATGTTATCGCATGAAAACTGTGAGTCAAAGATGTGGGTACAAAACAGCCCGCCAGGGGAGAGGTAATAGGTTTGTACTCTTGTACTTATTTCAAAAAAGTTACTATGCCCCCTAATTATTGGATACGCCCGTTCACCTATTTAGATTTTTCAAGGTAAGGATCTTTATGCTGCAAGAGATATTATCATCGTTGCCCGGCATTATATCCACGGTGGCATTGGTTGCTGCCGGGCTTTGGGCATTTTTCAGAGTGCGGGTAGAAAGAAGCCATACGCCCCATATTGAATTGGATATTGACTGCAATCTGTATGGCCCTGAAGGTGACTATTACATTGCCGAAGTTATTATTATTGTCAACAATAGAGGGCTTGTGCGCCAGGATTTTCACTCCATGATACTCAAAGTTCGTGCTATCACCGAGGACACGGAATTGCACCTGAAAACAATCTATGGCGAGCAACGATTGGAGGCACCGGACAAGCTTTTAGAAGTGGAAGTCATAAAGAAGGCGGAAACAGAAAACTATCTCTTTGTGGAACCGGGGGTCAAACACATGATCACTTATTCCACCAAACTACCTGTAAAAAACAATGAAACGCAAAAAAAGATAAAGTACCTTCTGCTCAGAAGCAAATTTTATTATCATCCGAAAAAACCTCACAGTGTGGAACGCTTGTATTCGGTAGAGCAGTGCCTCAATAAAGAAAAACGTCTGTATTGTTCGTAAAACAGAAAGTTAGATGCAGCTATGGAATTTGTAGCCGATTTGCACATCCATTCCCATTATGCCCGTGCTACCAGCCCGTCTCTCACTTTTCCCGAACTGTACCGTGCTGCCATGTACAAAGGTGTTCATGTGGTGGGTACGGGCGATTTTACACATGGCGGCTGGGTTGCCGAGATACAGGAATTTCTCGCAGCAGCGCCCGAGCAGGGTCTCTATAGCCTGAAACCGGCCTTTGCCAAAGAAATCGAAGCGCAGGTGCCGGAGTTGTGTCTCCATCCTGTACGCTTCCTCCTCACCGCCGAGATCAGCTCGATCTACAAAAAGAAAGGCAGGACGCGCAAAGTCCACAACGTGGTGTGTGCGCCCGACCTCGAGAGCGTACACAAGATCAGAAGCGAGCTCGCTAAAATCGGCAACCTCGAAAGCGATGGCCGCCCCATCCTGGGGCTTGACTGCCACGATCTCTTGGACATACTCCTCAACATCTCGCCGCGCATTTACGTCATTCCGGCCCACATCTGGACCCCCTGGTTTTCGGTGCTGGGGGCACAATCGGGCTTTGACGACGTGAGCGAATGCTTCGCTGACCTCACCGCGCACATTTTTTCCGTGGAAACGGGCCTTTCATCTGACCCTGCGATGAACTGGATGTGCTCGCGGCTCGACCGTTTCACCCTGGTCTCCAATTCCGATGCCCATTCGCCTGGCAAGCTGGCGCGCGAGGCCAATCTGTTCAATTGCGAGCTCTCTTATGATGCGATCTTTGACGCCTTGCGCACGGCCGACCCGGAAAAGTTTCTCGGCACCATCGAATTTTATCCGGAGGAAGGCAAATACCACCTCGACGGCCACCGCAAATGTGATCTGCGCTGGACGCCGGAAGAATCTCTGCGGCACGACAACATGTGCGTGGTGTGCGGCAAGCCCATCACCGTCGGCGTCATGCACCGGGTCAGCGAGCTGGCCGACCGCAAGGCCGGGGAGAAGTCGCCGCGGGCGAGGCCATTCCAGAGCCTGATCGGGCTTGACATTTTGCTCGGCGAAGTTCTCGGTGTCGGCGAAAGCAGCAAAAAAGTGGGCGAGATGTCCCAGAATCTTTCTGTGCGTTATGGTTCAGAACTGCACATTTTACAAAGTATGTCGCTCGACACCCTTGCCCAGCAGGTATCCCCACTGTTCGCCGAGGCGATACGCCGGGCGCGCGTCGGTGAACTCGATATCCAGGCTGGCTATGATGGCGAATTCGGCACCATCCGTTTGTTTCGCCCTGGCGAGCAGGATAAATTCGGCCCGCAGGCCAGTTTTTTCCAGGGCTGGGGCGCTGAATCAGTGGCCGCGCCTAAAAAACGGACGCTAAAAGAGGCCACGGTGAAGAGCCGCCAGAAAAAAAGTAAAAAAACAGAAGCAGAACTGCCTTTGCTTGCAGGCGATCAGGAATCGCCCGAGACAAATAAAGAGCAGACAGCGGACTTCTGGCAAGAGCTAAACGCCGAACAACGCGCGGCGGTGGAACACCGTGGTGCCCCTTTGCTCGTGGTTGCGGGGCCTGGCACTGGCAAGACACGCACGCTTACCTGTCGTCTTGCGCATTTGCTGCTACACCAGCATGTGCCGGCGCAGCATATATTGGCCGTGACATTTACCAATAAAGCGGCGGAAGAGATGCGTTCACGACTGACCAGTCTTTTGGCCAACGACGCGGCCGCGATATTCGTCTGCACGTTCCATCGGCTGGCGCTAAAAATATTGCAGGCAGAAGGGAAGCGATTGGCGCTTCCCGACCATTTTGTCGTGTACGATGCCCAGGATATCCGGCATCTCCTCGGCGACGGCAAAGAGTTCACGAGCGAGACTCTCGATGCCATCTCGCAGGCCAAGGCACGTTTGCTGCGACCAAAAGATATTGCCGACGCCGAACTTTGTGCCAGATACCAGAGCTACCAGGAGGCTTTGCAAAGATACCAGGGCATAGACCTCGACGATCTCTTACTGTTGAGCGTGCGTGTACTCGAAGAGTTCCCCGCAGCGAGCCATACCTGGCAGCAACAGTGGCAGGTGATCGCCGTTGACGAATACCAGGACATCAACCTGGCGCAGTACCGGCTGCTGCGTATGCTCGTGCATGACAACACCGACCTTTGTGCCATCGGTGACCCCGATCAGGCCATTTATGGCTTTCGCGGCTCCGAGGTCAAGTATTTTCTCGATTTCGCCGTAAACTTCGCCGGCAGCCGTTGTGTTCAGCTTACACACAACTATCGTTCAGGCAAAAACATTCTCGAGGCGGCAGACAGCGTGATCCGCCACAATCGTTCGCATATCGGCAGCAATATCGAGGCTACGCTGCCGGCCGGCGAGCGAGTCCGGCTCTACGAAGCTGCCAGTGCAGAGTCCGAGGCTGAATTCGTGGTGAAAACTATGGAAGAGTTGATCGGCGGCACCAGTCATTTTTCGCTCACGAGCGGACGTTCTTCCGGCAACCAGCAGGAACAATACACCTTTGCCAGCTTTGCCGTACTCTATCGTCTCAATGCGCAGTCGAAGGTATTGGAAGAGGCTTTGTCTCGCTCCGCCATGCCTTACCAGATCGTCGCCGGCACGTCGCTGTGGAAGAGCCGGGAATTCAAGCTGTGGCGTACTCTCTTGCAGCTTGTCGCCGCCCCACAGAGAGAACTGGAGGCAGCTCTCCTGCTCCCCGAACTGCCGGGTGTAGGCGCACGTACGCTGGCCTATGTGCGAGGCTATGCCAGAGAACACGAACTATCTCTTATGCACACGCTACAAACGACCAGTTTGCTCTCCGGTGTTGCCGCTGCCGCGCGGCCAGTGTTACAGGAATTCAGCGACAAAATCAAGGCCTGGCACTTGCTGAGCCGACAAGAGAGCACGGTGCCACTCGTCGGGCTATTTCTGCGAGAAATAACCTGGCCTGGCTGGCAATTGTCGGCAGAACAGGCCAGGTTGCTCCTCGACACCGCCGCTCGCTTCACTTCACTCACCGACTTGCTAGCCTACATGACACTGCAGCGCCCGAGCGACGATCTCAACTATCAGGCCGACAAGATTACGCTCATGACTTTGCATGCCGCCAAGGGACTCGAATTTCCAGTGGTGTTCGTCACAGGCTGCGAAGACAGTCTGCTGCCCTATCGCTATGGCAACGGTGAGGCGGCCAGCGATGTTCTGGAGGAAGAGCGTCGGCTCTTCTATGTCGGCATGACGCGTGCCAGGAGTTTACTCTATCTGGTGCGCAGCAGAGAGCGCATGTGGCAGGGTAAACGAGTGGCGAGCGACCCGTCGCCATATCTGGCTGAACTTCCGCAAACGCTGGTGCAGGTGGTTAAGTCTGACTGGAAGAAGAAGACAAAAACAGAGGCAGCGGGCGAGCAGTTGAGTTTTTTTTGAGTGACACATGGGTTATGTAACGGGCGTATCTAACACTTCGGGGGGATAGAAAAATTATGGGTAGAGTATAACCTCTCCCCTGGCGGGAGATTCTCTCATGAGAGTCAAGCAAAAAATTCAAAATT
>JAGVGO010000061.1 GCA_020057085.1 Planctomycetota bacterium | reverse complement strand
GCTAAGGCTGGTCAACGTGTAGCAAAGCTACACCTACAAGGTTAAAAGCTTGTAGATTTCTCCACAAGCCTCGCCCCTTGTGGGCGAGGTAGTTGACCGGGAATCGAAATGGATATATTCATAACGTGCCTCCAGCCTTAACAGAAAGACAGTCAGTAAAACACGAAACGACATGGCATTGCCCTCCTGACAAGGTTTCTGTAAATCTCATGTTTAAAAGACTTGTAGCCGCATGATTGAGTTCGTAAAAAACGCAGGGTTGAGCCAGTTGGCGCCAATTGATTTCATCGCGCTTTTTGGCTCAACCCTGCGACTACGGCTATTTCCATATCAGTTCAAATACAAATTGACGCCGATGAGCAAAGAAATATCCATAAAATCAATGCTGCCACTGAACTTGCTGTTGTCTATCGGTTTGTAGATAAAATCACCGAAACTGTAATGCCATTTTGCTTCCGCAAAAAAACTGAACGAACGAATCTCCTGCGGAAACACTTCAAGCCCCGCTCCACCATAGACCGCCATAGTCACTTTGTCACGCAGGCGCAGTTCTTTCTCGCTAAAATCGGGGATATGATAGCTTGTGCCGAGTCCTGCCTGGACATAAGGTATGATCATACCCGACCTGATCTTGATGGGCAAACGGAACTCGGCGAACAAGAAACCGGACAGATTATGGATAAGGCCAAAGCTGGCCTTCGACTCGATATTCGGGAAGCTGACAGTACTCGCCTTCATGTTGAGCTGATCCAGAGGCAGGATGTTGTAGTCCAGAGAAATACCCACGGCAAATACATCAACCGGTGCGTATTTGAGGCCGAGTGTAGCGGCGAAGTGTTCCTCGCTACGTGAAGAATCACTGTTGACCGTGGCGCTCTCTCCGGAAAACATGCCCTGTTTGTCGAAATCCAGTTGCAGCAAAGAAACCGACAAGCCACCGCCAACATGCACGTTCCATTTACCGGCAACAGAGTAATATTCGGCTTCTGCGGGGGTCAAGGCGTCGGTCTCCGGCAGCGTATCTTCGCTCACAGCTTCTTCGGCGATCACGGGAAGCACACATAACAAAAACAACACAATCCAACTCGTAAGAACTATCTTCATGATTCACTCCTCTTATTTTTTTACAGCGACTAACTATTTTTGGTAAAATTCCCCGATCATAGCCACCACATACTGCTTATGTTCCATTGTCAGTTCAGGATAGATGGGTAGCGCCAGACCGTTTTGCGCCATGCGGTTGCTCGCGGAAAAGTCTTCACTCTTGCATCCCAGATAGGCGAGGCAAGGCTGCTGGTACAGCGGCATGGAGTAGTAGATGCCGGTGCCGACCCCTTTCTGCTTCAAGAATTGTTGCAGCTCATCCCGTTTTTCCACCGCAATCACGTACTGATGGAAAATGTGGCTGCATTCCGGAGCGATGTATGGCAACCTGATCTTGTCAAGGAGATGCGCCTTGCCGAACAAATCTTCATAGTCTTTGGCATTCTGTACCCTGGCTTTATTCCATACGGCAAGGTGCGGAAGTTTGACATGGAGCGCCGCGGCTTGCAGGGCATCGAGGCGGAAGTTGCCGCCGACTATCGGGTAACTCCCGGCATGTCTGTTGCCGTGATTACGCAGATCGAGCAGACGATGGTATCTGGCCTCGTCGTTTGCCGTGATTAGCCCGCCTTCGCCGATACCACCCAGATTTTTCGTCGGATAAAAACTGAAGCAGCCGAACTCGCCCATAGCACCTGCCATCTTGCCGCGGTAGCTGGCGCCGAACGATTGGGCGGCGTCCTCGATTACCACCAGGTTGTGTTTGCGGGCAATGGCGAGGATGGCATCCATGTCGGCGCACTGGCCGTACAGATGTACCGGCATTATGGCGCGGGTTTTTGCCGTGATGGCTCTTTCGATCAAATCAGGGCGGATGTTATAGGTGCGTTGATCAATGTCGACAAACACAGGTTTCGCGCCCAGGCGATGGATGGTGCTGGCGGTGGCAAAGAAGGTAAAAGGCGTCGTGATCACTTCGTCCCCCGGCTTGATGTCGCTGGCCATCATGGCCATGAGCAGTGCGTCGCTGCCGGAAGAAACGCCGACTGCATAGCGGGTGTTGCAATAGGCGGCGCAAGCTTTCTCAAAGTTTTCGACCGTTGCGCCTAAAATGAACTGCTGGCTTTCCAGCACATCGAGTACCGCTTTCTGCAATTCTTTCTGGATGCTCAGGTATTGCGCCCTGAAGTTGAGGAAAGGCACCCCCAGTTTTGCCTTTTGCGCTGCCAGTTCGTCCTCCAGTTCCTTGAGCGCAAAGCCCTGCTCTGCATAGCCACGCATGACTTCGATAGTTTCCTGGATTATTTCGATGAGCCGTTGCTGGGTCTGAGCCTCGAATTTATAGGTGAGCATCGGTGAAGTATTGGAGGCACGGATCAGGCAGAAAGAGCCGTCACCAAATTCGGCGCGGGCGCCATCCACGTCAATGATGCTGGCAATAGTCTGATGAAAGCGTTTGCTCGGGTTTTTCTGTTCTTGCTTGATGTAGCGGGTGATGTCGCCTACCACGGCAAATTTTTTAGCATTGTCTTCAGGCGCTCCGCCACGTACTTCATTGGACACCGGGCGCCAAGCCACGGACGAAAAAAGTTCGGTCAGGCGATAGTGGTCTTCCAGGTGGTAGTAGCCGCGCCGGACCAACCCCGCCTTGACTTCATAGTCGCTCATCGTGTCGAGCGTATGCAAAAGTTCCAGCACGGCAAAGATGCCGTCATCCACCATGATTTCCGGCATCTCGTCGCAAGTGGCATAGAAAAAATGCCCCGATGTTTCTGCTGAAGTGAATTGGTGTTGCATCTGCTGGAGTAGTGCTACTTCGGCGGCCGACAATTTTTTGTCGGCGGTGAGACGTTTGAGCTTGGCGATCTGTTCTCGCACATGGTTGCGATGGTTGGGATAACCGGCCGGGATATATTTGCCGATAACGCCACAGCCGCGCTTCACCACCTCGGTCATTTCTTTGGGGGACAATTCAGGGAAGATCGGCGCAGGGAAATCTTCTCTAGCGATTTTCATTTCCTGCCAGATCTTGCCGAGTGCCTTGCGGTAATATTTGGCGACTTCCTCGGCCGCGACACCTTTTTCCAGGAAACAGCGGCGCAAAGCCACGAGTTTGCCGAAGCAGGACAGAATATCGGCCGCCACGCCTGATCCGCGCACGTCGAGCGCCAGCTCCACATGTTCGCCAAGTTCGCTCAACAGGACAAACCCAGCCTCATTTTGCAGCAAGAAGCGGGTGTAATTGATGACGAGAATTTGTTCCGGATAGATGCCGACACCGTTTTCGGCAATGACTCCGCCGCGGTCACCGTCGCCGTCAAAAACGATGCCGAGCCAGTTGCCGTCGCCGCGATTGAGTTCGCGTACTTTCTTCTGCGCAGCTTCCAGCCCTTCGGCTTTGGAAGGATCGGCCGGGTGGTTGGGAAATTTGCCGTCCAGCTCAGGAAACAGTGTCACCACCTCCATACCGAGTCCTTTGAAAATGTCGAGAGCCTTGATGCCCATACCATTGCCGGAATCAAGTACCACCTGCATAGGCTTGGCGAATCTGCCGCCACGCGCTGCGAGTATCTGACGGAAATGGGCAATCATCGCCTCTTGATAGGCTCCCACCACATCATGGATGGTACGTACCGCGCCGCCGCTTCGTTTCACGAGCTTGCCATCCTGGATCATGAAGTAAAGTTGTTTCAGTTTCTCGCCATAGAGTGCCTGTGGCGTACCATGGATGTCGGATTCGCCCAGTTCGTTTTGTTTGCAGGTAATCTTGAGGCCGTTTTGATAATAAGGATTGTGCGAGCCGGTAATTTGTACAGCTACGTCATAGTGATCGCGTTTGTGCAGAATGTACCAACTGGTGGCGCCGGTCGGGGTTGCCCCCTCATTCACATCTACTTGGGCGCCGGCCGCACAGCACCCGTCACACAAACTTTTTTTCAGCGCGGGCGAGGAAAGACGATGGTCGCTGGTGATGAGTACGCGCGGTACCTGCCCTTTTTCTGTGTAGAGAGATACAAGCGCCTGGCCGATCAGGCAGGCATCTTCCTCTCGCAAGGTAAGGTGATGCTCCGGCTTCGTTGCCGTGGCATCCCCGCGCACATCGTAACCACGAAAAATATTGATGTCCATAAACAAAAATCCCTTTCTTGTTTATTTTTTACATGCCAGTTTCTGCAAATCCTCCAATAATGAGGCTGGGGTCTGGTATCTCTCGGTAAGAGAGCGTGCCATCATTTTATTTATTGTTTGCGAAATTCCTAACGAAACCTCTGGCACTCGTAGATGGGGAGACTCCGGATCAATGATGAATCTGGCGTTGATAATCGCTATGGTGGAGCTGCCGCGAAACGGCACGCTACCGGTTACGGCATGGTAAAAAGTGGCACCCAGGCTGTAAATATCGCTGCGGATATCCAGATTTTCTCCCATTGCCTGTTCAGGGGACAGGTAGTAAGGGGTGCCGAGGATGACTCCCTCGGTAGTGAGATTGGCCTGGGTGTCTACGCGTTTGGCCAGTCCCATGTCAACAAGTACGGCTCGTTCTTCGGGAGTGACGAGAATGTTGCCGGGCTTCACGTCGCGGTGTACCAGAGAGAGAGAGTGCAAATATTCCAGGCCTCTGGCGATCTGGATCACGATATCGAGCGCTCGTTCCTGTGCAATATGGTTTTCCCTGTCAAGGAGCGACGATAAGCTTTCACCCTGGATGAACTCCATGACAAAATAACAATATTGTGGCGTTCTTACCACTTCAATGCCTGAGGCAAGATTGGGATGGCGTATTTGCAGCGTGGCATTGGCCTCGCGCAGAAAACGTTGGATATCTTTGTGATTGGAGAGAAAAGATGAATTGATGGTCTTGATCGCTACGTTCAGGTTGTCACGCACACGATAACCGCGGAAAATTACACCCATACCGCCGCTCGACAGGCGGCTCGTGATCTTGTAGAACTCTTTGTTGCCGCCTTCAATGGTAGTGCCGATGCGAAATTGTTGATCGCCCATCTGCTGCCTGGTCTGCGATTGACGGCGCAACCTCTCGATTTGAGCATTCAGGCGGGCAATAAACTCGGGCAGGCTGAACGGTTTGCGCACATAATCGTCGGCACCTTGTTCAAAGCCGAGGATCAGATGCTCTTCTTCCGCCATACCGGTGAGGAAGATGATGGGTATAGATGCTCCATAAGGGTCCTGGCGCAATTTTTTGCATACTTCAAAACCGTTGAGGCCGGGTCCCATGTCGACATCCAACACTACCAGATCAACCTGGTTGGACTGAAAGGCTTGTAACGCCGCCTCGCCGTTGTTGGTTTCCACTACCAGGTGGCCCTGTCGTTCCAAAACGCGCGCGAGCATTTGGCGTAAAGCATTGTCGTCGTCTGCAAGCAAAATGGTGAGCATATGTTCTCTCTGAAAGCCTTCTATGAAACATGACTTTCGCTCGCAGCAAGTCTGCTCCACGATGATCGGAACAACGAACGCTTGCACATCTGTACACGCGCAAACGATACAGCCGATCCTCGTTGCGCAGACTTGCTGCTTCGCTCCAGTGTCGCATAATGAACGAATAGTTTCATCTTATATCAAAATGCCGAAATCAATGATGATATCGGCGAATTTTTTCCCCGGCTTGATATATTGTTCATATCCCTGGATGACGCTGGGGTACTGCTGCAAGATACTGAGCGGAGTACGTCCGCGTTCTTCGGTGTCGCGTTTGTATCTTCTGGCCAGAATGACTTCCGGCGGCGGCTCGACAAAGATGCGAAAATCGGCCAGATCGAGAAGTGGTGGATGAAAGGCGAAGATGCCTTCCACTACTACAATGGCCGTTTCGTCGGGCGCAATGATGACTTTGCTGCCGACCGGCTCGGAAATTCTCATATCGTAGTCCGGCACCATGATGTGACTGCCGGGGATGAGTGTAGCCAGAGATCTTAACGCTTCGGCGCACGCCTCCAGATTGACCGCTTCCGGTGTGTCAAAATTGTAAGCGCCGTTGGCGTCCGGACGCAGTTGGGATTTGCCGAGATAAAAATCGTCGGTGCTGACCGTGACGCAATTGGTAAATTTGCGTACCAGAAATGATTTGCCCCCACCGCTCGGGCCGCAAATCGAAACAATCCGGCGTCTTTTGGCAAGCTTTTTCACGGCGTTCGCTCCTACAAGGATTATTTTTTTTCAACTTTCCTGCCCATTATACAATTTTTTTCCTGCAATAGCAATAATTTGATCTCGTTACAAAAACCGGCGGCGGCTGAGCGGACAGTAGAGCATGAAAACCTTGCCACTGATCTTCTTTGCCACGACGATACTTTGCTGTAATTTGATGCCCATGCTGGGGTACTCGCGGTCGCTGTGCGGATAGGTCGCACGCAGGCACGAGGGATAGACGCAGTAGTGCCCGGGCGGCACGACAAAGATTGCATCACGCGGTAGTTCGCGGGAATTGACCGGGCCGTCTTCGTCAGGAAGTTTTTCGTCGTTTACATAAATACCGTTCTCGGTGAATGCCACTTTGTCACCGGCTACGCCCAAAATACGGTCTATCACTCGCATTAGCGGAATATACACGTAGTCAACATTCGGGATGCCGACTTCGCCCGGATTGATTCGCTGGCCGTCCATTGCGTACATCACCAGATCGCCACGCCGCAGCCGCTCGTGTTTGCAGAAATATTTGTTGACGAGCAGCATGTCGCCTTGTATAAACACTGTCGAACGTGTGTCGTAGGCGATGACCACATCTTCCACGAGAGCCCTGCGTGTCATGTGCAGTGGCACATAAAAGCACACCAGCAAGACGAACGTAGCCACTGCAAAAATTTTGCAGCGTTTGGTCAAAGACTGTTCCGGCAGGAGCGGCCTGCCGGCGTCGAGCAGGCAATAGATGTGCAGAAAAAGCAGCCCGGCCACTGTCAGTTGCGCCAGGAGATAGCCCCAGAAAAACAGGGTGAAGCAGAGGAGCAGCCACCAACCGCCGGCCAGGAGCATGCCCTGGAGCTTACGCCCGTAAAGATAATGGCCAAGTCCCGGTACTACGGAAATGACCATGGCCGTGAGCCAGCTCTCCGGTTGTATTTTATTTTTGATGGCTTCCAGTCCGTCTTCCATTTGATAGACGCCGGCGATCTTGCGTATTTTTTTCTGCCACTTGCCGGCACGCGGCGGATGAACCGCCACAGGTGCTGTCGGAAGTACCGTGGCAAAGTTGTGCCCGCACTTCATACATTCACTCACGCCGGGTGGGACAAAGGATGAACAACGCGGACATTGCATAGGTAGTCCTTTATCCTTCAGTTATCCTTGTTTTCCAGATTCACTTCAAGCCCTACCACGGTTTCCGGTTCGTAGTATTCTGCAGTAAGCTTGGGATCGCCCATCTTGCCGACGATTTGGGCGAACATCTTGGCCACTTCCAGGCACTTCTTGCCTTTCACGCCCTTGATGTGCAGTTGCACCTTGCCGGTTTTGTCAATGGTAATGGCGAATTCTTGCTGGTTCATCCTGTTTTACTCCTCCCACTTGCGCACCTTGAGCTGGATCGTTTGCTGGTCGTCCACGTTTTCTTCCACAATATGGTAGTTCTTGTCTTTCAGTTCGCTCATCAGCCGGTTGTAGACATATTGCTGGACGATGCGCTGTGACACTTCTTGCCCCAGTTTCTTGAGTTCCGCCTCGCCTTGCATGCCATACACCTTGACCGAGCAATGCCCGCGTGCGTCGCGCGAAAAATGCAGGGTGATATTCTGGCGGCTGAACACAAGCGACTGGTCGAGTGACAACGCCTCGGTCACCACCTCGCTACTTTCCACCTGAAGCGTGACCTCTTTACAATTTTTTTTCACTTCCAGCAGCGTCTTTGCCGCATCTTTCACTGTGGTAAATCCCAAGGCCGAAACTGCGCCGGCAACCGCGGCGGAAATGACCGGCCAATTGCCGATGATGATCGGCGTCAACACACATACCGCACTCATGCTTTTCTCCTTGTCTGAAATACAATTCTGCCTGCCGTGTTTCATCTTTCTCTCGATAATATCCAAAGTCGGCAAATAATTCCAGGAAATTTTTTTTGTAACAAAACAAATACCATCGTCTCAATATATGCAAATTGCATGGCAAGGCTCCTTGCTGGCAAACGAATAGTTTCATAGAAAACATGCGGCGGAAACCTTGCCCCTTGTGGGCTGTCTTGTACACACAAGTATTTAACATTTTGTCACGCTTGATGTTATAGATGGCAAAATTTCGCGCTCTTTTGCGATTTTTTTTCTGACCGCCTTCTCGCAGATGCTTGTATCCTGGGGTTGCGGAACCCCTCAATTTTAGCGCAAAAAGATGTGGGTACAAAACAGCCCCTTGTGGGCGGGGTAGTTGACCTACGGCCAATCGTGTCGCAGAAGCGGAGCTTCTACAACTTCCGCCAGATCATGGACAGCGGCAAGATATTTATCGCCAACCTGTCCAAGGGAGTGTTGGGCAGCCGCAATGCCGATATGCTGGGGTTCACGATCTCGCATAGACTACATTTTTTCCATCCCGCTGGCGTTTGACGAGACCTAGCATTTCCAATCCGCCTAAGTCACGCCAGGCCGTAGTGTGAGAAACGCTCAGTTTTTGGCTATAATCTTCCACACTGATAGGCGATAGTGCCGTTGCCAAAAAATCTTTCTGTCGCTTGTTCAGAGTGGGTGGGCAAGGTGAAGCCCTGGCTGGAAGTGGTAAGGACTCTTCGGCAAAAATTTTCAAGATTTTGCCATCTTCTCCCAATCCGTAGTACGCTTGTCGCCCTTCTTTTTCGAGAAAACACACATAGCCTTTTTCGCCCAGGCTTTGCAAATAGCGGTTCACATTTTGTTTTTGCATCTTGACCACCTGGCACAGTTGCGCATTGGTAAATTTGCCCAACCGGCTTGCGCTCATAAGTATTTCCATTTCGTTGGCAGAAAGCGTCTGCTGGATACGTTCCAGGGCGATCTTTTTCAGCAATGGTTTGGCTTCCTCTGCGGCAAGGGTTTTTGGGATTAAGGTAGGGCTGTGCAGCACAATGGCGTTGACCGCATCCATGATGAAGCGAATCTGCCCGTCGTAGACATCGTACAGATATTCGATGAAAGAATCTGCCACCGGCCGGATGAACTTCATTTCAGGATTGGCGAGCATCTGGTAGCGAAGATGAACCGCTTGCAGGGTGCCTGGTTTGGACAAGGGCTTCAACACCACAGGCCAGCCAAAAAAGATGCTGCGCACGCGCGGCAGAGGCGAAATCACATGCTGAAAAAATCCTGGCTGGGCTACAAAAACCGCATAGACATTGGCCACCTGGAGAATGTCGCGGATTTCATCAAATACTTTTTGCGCTTGCGCAATGCTTTCTCCGCTCATCAATTCCAGGTTGTCGAAGTGCAGGATAATGCCTTTGTAGCCGAGTTCCAGAACAGCGGCAACGCTCTGGCGGTAATAGTGCAACAACTGTGCCTCTGGGATAGCGGGCAGAGAAACCTGACGATTATGTCCTATTCCACCGCCAACCCCTAAAACACTGGCTTCTACCTGATAAGAGTCGAGCTGATACACCTTGTTTAAAATGAGCAGCTCTTTGAACAGCGGATGTCTTGTTATAAACTTTTCGCCCTTGAGCAACAGGACTTTGGTGGTAATGAGCGAGAGAATGTTGAGGAGAAAGTCGCGCATGTTCCAGTGGCGACAGAAAGATATTTCCGAGATGGGCGTAAGCAGCTTGTCCTGGGCTTCCGTTTCCCAAAGAAATTTATGGTAATTGACAAACGTGGTCTTGCCGACGCCCACCTCCCCTTCCAGCACAAAACGCCCTCCACCCTGACTGCGCAAAAGATTGGTAAAGAGCCTGGCTGCTTCATCCTCTTGGCGCTCAACAAATGCCTCTTTGATGGGCAGGTAAGAAAAAGAATTTCCAGAAAGAGCCGCGGTGTCGAAGGGATTTTTGCTAAAGCCGTAGCTTTCCCAAAGGCTTTGTTGTAAAGATTGCATCATGGTAATCCGTTTCGCAAATGTAATATAAAATTTTGATTACTTTTTTGCATTATATTACCTTGTTGCAAAGAACGCAAGAGAAAAATGGTACGTTCGGCCACAAATTTGCCGATTTAGCGATTTTTTTTGTAACAAAACAATCGCTGCTGCCTCAATATTTTTTTACAGCGACTTAGCACATCATAACGAACTGTCTATACCGCCCGTGAGACTCCTCGTGGTACTGCTCGTGAGCGGAGTAGTTGGCTCTAGCAAATCTTGCGCCATGAGATTTTGTACAAAATTGCCCACATGTACAGCCGCGTTTGCCGGCACGTTGCAAAAGAATTTCGGAAGCTCTGCCGCTATTTGTTCTATTGTGTACATACCGTCGAGGCGCTGGCAGATAAATACTCCCACCGGATCAACCACGAAGGCGTCTTCGCTGTCTGCATCGTAAAGAATGGCATAATCTTCGTTTTCCACCCGCAGCACTACTTGCGATCTTAGTTTGAGAATCATTTTGCCTGCCTTTCCGTAACCCAGGCGACTTCAAAAAAATAAACTACCATTTTGCTTGATCTTTTTGTCAATAGCTGCGTCGTTCCTCACTTACAGAGCTACGGCTATGCCGCGTTCGTCGCTTCTTGCTCTTGACCAAAATCTCGGCGCAAAATTGGTATTTTATTTTTTTTCAGCCGCCTACAACAACCTACAAATTTTCACTCTTTTCCTCATTGTATAACAGGCCATCTGTGATTTCCAATAAAATCGGATTGGCTGCCTGGCAAAATTTCGGCTACAATTTTTCTATTGCAGTCTTTTACTTTTCCCCTTATCATAAAGACAGAGCCGGTATCAGCGCGGCTCCTCCAAATCCGTTATAATTTTTTCGAGGATTTATTTTATGAATGGCACTGCACCCACCTGTTCCTGGCGGTATCTATTGCTGCGTACTTCGCTGGCGGCTGTAGCCTTTTTTTTCCTGATGACGTCCTACTACGTGATCAAGCCCACGCGCGTGCCGACCTTGTTGAGCCAGATTGATAAAATCCATCTGCCTGACTTTTATGCCATCACGACGGTCATCACCCTGGCCGGCGTCTTTCTTTACAACTATCTTGTCGGCTTGTTCCGGCGCACCACGTTGCTCAGAATTGTGTTCGGTTTTACCATCGCCCTCTTTATCATTTTCTGGCAACAGCTCCATCAAAGTCTGCATGGCAATGTGGCGAAAAACCTGGCAAGCCAGGTGGTGGTCGCCTCTTATTTTTTGCTGACCTCGACGTACATCGTGTTTTTCACCGCCCTGTTCTGGTCTTTCAACCACGATCTGCACAACTACAGCGAAGCGGAAAAGTTCTATCCCTATATCGCATTCGGAGCACAGATCGGCGTGATTACCGGCTCGTATATCACAGGTCAATATGTCAAGAAAATCGGTTCGGAGAACCTGCTACTCGTCAGCGCCGTCGGCCTCACTGGCTGCTGGCTCTGTCTGGAAGGGCTCAAACTGTTCGACCCGCATCCGCCCGGCGACGAGTATGCCAAACCGCAGGAAACAGGGGCGATACGCGATATCGAGATGTTTTTTAGTAGCCGCTATGTCTTGTTTATCGGCCTTCTCGTGTTGTTTGCCACGTTTACGCCGACGTTGTGTGATTTCCAGTTCAACTGGCTGCTCACAAGTGCCGTTCCCGACAAAAGTGCCCAGACCGCCTGCTGGGCCAATATCAACTTTTACATGGGCTTGTGTAACATCGCCATGTGTCTCTTAATCACGCCGGCGTTGATACGTTTATTTGGCCCGGCTGTTACCATTTGCCTCTATCCGTTGGTGTTGCTGGTGGGCGCCGTATTTTTCCTGCACGGCGTCGGTGTTGACCTGGCCAGCTATTTTGTGGTCGCCGCCCTTTCCTTGAATTACACGCTCTACACCGTAGGTAAGGAAGTGTTCTACGTACCTACCGACAAAACCACGAAATACAAACTCAAAGCCATGTGCGACACTTTCCTCTTTCGTTTTGGCGATTTACTCGCCTCCGGTGTTACGGCGCTTTATCTGTATGTGGCGGCCATTATCGAAGGTGTCGGCAAAGACAAAGCAAGTGTGATCGGGATCAACTATGTCATCCTGCTAACCATTGTCATCTGGATTCCGGTAATTTTATATATGGGCAAACAATACAAAGAGCGCACTGCGAGCACGGAGTAAAGGTTGTAAATTTAATTCTTGTCACAAAATTGGAGACTACATGCAGTATTCACACATTATTACGATGGAACCAGGCAAGCGCGGAGGCAAACCCTGCATCAGGGGGATGCGCATCACCGTCTACGATGTTCTTGAATATCTTGCGGCTGGTATGACGCAACAAGAGATTCTGGATGATTTTCCCTATCTTACAGCGGACGATATTCGCGCGTGTCTCAGTTACGCAGCCAAGCGTGAACGGTCTATGCTAGCAGTGCAGCCATGATCCCGCTCCTGTTCGACCAAAATTTATCGCCACGTCTTGTCAGTCGGCTCTCGGCTATTTACCCCAATTCAGCCCACGTTTCCGCGAGACAGGGGTTCTCACTCTATTTTGATGTAAAACAGGAGGTTTTGCATGACAAAAACTGTAGATGAGAAATTCAGGACGGTTATCGAGAAAAACACCTTCTATTTTTTCAACCGACGCTTTGAAGAGGAGTACGAAGGCTATTTGAACTCAATCCGAGAATCTTTGCTTGTGGTCAAAAATGAAGTCGAGACGAAAGGACTAAAGAAAGATGTTTTCAATCGTCTCCTTGCTGAAAACGAAAACGGCCTGACCGCCCTACTAGCGTTGACAGGCTTCTCAAACGAATCTTTGAAACGTCTGATAACACTCATCAGAGTCGTAGATAATCGCTCTTTGGCAATGTTATCGCTCAAAAAGAAGTGGCATCAGCCCGAAGATTTGGAAAATATCAATGAATGGTCGGACTCGACGATTGTTCACAAGCTTCGCAATAACAAACATTTCAGAGCAGGTATCGTCAACATATTCTTTGAAGGCGCGACTTTGCCTTTTCTGGCAACTACCATTCCGCTCTTTGAGTTGAAGAAGTTAAGCATCTCAAAATTGCACTTCGACATTTCCGCGATGATTGATACGCTGGTGAGATATAAAGAGAAAGGCTCGTATTCGGGGCAGAAAGCAAAGAACCCCGAAACTATTGTTGCGGACTTGCTGGAAGGTTTGGGCTTGACCTATGAGGCTGGCGATTTGGGCGAACTGATAACAAATGCACCAAACACAAAGCGGACGATGGACTTTATCATACCGAATAAAGAGAACCCGCGCATTATTGCAGAGAGTTCATTTTTGGTGACAACTTCATCGGGGCAAGGTGATAAGTCGAAAACTGAAATTTCGATTCGGCAACTTATCAAACAGCATTATCCAAGAGCAGCGTTCATCGGCTTTGTAGATGGCATTGGCTGGTATGTTCGCAAAGAATATCTACCGTGCTTCTCGGTTGCAATACACAGCCGCCTTGTCGGTAAGATTACTCATGATGCCAATGTATTTAACTCGGTCGAGAAGAGCGGTAAACGACAGACGGTAACACTCTATGAGGAGATATTTATGCGAGAACAACACCCTAACAGCATTGAAAAGGTCGGTGTTGGTCTTGTGTGTTCTGTAGAGACCTTTCGTGGTTGTAATATCCAGCTAGTCAAAAAACTATCAGGGTTCAACGGGCTCTCAACGAATAAAGACGGCGAGGTTCGCAAAATAGAAGTGAAATCAATGGAAAAATCGTTTAACTGGATAGCTATAAGTGGCGTTGTTGCGATTGATAAATTGTTTTTTGAAAGAGATTATTGGGTTTACTTCGTATTGATGCCATCCAATTATGTGGTTATGACAAAAGGATTAATGTTTATCAAACAACAGCTTTCATTTTCTGATAACCCGGATTTTGTAAAGAATCTTCAAGATTGGATGATGGCTACGAAAAGGCTTACACGCGGCTCAGGATTGAAATTTCTTCCCAAACTTCAAATCAAATTTCCTGTGCCGCTAGATAAATTGGTTGACCATTTAAAAACCGATCCATCCGATGAAGTTTGGCATGATTCAGTGATTGAAATTTGGCAAAACGCTGAAACTTGGAAACGTCTCTACCTCGCGCCTGAAAAGGATTAACGCTCATGTCTCTGAAAATTGAACAACGCCTCGGTAACCTCAAATTTACTGAAATGAAACCGAAGATTTATACAACAGGTGCTTTTTTAGTGCCAATGAAAATAAAAGTCGGCGATAATGAGCGATTTGTATGGGTGGTTGAAGAATTTCGTGAGGACACATATTTAGATGGGAACTTGCGTAGCCCTATCCTTTATTCTGATAATCCGCAAACTTTATTGCAAAAGTAATTATAATTATTCATCCAGATGGTTTATATTTAGATGGGAACTTGTGTAGCCCTCCCTATCCTTTATTCTGATAATCCGCAAACTTTATTGCAAAAGTAACTATTCATCCAAACGGTCCCATATAGCCACAAGGCTGGAAGGACATTAAATTTATGTTACGAGTAAGCCCTTCGACGCTGGGCAATTTTTTCTTTCTCGATTGTGAGCGCATGTTGCGCTTTGCCGTGACCCCCAAGGATCGGCTGGAACAGGAAGGCGTGCCAGCCGAACTGTCGCAGAAAAGTATCGTCAGCGAAACCATCATCGAGCGCGGCCGCGTGTGGGAAGAGACGGTGGTGCGCGATAAATTGGGCAGCAAGGTGACGACCGGCCCAGGCGGCGACAACATGCGGTTCAGCGACCGCATTCTGCCTTATGCAAAAGTACTCGATATGTTGCGGAATCCACCGAGCGACCATTACCTCTACCAGGCGCACCTCGAACCGCCGCAGAAGTTTTACCAGAGGTACAAGATTTCGCACCAAGACATCGTTTTTAGCCCGTGCCGGCCAGACCTCATCTATCTGCAAAACGGCAGTGGTACGCCGCATCGCCGGCTTTGCCTCACCGACATCAAGGCAAGCCACAGCACTAAGTTCAGTCATCGCCTGCAAACGGCGCTCTATGCCCTGATTTTGCGCGACATCGTGGCAACGGAAGAGGTCGCGCACTGCGACGTCAATCTGGATAGTTGCGACATCTGGCTGCTCGACGAAGAGCGCCCTGAGACATGGGAAATGGCACGGGTCGTGGCGCCGCTCGAAAATTTTTTGGGCGAACGGCTGCCGCAGATTTTGCTCCAACCGGCGCAGGCCGCACGCTGGAGTTTGTCGCCGGTGTGTGAGTGGTGCGGCTACCTCGAACATTGCCGGGCGCAGGCGGAGGCAACCCAGGATATTTCGCTTTTACCTTATCTGGCCAAGGAAGCCAAATTCTTTCTCGCCGCTTTGCCTGAACCGGTGCGCACCCTGCCGGAGCTTCTCCGCTTTCTCGCCAGGCCCGATGCCGAGACCATCTGCCGTAACTGCGGCGCTCTGGCCGGCGGCATAGAACGGCTCAAGAGCGATGTCAAAGCGATGCTCAGCCGCGAGAAGAACGACAAAGGGCTGTGGCGGGGCGGGTCACCCGTCGTCTACGGCGGCCCGTCGCTGGCATTGCCGAAAGGCCAGCACGTAGGTATTGCTATCACCTTGCAGCAAGATCCGGTCACGCGCCATATCTTTGCCGCCGGCATTCACGTCCAGGGCGGGCGCGAGCTGCACGGCGAAGACAAGCCGTGGGTGGTGGTGGCCGAACGGCCGGAAGTGGCCGAGTATCGCAAAGTGACAGCCGCCTTTATCGCCAAGCTCGAACAGATCATGCGCGCGGTACACGAGTACAATACAAAACAAGAGGACTGGGGCGCGCAGAAGAGTTTGCAATGTTACGTCTACGACCGCTACGAACGCGACCTCCTGAACGATTTACTGAACGAGGCTTTGTCTTTACCTGACGAGGCGGCGCGCGCCCTGTCGCTCTTCTGTTATTTCGCAAGCGACCACCTGGCCGAGAGCAGTTGGCACGGCAGCAACGAAATTCCTTTCCCCATCCTGGTGGTGACCGAGGCCATCGCCGCGCTCCTGGCATTGCCGGTGCCGGTGACTTACAAACTGAGTACGGTGAGCGTGGCACTCAAGCCGGAAAAGTATGCCTCGTTCTACAGCGCCAAGGGCGATTACTCGTTCCCCTTCTCCAACCGGCTGCGTACCGATCCGTTGCTGGAGGCATGGAAAAGCGGCAATGCCAGCGAAATGGACCGCGCCATCACCGATGTCCAGTACGAACTCGAAAAGCGGCTCAAGGCCACCTTCAGTGTGCTGGCCGGCATACGCGAGCGCGTGGGCGACAATCTCGTGGCCTATCCGCCCAAGTTTTTTCTGCCGGCCAAGAGCGATTTGCACCATCCTCTCCTGTCCCAACTGGCTTTCATGACACGTTACGAAGAGGTGCTCACCTATCTTGCCATCCACACTACGCGCGGCGCCGCCCGCAACCGTCTACTCGAAACGGGCAATGCCTTGCGGGTGGAGCTGGAGCAGGAAGTGAAACCAGGCGTGTGGGCGGCCAAACTGTGCGCCGAATCGGAACACATCATGCCCGAAGCAAGCGGTTACCTCGATTGGCTCCTCACCAGCGACGACGAGGCCGGCGCTCGTGCCCAACTGTGCTTTGCCGATTACTGGTACCGCGAACAACGCTGGGTGCCGAAGAAATGTGCCGTGAGTTTTGTCGCCATCGAGGAAATGTTCGCCAAAGGAGAAGAACGACACGTGCTCTTGCGCACCGTGAGCGGCAGCAGTTCACCGCAGCTTGCAGTCGGACAGAATTGCCTCATCTACGAGCGATACAGCGACTTTACTTCACGGCGCATTCTCACCACCTTGCACGAGCTCGACCAGCAAGGCGAAAACCTGTTCGTTTCTCTCATCAGTGAGCCGCATCAGGCGTGGCAAAAGCGACGGCGGCCAAAAAAAATCAAGACGGCCAAAACACTCGAAAATTTTCTCGCGGCATTCGCTTTTACCCCATCGCAAAAGGCGGCGTTTCTGCGCGTGGTGGATGGCAGTTTTCAAATATTGTGGGGGCCGCCCGGCACGGGTAAGACCCACTTTCTGTGTCTCATGGCGCTGGCCTTTGCCGCGCTCAGTGAAGGCGAAGGAAAAAACTGTAAGATACTCGTCACCGCCTTCACCCATGCCGCCATCGAAAATTGCCTGCGCATGTTAGACCGCCTGGCGCAAAGCCACAACGTGCTAACGCAGCCGCTCCACCTGGCCAAGCTGGGCGGCTGGCGCGGTGTCGAGCCGCCCGAACGGGTGGCCGGCGTCGAGACGTGGCAGGAAGAGGAATGCCACCAGGTCGTGGGTGGCACCATCTTTGCCATCGCCAAGAGCGATTGTCTCGCACCGGCGCAGCAATTCGATCTCGTCGTCATTGATGAAGGCAGCCAGCTCAAGGTGGCCGAGGCGGCCATTCCCATTGCACGTGTGGAAACGAAGAACGGGCGTCTTGTCATTGCCGGCGACGACAAGCAACTCGGCCCAATCATCCACGGCACGTATCCGGAAGACAAAGCGGGCGAACCATATTTGTTCGCCTCGATTTTCGACTGTCTGCACCGGCCCGATAGCGTGCAGAACGCCTACACCTCGCAGTTGTGCGAATGCTTCCGCATGAACGACACGCTGTGTCGCTTCCCGGCAGCTACCTTGTACGGCAAAGAGTATCTGCCGGCCAATGCGGAGATTGCCGACCGTCGTCTGGTATTGTCAGCGGCCACGGCCGCGTTGCCCCAGTCGCTCGCGGCCGAGTACACACCGGCCTTTGTCGCTGCGCCAGAGCCGCCTGCAGTCGCACCCGTTGCCGCGCCGAAAGTGCGCATAGTCGAGCCGCCGCGCCCGCGCAAGGTGCGCATCCTCGACAGTACTGAGCCGCAACAGGCCAAAGCGCCTCAACAGGAACAGCAGACACTGCCACAGGATTGGCTGTCGTGGGTGCTGGCGCCGGAATATCCGCTGGTCATGCTGGTGCTGCAAAATTTCTTTGCCCTGGCCGAGAATCCGCTTGAGGCGACACTGGTGGCCGACATGACCATAGCTTTGCGCGAGCGCATGCAGCAGGGTGGCAGCTCGTATGCGGACGACACCGGCTTCTGGCAAAAAGGGCTTTTCATAGTGAGCCCGCATCATGTGCAGATTCAGGCTATCCACCAGCTACTACACAAGCGCCGGCACTGGCAATACCCGCCATTTGTCGAGACGGTGAACAAAATGCAGGGACAGGAGAGCGAGTGCGTGATCGTGAGCTACGGCGTGTCGGATATGAATTACGCCTTGCGCGAAGGAGAGTTCATCTACTCCCTGGAGCGCCTCAACGTGGCTCTCACGCGCGCCAGAAGCAAGGCGATAGTATGCCTGCCCTACCCGCTCCTGCACCCGCCGCTTTGTGCCTTTGCCCGTCAGGAACTTTTGGCCGGCCTCGACTTCATGCTGCAACTGCGCGACTTTGTCTGGCAAGGCGGCGAGAAGGCCGCGTTTACCCTGCCCTGGCAGGGAGAAAAAGTCACACTTTTGGCAGGCAGGAGAAAACTGTGAATAGTGGTGATAGCATGGATGGCTTCTGCACGAAACAATAGATACGGGGTTAAGCGAGATCATACGTCGCGTGATTCCACTTGGACATGGCAATTGATGCCTGTGTAAAAAGTCGAAATTTTCCCTGC
>JAGVGO010000262.1 GCA_020057085.1 Planctomycetota bacterium | reverse complement strand
TGCCCTAGCCTGCGGCCACTATCGTGGCTCTGTAAGCGGCCTGGGAAGGCCAGTCAACCACAATGCGAGAGCTTCCCCCAACATTGGCGAAGGGCAAATAACTCCGTAAGGAGCTACGCTATTTTCTAGCGTACCAGTTATTTATGAATAATATCGTATACGTACAAAACAAACATGGTAAGCCACTGATTCCTTGTAAGCCTAGAAAGGCCAGGCTACTTCTCAAAAGCGGCAAAGCCAAAATTTATCGCTACGAGCCGTTTACCATTCAGCTTGTATTCGGCAGCAGTGGCTATAAGCAAGAAAGCGTCATGGGCATAGATGCCGGAAGTAAGCATGTGGGGATCGCCGTGACGACCAAGGAAGGGAGAGTGTTGTATCGGGAAGAGGTGGACCTGCGAGAAGATATAACGGCGAACATGACCGCGCGAAAGAGTTTGCGAAGGGCACGACGAAACAGAAAGACGAGGTACCGTGCTGCACGCTTTGAGAATCGAAGAAGACGCAAAGCCTGGTTGCCGCCCAGCATCAAAGCAAGAGTAGAAGCACACTACCATCTGGCGCAAAAGGTAAGCAGCATCTTGCCTGTCAAAGAGATTGTGGTGGAAGTTGGCCAGTTTGATGTCCAGGCGCTGATGAATCCTGAAATAGAAGGAAAAGAGTACCAGGAGGGCGAGCAAAGCGGCTACGATAGCGTGAGGGAATATGTCCTTCAGAGAGACAAATACACCTGTCGTTATGCCAAACTTCGGCCTGATATACCTTGTAACAAGCGTTTACAAGTAGACCATGTAATACCGCGCAGCAAAGGCGGTACGGATAAGCCGAGCAATCTGGTATGTAGCTGTGAGGCACACAATGAGGCCAAGGGCAACGAAAGTTATAAGAAGTTTACGGGCAAGCGAGCGCCCAAGATAAAGGACTTCAAGGCCACGGTGTTTATGAATGTACTCAAAGACCATTTAGTGCCGAAATTGCAAGGGATTGCGCCAACTCGCTATAGTTATGGCTTCACCACCAGACGGCAACGTAACGAATGGAAGCTGGAGAAATCGCATATTGCCGATGCGATAGCCATAGCAGCGAACAAACCCATAGAATATAGCGACAATCTATATTACACCAGGCAGGTACGCAAGAAGAAGCGATCTTTGCATGAAGAAATACCGCGCAAAGGCAGAAAGACACCTAATATCAGTGCCAAACGCAATGAGAAGAATACGAAGGCAATCCACCACAAAGGATTGCTATGGTGTTTGTGGGATAAGGTTGCTCTTCCCTCGATGAACAAGCTGGGCTTTATTTCGGGATTTACCGGAAATTACGTTTATGTGCAAGATCTAGCTGGCAATTACCTGCAAATATCGGACAAGTATAAGCAGATTTCGGTGAATGCCTTGAGCCTGGTGTGTCGCAATAACAATTGGGTGGTGATGGCATAATGCTGAATTGTTAGGTCTGTTTTGCCAAAAACAGTTTATGTTCACATAAACACTGCCTTTTTTGCAAGCAAAAAAGGCGGCGATTCATCCCCCGCCTAGAGCGTTCTCTTGCCTTGCATAGCAAGGCATTTGCCCTTGTGGGCAAACCGATCACGCTCTTGAGGCGGGGGACTTCTCGCCTGGAGTCGTTAAAACTTAAGGAAGAGAGAGACTAAAATGGAAACTAAGAACAAAGATATATTGCGTCGCCGGCTCAGGCTATGTGTGGCCATCTTTAAACAATTCAAAACGCCTATATTTCTTGTTTTGTTGATGATGCTTGGCGGCGGCTATCTGGTTGCCTATGGCAAACAACTGCCCTTAGCCGATGCAATTATGGTTGCCTTTGCGGCGGTGTTTTTTGAACATCTTGTACAATTCCCTTTCCCCTGGTATATACAAATTTATTTTTACATCTCACCTATAATCGGTATCTACCTGATCGCCGATGGTATTTCGATTCTCTTCAATATTCTATTGGGTAAACGAAATCAGTTGCAGGAGTGGTGGAACATGATCGCATCTACTTATCAAAATCACATTGTCGTCTGTGGCGTGGGTAAGGTCGGTTACCGCATCATCAATGAACTTTTGCGCATGGGCGAACTGGTAGTCGGTGTGGAGCAGGATGAGCATGATCAGTTTGTCCAGGAACTACTCGAACGCAAAGTGCCCATCATCATAGGCAACGTGCGTATCAAATCGGTCTTGGAGCGTGCCAATGTAAAAATGGCACGCGCCGTGATTTGTGCTACCAGTGACGATATGACCAATATTGACTGCGCCCTGAACGTACGTACACTGAAACCGGATCTGCATGTGGTGGTACGTATTTTTGACGATACTATCGCCAACAAGATGTCAACACAATTCCATCTTACGGCTATTTCGACCTCCTATGCCGCAGCACCGGTATTCGTATCGCAAGCCCTTGAGCTGGAGACGCCGCAAGCCAACCTTACCATCCAGGGACACAGCATGAAAGTTACACATCTGCAGGTCAACAGTAAACTGGCCGGCAAGACTGTGGCCCAAGCTGAGGCTGAGCTTAAAGTAAAAGTTTTGGCTTACAAAGGCAAAGATCAGCAAGAAGTGTTGCCGTCGGCAGACCACGTCTTGCAGGCGGATGGCAAGGTTGTAGTAATCAAATTGCAGGAGGAACGTGAGGAAGCCTCCTAATGGAGATTTTATGAGTTCATACTGGCGTAAAGTGGATAGCAAATGTGTCGTCTGTCGGAGTGCGGTAGGTAAAATCGTCATCAAGTCCGGCAAGATCGTGGTGGAGGAATATTTTGACAACTGGGGCTGTTGGAAAAAAGTGCCGCAGCAATCGGAAATGCAGGTGTTGTGCAGAGTATGTCAGAAACAAACCGGCAAACAACAGCGCAAACACCGGCAAAATAATCTTGCACAGGAGTAAACTTGTATGCATGCCAGAGAAATCTCACAAACCTTCAGTGAAAACGGCCCCTATCCTCTTGCCCACCGCTGGCAACTGTTTTTTGCAGAAAAACCCGCCGGTCACCAGTGCGTAGTGTGGACACGGCAATTTTGCCACGATATGCTGCAATACATTACCTTGCTGCTGGTAGGTGACTATCTGCAAGGGCCTCAGAGTCTGACCTTGTTGCCGCATTACCACATGACTGACTGGGCTGATTTGTTAGGTAAACTGGTGGCGCTAAAACGGGAAAGCAGGGTATCTTCTGCCATTGCCCAAGCCCACCATAACTGGACTACTACCCGCGTCACATTGGCCGGTCAGGAAATTCCTCTGTGGCATGTTTTATTGACTGAAGGAGTTACCTATGGCATGTGGGATGAAGATGCGTGCGTGCAAATAATGCTGGCGTTAAGTGAGGGCGCCAGACCCATATACGCAAGTGATTGGTCACTATCTCTGGCATCCGATGAAGTAGGAAAAACTCTGTGTAGTTTGCAGGGTGCCAATCCGTTACGCAATGTGTCTGCCTATAGCTTCACCTCGGCCAAAGTCGGCGACCTGGTAGCTGCAACGCACGGGCACGTGACACTGACCACGGGCGACAGCACCCTTGATCTGTTTCCTTTTTTTCTGCTCGACATGGCGGGCACTTTCTGGATGTGGGACGGCGAAATCAGCAAAGATGAGGTGATGTTTCACAGCGAATTTCGCCGCCTACTGTGGCCTAAAGCAACACTCCCAGGTTATACGGAAACTGCGCTCCGCACTTCGTTTCCCAGCATGCAAGACAATAGCGGTCGTGCTCGCTATGCTGTTTATCAGACAGAAAGATATATCGCTCGACAAGAGCAGAGTGGCCGCTATCAGCCGCTTGCCTATCTGCCGAACGAGGAACTGGTAGGCGAACTGCACAACTTTATCTTGAGCAAATCGGCCAGCGCCGCACTGATTTGCTCCCGGCGCGGTACTGGCAAACTGAATCTGGTTTGTCATATGGCACAGGAATGGCAGCGGCGTGGTCACATTGTCATCATTCAAGAAGCCCAGGATGTCGGCGCCAAAACTTTCCGCAATGTCATTCCGTTAGTACCTATTGCCGAAGGCAAACGGTGCATTCTCATTTTGCCTAAAATCGAAGAACATCCCAATCTCACCAATTGTTTTGCGTATCTGCAGGAATTTTTGCAAATCTACGGTCATCCACAGAGCGGACTACGGTTGCTGATGGTGTGCGACTACGACATTTTACAACTGCTGTTGAAAAACGACCCACTCCTGCTGCCATTGCGGTTTTTATACAGGCCTCAACTGCAGGTATGCAAAGAGATGCCCTTTGCCTTGACAACCGCACCGCTCAACCAGCAGACAATAACCGCCATATACCAACAGTACCAGAAGATTCCCGACAGCAAGTTGGCCAACAATTTTGGCGATTTGCACGAGTCGCTGCAGGAACGGTTGCGCCAGCAGCCAGTATGGCTGAGGTTGCTCACTGCCGGGGCGCGTGGCTGGCGTATCCCACCACAGATCAGACCCGACGAAATACTCAATAACTATCTTGGCCAACATCTATGGGAGCGCCCACTGCTTGGGCAGGCGGTAGAAGCATTATTGCCGTTGTTGAGCGAAAACTATCCGATTCCTGTGGCGTACGCAGAAGCATACCTGACGAACGCCAATTTGCCGCAGACTGTATGGCACGAAGGCGTGCGTCATGGCATATTCGAATATCGGCGTACCGCCGAAGGTAAAGAAAGTCTGGCATTTGCCCTGCCAATCGTCAAGGATTTTTTGTGGGCCAAGTCTTTGCAAAAGAGTGGCAAACTCGGAGACTTGCTCAAAAATAATGACTATCTGCATCATTACCACACCATGATATGGACAGCTGTCATGTGCGCGCTCAAAGATCATCTGGGCGAGATGCTGACACTGCTGCAGGAACTCAGCAATGGCCCACAGATAGTGGCCGAGGCACTCTGCTTACTCGAAGAGCTACGCCCTACCACCGCTGACACGCAAGATACATGGGACAACAAAACGGCACGATTGTGCCAGTTTCTGCTGCAACAAAAAGAGTCGCTTTTCCTGCAACAAAAAGAACTGGCACTGAATGCTCTCTTGGAATTTTTTGCCAGGTTGTCCCAGCGCAAGATGTGCAATATTTATTACCGCGTAGAGGAACTGGTGATCAAACATTTTCCACAGCTTACATTTGAGCAGCAGCTCAAATTCTGGGAAACGGTCGCACGCCATTATGCTGCCGTTGATATGGCAAAAACCAGGGAAGCGGCCAGTAAATGGTGGCATGCCATCTTGCAGATAGACAACCCTATAGACAGGCGACATGTGGCCTACACGCTGGCACAGGTGTACGAAGATAGCAATATGCCGGAAGCGGCTTTGGAAATGGGTAAACTGGCGCTACGAATTGCACAGGATTATGGTTTTTTTGAGGAAGCTTACAACAGTATACGATGGCTTGCAGCGTTCCACGTGCGGCAGAATAAACTGACCGCGGCCCAGGATTACTACGAACAGATGCTGCCACTTGCCGATAAACTGGAAAATCGCACCGGCAAACTGTTCATCTGGCAGAGGCAGGCGCTTATCCACAATCAGACAGGCAACTTGACAGCGGCCATTGACTGTTACGATAAAATGCGAGAGTTGGCCGCCGTATTCGCTGATCGTCTTGCCCCGATGCAGGCTTATGAGGCGGAGGCAATCTGCTTCGAGGTGGGGGAACAATACCAGGAAGCGATCAAGATGTGCCAGAAAGCGTACCAGTTGGCGACTGAGCTTGCTCTGTACGACAGAGCACGTGTGCTGGCACGCAGAATGGCCGAGCTCAATAAGAAACTTGCCGTGACAACATAGAAGCCACCCATCCGGCTTGGTCCCAGGACATGGAACATGGAACTATGAAAACAACTCGACTCTTTTACATCCAGGTCGCTGTAGGCGTTGCCATATGGTGCATGGCGGCAGGCATTTTGCTGTCGTTGGAGAGAAAGTGGCCGGCCTGTTATCGAAGTTTGCAAAAACATTTCGGCGATGTCTCGCCAGACGATTGGTGCAAAGATCGCAGCGGGGAATTTCTCTATCTGCTCGATCCGTTCGATGTGGAAATCCGTTTTAGCGATTGGGTCGCTATCAAAGCCGGTGACAAATTGTACTGGAAAAACGATCAAACCAGTAAAAATAACGGCCATAGCCGCCAGGAAATAGGTGTGGTCTATGCCAAAAAAGAAGAGGCTGAAAGCGGTGTGTGGGTGGTCGCTGCACGTCTTTACCCGCAATTTGCCAAAATGATCGGCCAGGAAAGTTCGTTTACTCTGGTAAAAGAACCGCTCAACTCACGTTGGATCATTGCCACCCTGTTACCACCGGCAAGACGTGCCCAGATTCAGAAAGACGCGGCCGAGTATCTGCAGTTGCACATCGAGGAACTACGCGCGTTGGTATTGCCTTTGTTGAATGAGTTACTGCAGGACAGTTACCGCATTCTCAAGAAAAATTTTGCCACTTTTTTAGATAGCCACCGGCAAGAATTGGAACAACATGGGCAACGGCTAAAAAAGAAATACTTCCAACAGGAACTCATGCCTTTGCTCGAAAAAATCTTGTGGCCGATTGCCGCGGCTGAGGCGAAAAAAGAACTGGAGCCGGTGGCTGAGGAACTATGGAAGAAACTGCCGAAAGGTGAGCTGGTGTGGCTGTGGATTTACCAGACATTGCCAGGTGTCGAAAAAGACCAGGTGCGCAAGCGGCTTGAAAAATATTGCAAAAACGAAGTTGTGGCGATCCTGAAAAAACACCAAAGCAGTCTTGAGAAAGTACCGGCGCGTATTCTGCATCAAGCCAGCCAAGACCCTAAAATCAAAGAATCGCTGCGCCAAATATTGCAAAAGTTACTTGAAGATGAGGAACTGTTGGATTTCGCCAAAAATTTAGCAAGAAAATTTTATGCGCAAAATGAGCAGGAAATTGTGGCCGAATGGCAGCAGAAATGGAAATCTCAGACGCTGCAACAAAAATTGAACGAACTGGCACAGCAACTGGAACCTTATCTGGTACGCATGGTCAATCGCATTCTGCTCGGCCAGAACGGCAAGGAGATCAGCTCAGAACTGGCGGAAGTATTGAGAAAACAGGTCTTGTTCAAAGATCGTTACTGTATCGCTGTAACTCCTGGCCGACCAGTGCAGGGTAAGCATCATAAAAGATTTTCGGGGATTTACGAATGAAGGTACCGCTCATCACCGTCTCCCATCTCACTGTGAGGAGCGACGAAAAAGTTCTGCTGCAAGATGTCAATATCGAGATTTATGCCGGTGAAATTACGCTGCTGGTGGGGCGTAGTGGTTCCGGCAAAACGGTATTCATGAAAATTCTTGCCGCGCTCATTGACCACGCTACGCCGCATTTTGCCATATCCGGTTCGGTGCGGGTGGGCGGCAAAGAAATCTTGGTACGACTGCCGACTTTCAGTGGCAAGGCGCTGCCCATTGGCATTGTATTTCAAGATTATGGGCTGATGGATAATTATTCGCTGCCGCAAAATCTCGATTTTGCCTTTGCCCACAGCCCTTTTCAGATACCTCGGGAACAAAGAGAAAGCATTGCCTTACGGCTCCAACAAAAACTGGACTTACCTTCCAACCTGATTGTCCGTCATGCCAGTGGCGGCCAGAAACGGCGCATGGCGATCGCCCGTACGCTGGCGTATAACCCGGAAATTCTCATCTATGACGAACCGACGTCTGGGCTCGATGTGCCAATGGCCCGTAAGGTGGCCGGCCTCATCCGTAACACACATGAGGCCTTTGCCAAAAAAAGCAGTATCGTCGTCACGCATCAGTATGAAGATTTTCTGCCCTTTGTTGACCGCATTCTCTTTCTCGATTCTCATGCCAAGACCATCCAGGAAGTGACGGCCGGCGAATTGCTGGAGCGCGTGCAAAGAGAGGAGATACCAGTGGCCAGCTTACCGCCCGCCGGGCTACCCCTATTGCCCCGTGTGCGCCATAGCATAGCCGCTTTTCTCGCCGCCACGACATCTGTCAGCGGACGTTTCTTGTGGTATTTTTTGCTGGCCCTCGCCCGGCTCCTGCCATACTGGAAAAGCCCGAAATGGGGCGGGCGTTTTTTGCTGCATTATGGCAGACTGCTTGCCTTTGTTTCTTCTTTTGTCTATATTGGCATGGCTGCACTGATTATCGGCTTTGTCGGTGCTTACTTCACTTTCAAATTTTTACCCTACAGTCAGTTCACCAAGCCACTCATTACCGAAGATGTGCTGGCAGCTCTCGGCTACGGCCTTTATCGCATAATCATTCCTATCTTTACCGCCGTGCTGGTGGCAGCGCGTTGTGGAGCGGCAGCCACCTCCGATGTCGGTAACCGCGTATACCTGCAGGAAGTAGATGCCATGCGTTCGCTGGGCGCTTCCCCTTCCTGCTATCTGCAAACCGGCCTCACTTACGCCTTTCTCATCGGGCTGCCGTTGCTCACTTTCATCGCTTTTTTTCTGGCGCGTACGGTGGCACTTTTGGTCTTTCTCATGATGCATCCGCAACACAATGCCGTATTCGCCGATGCTATCTTTCACGGTTTTTTGCGCCAGGGCAATAGCTGGGCTTTTCAAGGAACTCATTGGGTCATTTACAAACAACTGGTGTGCGGATTCGGCCTTGCCAACATTTGTTACGCCATCGGCATGCGTGCCAAATCGTCTACGCAGGAAATCAGCAGAGACATTACCGGCGCAGTCATCTGGGGCACGCTTTTTGTACTGCTCACGCATCTGGTGTTTGCCTTGCTGGAGTTTTAGGCGACTGGCATGGGGGACGGGTAGCCCCTGTCTGCTAGCTCGCAATGGTTTTGGCCAAACGCAGGCCGACATAGTAGCCACGGTGACCGGGCAGATTGCTGCGGCGATAGGCCGAACGGCAATACCAGATATTCTGATCACGATAGCCGCCACGCACCACACGTTCGCTGCCACTAGCCGGGCCGGCCGGGTCGCTTTGCTCTTCGCCGGAATATTCTTCGTGCCAATCCTGGCACCATTCCCACACGTTGCCCAGCATATCGTAGAGGCCAAACGCATTGGATTTTTTCTGGCCAACGGGGTGCGTCTTGTTGCCGCCGTACCAGGCGATTTTGTCGAGTACCGGCGCTTTGTCGGCGTCTTTGATCTCGAAATCGCCGATATAGCTCATGCCGGTAGTACCGGAGCGGCAGGCGTATTCCCATTCGGCCTCGCTCGGCAAGCGCATGCCCACTTTTTTGCAAAATCTATGGCAATCTTCCCACGACACACTTTCCACCGGCGCATTCTGGCTGATATCTTTGAAGTAGGAAGGGTTGTCACCGATGACTGCCCGCCACTGCGCCTGGGTGACTTCGCAGTTTTGCAAGTAAAAAGGGCGTGTCAGCGTAACACAATGCCGTTTTTCGTCTTTGTAGCGTCCCTGCTCACTTTCGGGAGAGCCCATCCAGAACCTGCCTGGTGGTACCAGGATCAGAGTGAAACGCACACCGAACATATCAAAGTTTTTCTCTATGTCAACGCCGAGATATTTGGCATACGCTTGCTGGTAAGCGCTGGCGTACTTGGTTTGCTCATCGTAGGTCATTTCTTGCCAGGTTGTCGCAGACATGTCAAGCAGCGCCTTGTCAGCAATACGATAAATTACGTGTTCCAGCCATTTTTCCGGTAGGCCGGAGTTTTCCACCATGGTGCTAGCCCATGGGGCGTTTTGGTATTGTTTTTGTCGCCACAGAGAAATTTCTTGTTCTGCTTCCCGGCATGCCTGGCCCACTTCCTGATCGGTAGGATTGAGTCGCATAGCCGTTTGCAGATGGGAAATCGCCTGAGCCGCGTTTTTTGTTTCACGCCATATTTGCAAACCGGCCGTGCGGGATTCTTGCAGTGTTTCTACCTGTTGGCGCAGCCTTGCTTCCCACTGTGCCAGTTCTTTGTCCCAGAAACCTTCGTTTTGCAACTCGGACAAGAGGCCAAGAGCGTCCTGGTAAAGAAAACCTTTTTCCGCTGAGATGATGGTTTCTTTCTGTTCATCCACGTGTTGACGGTGCTGGGCATAGGCGGCCTTTTCCTGCTCTACAGCCAACTTGAGTACCTGCTCATCGAGAGGGTAATAGCCTTCGATCTGCAGCTTGCGCGTCCACTCTTGCCATTGTTCCTGACCCCACTCGCCACGTGTTATCCAGACAAACCGGCGTATCTCGCCGCTACCCTGAAGCCGCAACAGGTTTTTTTCCAGTTTGATTTTTACTTCGATGCGCGACGTACGTTCGGTAGCCTTTTTGAGGCTTGCTGGGGGAAGAACTGCGGCGTTATGCTCCGTATCGTTTGCTTCCAGGGGCGGCCGTTCAGGAAAAATAGCGCCGGTAAATGCCGGCAACGACAATTGTAAGCCTTGTGCAATCTCTTCCAGCCGTTCACCGATCTCGGCAAAAGAACCAGGGCGATGCGCGGGCAGCTCGGCCACACAGTCGCCGATGAGATCCATAACTGGGCTGGGGAGGTTCCGTTCTTCCTTGGGGTGCGGCGCAAGCCTGCCAAAAAAAATGAGCTTGAGAATACGCCCATAGGCGAAAATATCGCTGTATTTGTCTACCGGCCAGACTACATTATCGATTTCTTCTCCTTTCTGTTCCGGCGCGGCATAATTCCATGTGCCGGCAATACCTTCGGCGATGATGGTTTTTTGCGCCGTGGTGTTCACTTTGTGCGCTATCTCGATAGCGACCGGCCGCGGTAGCGCCAGACCAAAATTCATAATTTTGACATTAAATCCCAGCGTCTTGGCAATGATAGCGGTGGTATCACCCATTTTGACATCGCCGGGCAGTCCTTCGCGATACAAGATATTCATAGGTTTGAGATCGCGGTGCAAGATATCCGCGTCGTGTGCATAACGCATGCCCTGGCTAAGTGCCCACGCCACACGCAATCCTTTTTCCAGCAAGAAGCGACCACTACTTTGAATCCACAGGTCAAGAGTAGGGGCGGGGAAATATTCCATTACCAGATAAGGCGCACGCCGTGCGCGTATTATTCGGTCGTCGCGCATCTCACCGGGATCGGCATAACCACAATCTTTGACGCTCACCAGATAAGGTGAGTCCAGTTTAGCCAATTTGGCCGATTGCGCAAGTACAAATTCGATGACTTCGCAATCTTCCACTCCGGTTGGAGATAGCAAACTCTTTACCACCACTTCTTCCTGCGCCGCGGTTTGGCATAAAAATGCTGTGCCCAAAGTGCCGGCTCCGAGAATCTGTAGTGGTATATATTTTTGCGTGTCGAACAAGGCGAAACGCTCTGGCGACAGAGATAAAGCCTCACGATAAGAAGCATTTGCGTTATCGTAACTATGCAATTCAAGAAAATTGACATATTGGTTGTAATAAGCCAACGCTTTGTCGGCAGTAGTCGGTGCACAGATGGTGGCTTGTTGGAAAAAAGATGCCGCCTCCTGGTATTGGCCGCTGGCGAACAGTAGTCTTCCCAGGGTAGCAATAATTGTAAAATCTTTTTGCTGTGGGGTAGGCACACTGTAGAACATATGTAACATTTCAACTATCTTGCCCTGTTCACATCCAGGAAGCCGCACAAAATCGGCAGAAGCAGCCACCTCTTTCAGTTTGTGTTGTTGGCAAAACAGGCGGAGCATATCTTTGAGAGATTTGCATAACTCACTGTCTTTGTCCACTCTGATTTACTCCTGATTTGGCAGGGCGACTCGCCCTGGCGATAAAATCGTATTTTTAGTCAGGTTCGGCCTGGCAGGTCTCGAAGAGGTCCTTGTCCTCGAGTCGAAGCGGAGACTCAGAGGAAACCGAACCCTCCTGCTCCAATGATTGACGGCATGCCATTTCTATTTCAATTCGCTCAAGGTTTCGCCATCAAATTCACATATTTCGGCATTTTTGTCGCCAAGCCTGCCACATTTGGGGCATACTTTGAGCGTTTCTTTGACCGGTGCTGTTTTGACTGGTGCTGTTTCCACTACAGTATTGTCTGCCATTTTGGCCACTGTGGCGGCATTTTCCTTTTTTCCCTGTTCTGCAATTTTTGCTTTCTGCTGCTCCAACCATTCTGCTGTATGCTTGTCAAGAGTACCGCCTTTGCTCAAGTAATGTTCGTACTGTTCCATGGCGCGATTGGCATAATCGCTATGCCGGTAAATGTCGCCTAAATATAGTGAGGCTTCTTTGGGACCCGCTACTGCGTTTTTTTCGTACCATTCCACCACTTTCTTGGTCACGCCGCGCTCGGCCTTCTGCGTGCTGCGCGCCAGATAGAACATGACGTCTAAATTTTCCGGCTGCAGTTCATGGCACACCTCAAAAAACAGCTTTGCTTCCTGGTAAACTTCGAGCTGGAATTTACAATAGCCTGCACCCCAATTGGCATCATAATCGCTCGATTTTTTCTTGACCGCCTCGCGGAAACAATAAAACGCTTTGTAATAATCTTGCAGATAGAGATGTGCCTGACCTCCGGCCAACAAGAGCGGCAGGCTCACTTTGGCATTTTCATTTTCGCTTTGCTTGGCCACAATTTGGGTGACCTTGGTGTATGCCTCTTTGGCGTTTTCCGGCCGATTCAGTTTGACATAAGTATCGCCTAACTTGACCAACGGTTCCCAGTCGTTAGGTTTCTCTTTTACCGCCTTTTCCAGATAGTCGGCGGCCGCAGTGTAATCATTGCTCTCCATAGCACGTACACCGAGGGTAAAATTGCTTTCGCCCTTGCTCTCCACTTTCTGCGTGGAGCCACAGGAAGCCAGGCAACAACAGAACAACGTGCAAACGAGTATGATGTACAGATTCTTCATGGAAAAGCTGCCTTTCAAAATATGGACAAAAGTAGTCAAAATTTGATTTTCTGGTTACCCAGACACACCGCACGTTGAGGACAACGTGTATGGCCCCTGCCGGGCAAGGAACCGCTCAAGGATATTGAGCGCACTGTTTTCGTCGCGGCCCATAACCAGGCCACATTGAGGACACCGGTAAATGCGTTTCCACAACGGCATATCCTGCTTATGATGGCACTGATGGCATTCTTTGCTGGTATCCCGCTCGGAAATCTTGAATAATTGTTTACCTTGTGAGGCAAGCTTGTAAGCTAACATCTGCACAAACGAGTAGAGTCCCCATTCGTTGAAAACAGTTCGGTTCTTGTATTTGTTATCGGACTTCTCTACCATTTGCCTTTGCGACAAATCGCCGATCACAACAGCACTTTCAGCCAGTTTGTGGGCGATAAGGTGCGAAGCCTTATGCAGAGAGT